>NZ_CP066171.1:603658-905487 GCF_028867705.1 Thermoleophilum album | reverse complement strand
GAGCGCGCCGAAGGCGATGCCGGCAAGTTCGTGGCGGCCGGGCTTGAGCGCCTCGACGCCGCCGATCCGCGCCGCTTCTAGCGGGTGGGCGAGCGCGCGCTCGAAACCGAGCGCGGCGCGCAGATCGTCGAGCGCCGCAACGTGATCGTGGTGGTGGTGCGTGAGAAGCGCCGCGACCACGTCGAGCCGGTGGCGTTCGCGCGCCCGCACGAGCGGTTCGACAGGGCCGCCAGCGTCGATCAGGAGCGCCGGCCCGTCGGCCGCGGGGGCGACGAGGTAGGTGCACGACAACCAGTCGGGATGGAGTGAGCGCTCGACGATCACGGGAGCCGTAGTATCACCGCTCGTGCCGCCGGTCGACACGTGGAGCACCGGTGTTGCCGCGTTGCGCGCACGCTTCCCGGTGTTCGCGCGCGGCGTCGCCTATCTCAACACGGGCACGAACGGTCCGGTTCCCGCTTCCGCCGAGCTCGCCGCGCGCGAGGCGCTCCACGCCGCCACGGTGGCGGGGCGCTCGGGCGCGGCCTACTTCGAGCGCTGGGTGAGCGCACCGGCAGCGCGCCTGCGCGCACGGGCAGCCGAGTGGCTCGGTGCAGCTCCCGACGAGGTCGCGCTGACGCGTTCGACGACCGACGGCATCAACATCGCTCTCGCCGCCCTGCCGCTGCGCGCCGGCGACGAGGTCGTGACCTCCGACGAGGAGCACCCGGGCCTGCTCGCCCCCCTTGCGCGCCTTGCCGCCACGCGCGGGGTGAGAGTTCGCACCGCGCCCCTGCGCGAGCTCGCGAACGCCGTTGGACCACGCACCCGTCTCGTCGCTTGCTCGCACGTGTCCTGGGTGAGCGGCGCGGTCGCCCCGGTCGCCGACCTGGCGGCGACCGGCGTGCCGCTGCTCTACGACGGCGCCCAGGCGCTCGGCGCGATCGCGGTGGACGTGCGGGCGCTTGCCTGCGACTTCTACGCTGCGCCGGCACAGAAGTGGCTGTGCGGCCCGAACGGGCTCGGTTTCCTGTACGTGCGCGGCGAGCTCGTCCGCGAACTCGAGCCGCCGTGGCCGAGCTACGAGTCGCTCGCTGACACCGTGGAGCCTTTAGCGCGCCGCTGGCACCGCGATGCGCGCCGTTTCGACACCGTCGACCCGGCCCCGCCTCTGCTCGCCTGGGCGCTGGCAGCACTCGACGAGCTCGAGAGGGTGGGTCGCGCGAAGATCGCGCAGGCGGCGTGCGATGCCGCCGACGCTTTCGCTGCTGGGGCGCGAGAACGCGGTCTGCGCGTGGCACCCCGTGGTCGCTCAACGCTCGTCAGCGTGGCGAGCGAACGCGCCGCGGCAGCGGTCGCGGAGCTCGCCGCGCGCGGCGTCGTCGTGCGCGAGATTCCCGGTCGTGGGCTTGTGCGGGTGTCGGTCGGCGCGTGGAACGACGGCGACGACCGCGAGCGCTGCCTGCGCGCTCTGGTCGGGTGACGCGCCGCCGCGCGACAGCGGTTCAGCGCTGTTTAAGAGCGATGCCATCGAGGATGTTCGCGACCCGCTCGGTGGCGTCGATCGCCGCCTCGAGGCGCTCGTAAAGGTCCTTCCAGCGGATCACCACCATCGGGTCGATACCGCCTTCGAACAAAGCCGCGAGCGCCTCGCGCACGATCCGGTCGCCGTCGTTTTCGAGCCGGTTGATCTCGACCGTCTCGTGCGAGTAGTCGTCGCCGCTACGCAGTTTCGGCAGCGCACGCTCGATCACGTCGCACGCTTGGCGCAAGGTAGTCGCCAGCTGCTGCGCTTGCTCCATCGGCGCTTCGATCTTGTAGAGACCGAGGAAATCGGCGACCTCTTCGACATAGTCGACGACGTCGTCGAGAGCCGCGGCGAGAGCGTGGGCGTCGTGGCGGTCGATCGCGCCCGGGGGCGACTGCGCCACGTGCCGGTAGATCGTGTGCGATATGCGATCGCCCTCTTGCTCGCAGAGCAGGATCGCGCGGGCGAGCTCCTGCGCGTCCGGGAAGCTGCCGAGCAGCTCCTCGAGCAGCGCCGCCGCGCGCTTGACGTTGGCGGCAGCCGATTCGAGCAGGTCGAACAGCTCGGTGTCGCGCGCGCTGTGGGCGGAGCGTTTGAAGATCGGCATCGCTGGGAGGTCTCGCTCTCGCGTCGCGACGCTATCAGAGGCCGCAGCCGCCGTTCGCCACCTCTCCTCCCCCGCGCCTCGTCTGCGGTTATAGGCGCCGCGCGGCCTGTGGCCGCGGGCAGGGGTGAGAAGCAACCGTCGCACACGCACGCGCGTGCGGGTCACTTTGGCTTGCACGCTAGTGGCGGCGCTAGCGGTGAGCGGCGCGCCAGCTCGCGCTGCCCATCCCGCGCCCTACCGCGCCAACGACGGCGGCGGCTTTCGCAACGTCTTGCCGCCGGGCCAGAACGGGGTGGCTCCCGCCCCCGCTCTCGCCCCCTTCCTGCTGGCCTGCCCGCCGAACGGTCCGCAAGGTTGCGAGGGAGCACCGCGCCCGCCCCACTACGACCACCAACTGGCGATGTACGGCGACCTCGTCTACGCCGTTCCGGGCCTCACCGCAAGCCAGCTCGAGCGCTACTTCAAAGACGCGAGCTTCGGCGTGCGCCGAGGAGAGGCAGAGCGCGTCTACAACCCGCGCCCAGACGTCACCGTCGTGCGCGACCGCCACTTCGGCGTGCCGCGCGTCTACGCTCGCACCCGCGCCGCCGCGATGTTCGGGCTCGGCTATGTGGCTGCCGAGGACCGTCTCTTCGTGATGGACGTATTGCGTCACGCGGGGCGCGCACAGCTCAGCTCGTTAGTCGGGGGTTCGCTCGGCAACCGCGAGCTCGATCGCGAGCAGTGGCGTAACGCCCCGTACACCGAGGCGGATCTAGAGCGGCAGTTCGAGCTCGGCGACGACCTCTACCGCGACGCTGGGCGGCGCCTACAGGAGGACGCCCGCGCCTACGTCGCCGGCATCAACGCGTACATCGACGAGGCGCGGCTCGACCCGCTGCGCAAGTTGCCAGCTGAATACGCGGCGATTGGGCGGCCGCTCGGTCCGGAACCGTGGAAGGTCACCGACCTGATCGCTACGGCGAGCTTGATCGGCGGGATCTTCGGCAAGGGCGGGGGCGGCGAGCTGCGCTCGGCGCAGCTTTCGCCGGGGTCGAGTTGTACGTCTTGCAGCTTAGAGCCCTGCCCGAGCACGTCAGCCAGACGCAGGGGCGTGACGATTAAGACTACGATCAGTAAACTATTTGTTTCAGGTAAGCACTGTGTGACCCTTCCTAGTGAAGCCCGATAAAATCTACACTTGCGATCACTTCGATACAGTGCCTGATCCCTAAAGGGGCTTCAAACTGCCGGGTATCCCGCTGCCGCAAACAAGCGCTGCTCCAGCCCATCCACCGCCGCAACGTGCCTCACTTAATACCCCAAGCAGCGCATGCGCATGCTCCTCTTCTCACCTTGCGCAGCCGCTTTGGGTCCACGAACATCGGTTATGCCGAGTCACCGGTGGTGTGGGGCAGGTGCAGTGTGAGGTTGTTGCCGGTGGCTCTCCTGGCAAGACGAAACATTCCCACGGCTGCTCAGTGACTCAACAGTGGCGACAGAGCTGAGGTTCACGCTGGGGTAGCTGTCACGAAGGTCGTTGTCCGAGCTCTCTGTGCGTACCACCCGTACCACTCGGCCGACCCTCGCCGAGAGCATATTGGGCGCGCGCGCCTACAACAGTAATCAGCGCGAGACCTCCCTACAACGCTGTAAACGAGTCCACTCCCGATCGGGCCAGAGACCCCCTCACTAAGACCGGAGCGACCAGACCACACATAGCGAGGGCGTCCGCAAACAGCCGCTCGACACCCCTCACACTTCCTCTCTTTACCGACAGGTACGACACCCCGTCCCGCGCAGCCACCACCCACTCAACCGTCCAACCGGCGAGCAACCCTAGCGAGCCGGCCACGAGCGGCGGAGCACCCGCCACCACGTGCACCAACACGGGGAGCACAAGCCCGACCGCAGCGAACCGGAAGCGAGCGACGAGCCGATCGAGTGTCCTGTACCTCGTCCAGGCGTACTAAGAGGCAGCAGCGGCGGCAGCAACCGCCCTACCCCAGGGCCCGAACCACCCGAGCGCCTTCATGCCCCCAGCCGCCGCAACCGCATACACCACACAGCCCGACGCATCGTGCAACAGCCTCTTCACCTACCCCCGCCATTGGGTCACGACGATGGGGTACGCCCCCTGCCGGCAGACGTGGGGGTTGCCTCACAGCGCAGCGCTGTTACAACATCCAATCCCGCTACTCACCCTGTGCGGTCCATGCATCGCCCTAACTACTTCGCGACAGCGCGTCGCGCACGCCCAAAACGCAATCCGCTGCTCCCACACTCAGCGCCAACAACAACACCAGTCGAGACGGCCGATCGTGCCCACTCGTACCCACATACAGCGCAGAGACAAACAGCGCAACAGCCGCGCCCCGCAGCGAGCGCCTCATCCACCGACCCGCACCGACGACTGGGGCAACCATCCCGCCCTCAGGGGCACCGCTCCTTCGCCCCACCCGAGCTTTCCGCCAAAGGACAACCTCAGCCGCGCCAAACATCGCCCTCCCCAAAAGCGCCAAGGCGGCCAAGGCACACAACACCAGCCCCACCAACCCCTCCAACTCGACGATACCCACGTAGAGCACCGCCACCGCCGCGGCAAAAAACACCACAACCTCTATAAGAGACCGCACGACCCCCAACGACCCCAGCGCGCGCCAACCTCCAAAAACGGTTTCGCTGCCACCCAATCGTCGAGCGCGACCCATCGCAGCCAAACCGTCCCACAACCCAGGGTGCCTACACAGCCCCTACAGCAAGCACAGCACGACAGCTTGCGCTCCCCGCTTGACCGACGGACGCCTAACAAAGCCCGCCACGGAATCGACACACAGATACGCACGCGCAGCCGGGACAAGCAACCTCCCCGCAAACCGCGCAGCGCCCTTCACCCACCCCCAGAACGGGTCCACGACGATCGGGTATGCCCAATCACCCGCGGTGTGGGGCACATGCAGGGTGAGGGTGCTGCCGCTAACGCTCGCTGTCACAGGCACAGGGTTTCCGTTCGCGTCATGGGCCTGCGGTGGGGATGCGACCGCCACCGCGTCGCCATCGGGGTCGACGATAGCGACCGCCCCCGAGTCGAGCAAAACAAGCCGCTGCCCCTCCCCCCGCAGATCGACGGTGTAGCTGTAATCGGTGGGGGACTCGGGCCCGCGGATCTGCACGAACGTCTCCAAACCAAGCGCGCTCGCCTTCACCACCTGGTCCGCGCCCGGCTGGGTGTTCGCGAAAACAACCGCGTCACCAGCCCGCACCCCCGGGTCAGCGCCCGGGTCGACACCCTGCGGCCTCACCACAAGATCCGGGCTCTCGCCCTCACCCTCAAGCGCAAACCCGCCCCCAGCGCTCCCAGACACCCGCGCATCAACCCCAGCGCCCTCAAGCGTGAAACCCGAACCTTCTCGGCGAAGCGCAGGATCAAAAGTCTCTCCACCAACCTCAACCCGCGGCGCCTGCGCCAAAACCTCCGGCGCCGCCGCCCGAAGCTCCGACACCGCCCCCGCCGGCGTCACACCCGAAGCCTCGGTGCCAGCCCCCGCCTGCGCCGCGAACCCGCCAGCGGCAACCACCGACACACACACCGCAACACAAACCGCACGCGAGCGAGAAACCATCACCGAAAACCTCCTCTAAACCAGAACTGAACCTTGCGGCGCAAATCAATAAACGAGAGAGAGAGAGATGTCAAGACCGGGCGACGAAAGTCCCGCCTCGCGGGCACAAGGCCCGTCGCAGCATTCCCTCGCAGAAGTGGGCCGTGCTGGGCTCGAACCAGCGACCTCCGGCTTGTCGAGCCGGCGCTCTCCCAGCTGAGCTAACGGCCCCCGCGAGGCGCGAGAATAGCAACGCTGACAGAAAGAGAGTGAGGCTGCGGCGGGCATGCACCCCGCGACTTCGCGATCGCGTGGCCAGCCCCGCGGACCGGCCGGGCTGGCCGCTCCCGAGGGTGTCGGGCGGTTGCTAGCCGCTGTCGACCGCCCGCAGCTCGCGTACCTTGGCTTCGAGCTGCTTGACCACCGCCGGGTCGCGCAGCGTCGTCACGTCGCCGAGCGCTCGCCCCTCGGCGATGTCGCGCAACAGCCGGCGCATGATCTTGCCCGACCGTGTCTTCGGCAGGTCGTTCGCCCAGATGATCCGCGCCGGGCGCGCGAGCTTGCCGATCCGCTCGGCGACGCCGGCACGGATCTCATCGGCGAGACGCTCGTCGGGCTCGACGCCCGCCTCCACCGTCACGAACGCGCATATCGCCTGGCCGGTGCGCTCGTCGGCCTGCCCGATCACAGCGGCCTCGGCGACCTTGGGATGGGCGACGATCGCCGACTCTACCTCGGCGGTCGACAGGCGGTGGCCGGAGACGTTGACGACATCGTCGACGCGCCCGACGACCCAGAAGTAGCCGTCCTCGTCGCGGCGAGCGGCGTCGCCGACGAAGTACGTCTCGCGCCCGAAGCGCGAGAAGTAAGTCTCGACGAACCGGTCAGGATCCTTGTACAGCGTGCGCAGCATTCCGGGCCAGGGTCGGCGCAGGACGAGATACCCCTGCTGACCCGGCTCGACCTCGCGCCCGGCGTCGTCGACGACGGCAGCGTCGATTCCCGGCAGGGGACGGGTCGCCGACCCGGGCTTGAGCGGCGTCACCCCTGGCAGTGGAGCGATCAGGATGTGGCCGGTCTCGGTCTGCCACCAGGTGTCGACGATCGGGCAGCGCCCACCGCCTATCACCCGCCAGTACCACAGCCACGCCTTCGGGTTGATCGGCTCGCCGACGCTGCCGAGCAGGCGCAGCGACGAGAGATCGTGACGCAACGGGTACTCGACGCCCCACTTGATGCAGGTGCGAATAGCGGTAGGCGCGGTGTAGAAGATCGTCACGCCGTAGCGCGCGCAGATCTCCCACCAGATGTCCTTGTCGGGATAGTCGGGCGCCCCCTCGAACATCACCGAGGTCGCTCCCGCCAAGAGCGGCCCGTAGACAATGTAGGAGTGCCCCGTGACCCAGCCGACGTCGGCGGTGCACCAGTAGACGTCGTCGTCGCGCAGGTCGAAGACGTGCCGTTGGGTCCAGGCGACACCGGTGAGGTAGCCGCCGGTGGTGTGCAGGACTCCCTTGGGCTTAGCTGTCGAGCCGGACGTGTAGAGAACGAAGAGCGGGTGCTCGGCGTCAAGCGGCTCGGCCGGGGTGGGCCCCGCTGCGCGCAGCGCCTCGTGCCACCACAGGTCACGGTCCGGACGCATCGGCGCCGCATCGCCCGTGTGGCGCACGCAGATCACCGTTTGCAGCGCGGGCAGGTCGTCGAGAATGCGGTCGACCGCTGCCTTGACGGCGACCTTGCGCCCCTTGCGGCGCGCACCGTCAGCGCAGATCAGAGCCTTCGCTTCCGAGAAGTGCAGGCGGTCGCGCAGCGCCTCGACCGAGAAGCCGCCGAACACCACGTTGTGGACCGCGCCGATGCGTGCGCAGGCGAGCATCGCGACGGCCACCTCGGGGATCATCGGCAGGTAGATGCCGACGACATCGCCGGGAGCGATCCCGCGCTCGCGGAGCACCGTCGCCAGCCGCTCGACGTCGTGCAAGAGCTCGGCGTAGGTGACATCGCGCTCCTCACCTTCCTCGCCACGCCAGTGGAAGGCGACACGGTCGCCGCGACCGGCCGCCACGTGGCGATCGAGCGCGTTGTAACAGGCGTTCAGCCGGCCACCGACGAACCAGCGGTAGAAGGGCGGGTTCGAGTCGTCGAGAGCACGCTGCCACGGCTCGCTCCACTCGAGCAGTTCGCGCGCCTGGCGCTCCCACCAGCTCACAGGGTCACGCTCGGCCTCGCGCCATGGCGTGTCGTCACGCACCATCGCGCCTGCACGGAACTCCTGGGGCGGTGGAAACACGTCGCGCCTCAAGAGCTGCTCGAGCTCGCGCTCGAGCTCATCGGCGCGCAGCGGGCTTGTCGCCATCGCTCCTCCCTCCTCTCGCTCGCACTCGCGATCCTAGGCGGTCGAGCGCGGCGGTGCGTGGCACTGGGCGAGCCGCTCGCCCGATGCCCGGACTTGCCGAGCCGGTCTCATGGAGCGGCCGCGCACGACCAAGAGGCGCCGCCGGGAATCGAACCCGGGTCCAGGGCTTTGCAGGCCCTTGCGTAGCCACTCCGCCACGGCGCCGCGAGACCGAAATCTAGCGTCGGGAGACGCAGGGCTACGGGGCTATAATGCGCGCCACACGCGGCTGTAGCTCAGTTGGCTAGAGCGTCTGCTTGCCATGCAGAAGGTCGGGGGTTCGAGTCCCCTCAGCCGCTCTCCTCTCGTATCCGCTCCTATTGCTTTCGTCCCTTCCGCCGCGCACGGCCAGGGAAGCGGACACAGTGTCCGGCACTGCCGCACTCCTAGCTGGAGCCGCCCGAGGCGACAAGCGCAGCGGTAGCGCCTTCCCACCCGCGCACGTCAGCGCAGCTCCTGGTCGACGACGGGGATCGACGGGAACGCGCCGCGAAGCGGCCGAGCCGGTAGGGGGCCACACGCGGCCTCAGCGTGTCGTCCCAGTGCCCGTGGTTCCGGTCGTCGCGGTACCGGCCGTACCGGGACCGGTAGTCGACGAGGAGCCGCTATTGGAGCCGGTAGAGCCACCCGTGTTGGTGGTCGCCGCTGGCGCCGACAGCACACGCCACTTGCCGTCTTCCTTGCGCAGCTCGAGCGTCACGTCACGTGTCTGGCCGCCGCTTTCGAACACGATGCGGGCACGACCGGTGTCGCCGTCGACAGTCACATCCTTCTTCTCGGCCTTGGCGAGAACGTTGGCGACACCGCTGGTGAAGCGTCCGGCGGGCGAGTCGAAGACCTGTTTCGCGACCTTCTCGCAGCCACCCTGGCGTTCGAACGGTCGCTTCGATCGCTCGGCTAGCAGCTCGCAGTAGCGCTTCGCGTCGCCGTCGACAACGGCTTGCAACCACGCGTCCACGTTCTCGCGGGCTTTTTCCTCCTCGGACTTGCCGCAGGCAGCTGCGAACGCAGCGAGGGCGGGAAGGAGAGCGACGACGACGGTGCGGGCACTAAAGCTCGAAAAACGCATCGCAGCGAACGCTATCAGTCGGATGTCGCGGGCGAGGTCGCGCGCGACCCTTGGCGAGATTGGGCACTAGCTGTGCGAAGAACCTTCCCGGGAAGCGTCGAGAGCGCGGTTGAGGAGTGCGTCGGGTTCGCTGTTCTCGGCGCGAGGAACGGAGCGGACCGTCCAGCGATCGAACGCACGCAGGCGCCGGTGGGCCTCCTCCCACAGCGGGCGCAGCCTGGGGTTCTTGACCCGGTACTCGCCGCGCAGCTGCTTGGCGACGAGCTCCGAGTCGCACACCAACTCGACCTCGCGCGCGCCCAGCTCGCGGGCCAGGTCGAGCCCGAGCAGCAGACCGCGGTACTCGGCGACGTTGTTGGTCGCGTGGCCGAGCGTCGCCGCCCGCTCGGCGACACGTTGCCCGTTGGGCGTGAAGGCGACAGCGGCGGCCGCCGCTGGCCCCGGGTTGCCGCGGGCGCCGCCGTCGAACTTGACGACCAGCGCCGGCGACCCGGCCGACGTGTGCTGCGCAGCGGCGGCCGTGCGACCGCGCGCCTCCGCGCCCGCCGTCACGAGCGGGCGCCGGGAACGTCGATCGGCGGGAACGTGCCCGGTACGCGCCGCCGCCGCCGACCCCGGTCGGACGGCTTGGGGCCCGGCTCGCCGCCACGGCGGCGATCGACGATCACCTCGACGTTGGGGTCGTCGCGGTAGTACTCGACCAGCCTGTCGTACAGCTGGTCGGCGAGTTGACGAGGCACGACGCAGTAGATCGGCATCGTTCGCTTGCGCTCCTGATCGCTGGCTGGGTTCTCGAGTGGGGACGGAATGCGGTCGCCTCGCGATCCGCTCGACCTAGGCAGCGGCGAAGACGTTCCCCGCAGCGTCGAGCGAGGCGTTCCACGCTCGCAGCTCGGTGGGCAGTTCGCTGATCTCGTCGCCTCGTTCAACGAGCTCTACGGGATCCCGCTCGCTACCGAGGTCGATGCGAAAGCGATACCACGAAAGTTCCCACGCGACCACCACATCGACCAGCGCCGGCGAGCTCGCGCTCGCGACCGCAGCCACCTGCGCCTCGCCGAGCGCCCGCGCGATGCCCGCCATCGTGCGGCAGTGGTCGCTCGCCGCGAACAGCTCGAGAGCGCGCTCGATCCGCGCTGGTTCGGCCGCCGGAACGGCCCGCACGTGGCGGTGCTCGCCCTCGCCGCGCAGGGCGCGCTGGCGCGGCCCGTGGCTCACGGTCACACCGCCCTGCCCGACACTCACGGAACTACCGGTCGTAGGGTGCGCCGCCGCACTGCCATTGGCGTCCGTGGCGTTGCTGCCGTTCGTGGCGCCGCTCGCAGCGGGCGCAGGGGCTGGCGCGTCCGGCGCCGGCACTCCCGCGCCGAGCTCGTGCGCCGCCTCGCCGCTCACGCCGCCGCGCCGGCGAGCGAAAAGCCGGCGCAACCAGGTGCGGCGGCCGCGCGTCCTTCCTGCCGGTGGCAACGGCAGATCAGCGATGTCGTCGGCGCGAACCCAGCCGTAGGCGCGCGCACGGGAGTGACAGAGCTCGCAGACCGTCTCGACCGCTGCCCCCTGCACCGGCTCGCGCAGGTAGCGCTCGACCCGCTCGCCCTTCAGGATCGTGCGCCCGCACAGCGCACAACGGGCGTAGTCGTCGGCGGGTCGCAGGTCGCGTTCCATCGGGCGCTGATGATACGGGCGCCGCGGCGCGATGCCGTCCGACGCTCGGCGTGCGGCGGGATGGCCGCACTAGCGGGCTTGAGCAGGCACCGCCTGCGTCTCCTGGGCCGCGGCGATGCGACGCGCGATCTGGGCGGGCACCTGCTCATAGCGAGCCAGGTCCATCGCATAGTCGCCCCGCCCACCGGTGAGCGAGCGCAGATCGGCGCCGTAGTTGAGCATCTCCGCCATCGGCACCTCGGCACGAATTTCGGTCGTGCCCGCGCGCGGCTCCATCCCCAAAGGTCGACCGCGGCGCGCGTTGAGGTCGCCGATCACGTCGCCGACGCACGCTTCGGGCACCGTGATCGAAACCGCCATGATCGGCTCGAGCAGCACCGGACCCGCCTCCGCCATCGCCTGCTTGAAGGCCATCGAGCCGGCGATCTTGAAAGCGATCTCCGACGAGTCGACAGGATGGTGCTTGCCGTCGACGACGCGCACGCGCACGCCCTGCACCGGATAGCCGGCTACCACGCCGGCGCGCATCGCCTCGCGGACACCCTTCTCGACCGCCGGGATGAACTGCGACGGGATCACACCGCCGCGGATCTCGTCGACGAACTCGAAACCGCCGTCGGCACCGAGCGGCTCGATCACGATGTGGCAGTCGGCGAACTGACCGCGGCCACCGGTCTGCTTCTTGTGGCGCGCGTGGGCGCGTGCCGTGCGCGTGATCGTCTCGCGATAGGGAACGCGCGGAGGTTTCAGATCGACCTCGACGCCGAAGCGCTCCTTGAGGCGACCGACCACCACCTCCACGTGCATCGGCGTGAGCCCCGCCACGATCAGCTCGCCGGTCTGCTCGTCGCGGTGGACGTCGAGCGTGGGGTCCTCCTCGCAGAGGCGTGCCAGCGCGCCCGTGACCTTGTCCTCGTCGGCGCGCGAGTGCGGCTCGACAGCGAACGCCATGACCGGGCGGGGCAGCGGCGGCATCGTGATCACGACGGGCTCGCTGCGGGCGGTGAGCACGTCGCCGACGTGGGTGTCCTTGAGCTTCGCCACCGCGGCGATATCGCCGGGACCGACACGGTCGGCAGGCTCGGCGTTCTTGCCGAGCAGCTCGAGGAGCTGTCCGACGCGCTCGCGGCGCCCTGTGCGCGAGTTGAGGAGCTGGCTCTCGGACTCGAGCGTGCCGTCGAAGACGCGCAGCAGGTTCAGGGTTCCCGCATAGGGATCGGCGAGCGTCTTGAACACGAAGGCGGTGGCCGGAACGTCGTCACGCCCGGCGAGCGGCGCCCCCGCGACTGGCTCGGGCGGAGCCTTCTCGGCCGGCGAGGGCAGGTCTTCGACGAGCGCGTCGAGCAGACGTGCCGTGCCGATGTTGCGCGTCGCGGCACCGAGAGCGACGGGGAAGATACGTCCGGCGCTGACGCCCTGTTCGAGCGCGGCGACGATCTCGTCGTGGGATATCTCCTCCCCCTCCAGGTAGCGCTCCATCAGCTCGTCCGAGATCTCCGCGACCTCGTCCATCAGCCGTTCGCGGTAGTTCTCGGCGCGATCGCGCAGCTGATCGGGGATCGCCTCCTCGCGCGTAGCCCCCCGCTCCTGCGAGGTGGCTACGAACGCGCGCATGTCGATCAGATCGATAACGCCGCCGAAATCGTGCTCGCTACCGATCGGGATCTCGGTGGCGACGACGTGGGCACCGAAACGCTCCTTGAGCTCGTCGAGCACGCGTTCGAAGTCGGCGCGCTCGCGGTCGAGCATGTTCACGAAGACGAGGCGAGCGAGGCCGAGCTCCTCGGCATGGTGCCACAGCCGCTCGGTCGTCACCTCGACACCCATCACGGCGTTCACCACGAACACCGCGGTCTCGCAGACCCGCAGCGCGGCTAGCGCATCGGCCACGAAACTCGGTTCGCCGGGCGTGTCGATCAGGTTGATCTTGTGGCCGCGCCAGCGGAACTGCGCGAGCGCCGCCGAGATCGACATCCCCCGCGCCCGCTCGTCGGGCTGCGAGTCGCAGACCGTCGTGCCCTCGTCCACCGAGCCCAGCCGCTCGGTCGCACCGGCCTCGTAGAGCAAGGCTTCGGCAAGCGACGTTTTGCCGCTGCCCCGGTGGCCAACGAGCGCGACGTTGCGAATCCGCCGCGGGTCCTCGAGCACCACGCCTCCTCCTTTCCCGCGCCGCCGACCGGCGGCCGCGGACCGCAAGCTCACTCCCTCGAGTTGAGCCTAGTCAGCACGGGCGCTCGCTGCACGAACACACGACGATCGGGCGGCGCGACAGCGGCGCGCCGCCCGGTAGCGGAGCCGGTAGCGGTCAGTCGTCGTGCTCGCTCTCGCCCTGCAAGCGAGACTTGAGGCGCAGCACCGCCTTGGTGTGGAGCTGCGAGACGCGCGACTCGGTGACCCCGAGGACCTCGCCGATCTCGCGCAGCGTCAGGTTCTCGTAGTAGTAGTAGAGCGCGATCACCAGCTTCTCGCGCTCGGGTAGGCGGGAGATGGCTTCGGCCAGACGGTCCCTCATCTCGGCGGTGTCCATCTCCTGCGCTGGGTCGACCGCGCTCGGGTCCTGGAGCGTGTCGAGCAGGGAGACCTGGTCGCCCGAGGAGTCCGACACCGTCCACAGCTCGTCGAGAGCGACGATCGACGAGTTCGAGATCTGCAGCAGCGACTCCTGGAACTCTTCGACGCTAATGCCGAGCGCGTCCGCCATTTCTTGGTCGGTCGGCGGTCGCTGAAGCTGGTTCTCGAGCTTGGCGTTGACCCGTTCGATCTCGCGAGCACGGGCCCGCACCGAGCGCGGAACCCAGTCGAGCGACCGCAGCTCGTCGATGATCGAGCCCTTGATGCGGGTGATCGCGAAGGTTTCGAACTTGATCTCGCGCTCGGGCTCGTAGCGCTCGATCGCCGCGATGAGACCGAGAAGCCCGTAGCTGATCAGGTCGGCTTCTTCGACGTGCGCGGGTAGTCCGCTGGCCATGCGGCCAGCCACGTACTTGACGAGCGGCGCATAGGCGAGGACCAAACGCTCGCGCGCCTGCTCGTCGCCGTGCTCCTTGTAGCGGCGCCAGAGCTCGCGAAGCTCGATCTCCTTGAGGTTTGTCTCCAACGTGTGTCTCGGTGTCCGAGAAGAAGGGTCAGGCCCGGGGGTGAGCGCGCCGGTACGCGTCACGCAAGCGTGCCGACTCTAACCGAGTGTAGATCTGAGTGGTACGGATCGAGGCGTGGCCGAGAAGTTCCTGCACGACCCGGAGATCGGCACCGCCCTCGAGGAGATGAGTGGCGTAGGAGTGGCGAAGCGCGTGTGGTGTCACGGCGATCCCAACGCGGCGCGCCGCTTGCGCCAGCCGGCGACGAACGTCGCTGGGCGAGAGCCGCTTGCCGCGCTGCGAGACGAACAAAGCCCGTTCGCGTCGATCGGCCACAAGCTGCGGACGGCCCCGGTCGAGCCAGGAGCGCAGCGCACGCTGCGCTACCTCGCCTACCGGCACGATCCGGGTGCGCCCCCCCTTGCCCTCTACGCGCAGCTGCTCGCGGTCGAAGTCGATCGCGTCGACGTCGAGGGCCACAAGCTCCCCCACGCGCAGGCCGGCGCCGTAAGCCAGCTCGAACAGCGCGCGGTCGCGCAACGCCAGCGGCCCGCCGGCCGGTGCGGCATCGAGGAGGCGTTCGACCTGTCCGCGCGGGAGCGCACGCGGGAGCGAGGGACGTCGTTTCGGTGCGGGCACAAGCTCGGCGGGATTCGCGCGCAGCTCGTCGCGGCGGACGAGCGTGGCGTAGAAGCTGCGGACCGCCGACAGCTTGCGCGCTAGCGAGCTGCGCGCGAGCCGCCGTTCGGCGAGGTGGCCGGCGAACGCGCGCAGCTTGCGGTGGTCGAGGTCGTACGCCGCGAGCCCTCTCCGTGCTGCCCACGCCGCCAGCTCGCCGACGTCGCGCAGGTACTCGCGGCGCGTGCGGCCGCTGACGCCGGCGGCGGCGAGGTCGCGGTCGAAGCGCGCCAGCAACGCGGTCCAGCGCTCGTCGAGCCGCTCAGCCACCGATGTAGATCGGGGTTCCCACCGGAACCCGGTCGTAGAGATCGATCACGTCGGGGATGCGCATGCGCACGCAGCCGTGCGATGCGCGGCTGCCGATCGAGCTGACGGCGTCGGTGCCGTGGATGCCGGCTCCGTCGTAGAAACCGAGCCAGCGCGCCTTGATCGGGTTGTCGGGACCGGGCGGAATCACCTTGCCGGCAAGGTCGCCAGCCCAGGGGCGCCGGGGAACGTGCCAGGCGGGGTTCACCGCCTTGCTCTGGATGCGGTACAGGCCGGTCGGAGTGTCGTAGCCGACCGCGCCGATCGCGACCGGGTAACTGCGCACGAGTCGAAGGTGGTCGTAGAGGCGCAGGGTGAACGCCGATCGGTCGACGACGATCAAAAGTGGCCAGCGGTTCGGCAGGTCGGTGAGCGTCGTGCGCGCCTTGCGCACGCGCACCGGCACCGCGATCCGCGCGACGACACGGCCGCGGGCGAGGGCGTCGTCGATCGCGCGCACAAGCTCCCGCCGTCGGACCGTGCGGCCGTCGCGGTGCGGGATGCGAGCGAGCGACGGAAAGACGAGCTCGGCATCGCGCGGAGCGACATCGAAACGCTCGGCTACGCGTCGCACCGTCCGGTCGACAGCGCTTTGTGACCACGCGGCGCGCAGCGGAAGGTCGGCGTCAACGCGCGCCCCGCGCACCGCGCGCCACAAGCGCCCCGCGACACCACCGCTTCGGCTGCGCGCGAGCGCGTCGCTCACCATCGCCCCGACGTCCGGGCGCCAGCGCAGGTCGCGGCGCGCGTCGACGACGATGCGCTGCGCTCCCAGGGTCAAGACGATCCGCGGGCGGACAGTGGCCGTGCGGGCGCGCAGCCGCACTGCCGCGTCGGACCGGTCGAGCCCACCCAGGTCCACCCCGGCCACACGCACACCTGTGGCAATCGTGTCGCGACTGTGGCGGTCGTAGGCGTAGGCGATCCCGACGAGGAGCAAGAGAGTGCCGACGGCTGCCGCCAGCACGGCTCGTCCGAGCGCACGGCTCGGCACGCCACCGCCCGGGCGGCGCAGGCCGCCTCGGTCGGAACGGCGCGGGTGATCCTCCTCCGAAATACTGCCGTACCCGCGCTTTCCGCCGCTCGTCACCGCTCGCCGTCTTCGACAGCGACCGACGCCTTTCCTACAGGCGCCTTGTCGTCGGCCCCTTCTGGGTCGGCCTCCCTTCTGCGCCTGCGGCGCGCCCCGCCCGCCGGCGAGGCACCGGCCCGCAACCGGCGCTCGAGCTCGCCCACGGTCGTCTCGAGCGCGGCGATCCGCGCGCGCAGCTGTTCCTCGGGACCGTGCGGGCGCTTGACGTAGGGGCTCCAGCGCAAGAACTCCTCGACCGCCCGCTCGTAGCGGTAAGGCTCCTGCATCGCGCGGACGATCGGGTGCAGGCGGAGGTGCTCGGCGAACTTCAGCACGGTCTCGCGCGACGTGTAGCGGTAGTGGAAGCCAGTCGCTTTGAGCCGTCGGTTGTCGAGGCCGCGCCCGAAACGCAACAGGCGCAGCATCTCCGGCGTCACGGGCACACCGAGGCGGCGCAGCAGCGTCGTCGCAAGGGACGTGCCCCACGGCGGCAGGATCGGGACGGGCAGCTTGCCCAACAGACCCGCGACCTCGCTGAGCACAAGGACACCGTCGGCGGCGACGTTGTAGATGCCATGGAGATCGTTGACCGTCGCGTGCTCGAGCGCCCGCACAACGTCGTCTTGGTGCACGAACTGGTAGCGCGGGTCGAAACCCAGGATCATCGGCACCACAGGCAGCGAAAACAGCCGCGCGTGCGAGGTGTCGATGTCGGGACCGAGAACCATCGTGCAGCGCAAGAGCGCCACCCGTACGTCGGGACGTTGCTCGGCGAAATCGGCGACCGACGCCTCGGCCTCGAGGATCTCGCGCTCGAGGGTGGTCTCGGGCGGATGGGTGCGCGGCATTCCTTCGTCGAAGAAGGCGGGATCGTCCTGGTGGCATCCGTAGTAGTGCGCCGACGACTTGAACACGAGCCTGCGCACGGGCGACCCGGGGCCCGAACAGGCGGCGAGGATGTTCATTGTCCCGGCGACGTTCTGGTCGTGGAGCTCGCCGGCGCTCACACCCCACGAGTCGACGATCAACCGCGTGTCGACGACGGTGTCGATGCGCGCCGCTTCGACGATCCGCCGCAGCAGCGCGTGGTCGGCTCCCACCTGAACGAACTCGGTGCGCTCGAGCTCGACGTGCGGCTCCTCGACATCGACGCCGACGATCGCCTCGATCGCGGGGTGGCGCTCCAGCGCCTGCGCCAGGCGCCCACCCCAGTAGCTGGACAAACCGGTGACGAGTACGCGCCGCGAGCTCACGACCTGGACCTCCTAGACCCCTTCGAGTTTGACCGATCGCTCGCGGGCTATCCCGTCCAAACCGAATGTCTTCGTGCCAGCATGTCGGCAAGGCGCTGCTCGATCGCGGCGCGCACCAGCTCGGCGTAGTCACGCGTCGCGAGCGCGACACCCGGGTCGGGAACAGCGACGAACTCGACGCGCATCTTGGCGGGTAGAAAGGCCATCTGCACGAGGGGCAGACGCCCGAGCGCACGCACAGCGGCGGGAAAGCGGCGGGAGAGTCGCCCGACACGGCGCCGCACCGATCGCAGCGGCGCGGGAAGGCGTGGCCGTGCGAGGATCGTCGGGTTCGCCTCCTCAACCCCGAGCACAGCCGCGCCGAGCACCGGAACTCCTGCGGCACGAGCGGTGGCGAGCGCGTCGACCTCGGTGAAGCGGGCCAGGCGGTAGCGCCGCGCGAGCGGCTTGTGGGCTGCCGCCACCGGTTCCGGGAAGGCGAGGACGAACGCGCCCTCGTCGACAAGCAGGCGCTCGACGTTGGCGCGCTGGGCAGGAACGCAGCCGAAGCGCGAAAGGATCGCGCCGAGCGCGGGAACCGCGCGCAGATCGGGCTCGTGCAGCACGTACAAACGCCGCGACGGGCCGAACCGTTCCCGCACGATGCGCGACAGCATCGCCGCGTGTGGCGCGAGCGATCCCGCGCGATGGCTCAAAAGGAGGGCTCCACCGCTGGGCAGAAGGTCGACGTTGCTCGCCTCGACGCGAAACCACAGGTCGTAGAGCAGATCGCCGAGCGTGTCGTCGAAAAATTGCTCGAGCCGCTGCGAGCGCCCCCAATCGTCGACATCGCGCGCTGGCTCGATGCCCGGGAGAAACCTATGCGCAGCCGCAGGCAGGCGGGTCGGGAGCTTCTCTGCCGGAACCACCGGGCGGCGGCGCGCGGGCGCTCGGCCGTCGACTTCGCTGCGCGGCATCACGGCGATTCTCGCATGCCCGCGCGCCGGCGCACACGGACCACCGCGGACTAGGGCTCGAGCAGCGGCTCGAGCTTCGCGCGCAACTCGGCCCAGTCGCGTGCGGCGGTGAACCCGTGCTCGGCTACGACCTCCTCGTTCCAAGGGTGGAGGATCGTCGCAACGCGAATACCGGCGGCATGCGCCCGCACAAGGTTCACAGGGCTGTCGTCGACAAGCAGATCGATGCCGAGCTCGACACAGCGCGAAACCTTGTCGAACGAGCAGTGGAGGTCGTCGTAGGGCAGGCCGATGCGGGCGAGCCAGCGCGCGGTGGCCTCGGCCGCGGTCGGGCGGCGGTGGCTAGTGACGTGGATCCAGTGACCACGTTCCTTCCAAGCGCGGACTGTCTCGACGGCACCCGGATAGGGCTCGGCAGCGAGGATGTTCTCGTCGGAGTGGCTCTCCTCGACACAGTGCACGAGCGCGTCGCCGGCGAGTGCGGGAATGTGCCAGTCGCGCTGCTCCTCGTAGCGGAGATCGATTCCGTAGCGCGCACGCGCGATCCGCGCCAGCACGGTCCAGTAGTCGTGGAGGGTCGAGTCGATGTCGAGAGCGATCCGCATCCGCTGCGACACCCTAGGGAGAAGCCACCAAGTCGGTGCCAAGATCGGGATCTAACCGGCGCCAGAGCCACTGCCTTGTCGTCGGCCGGCAGCGGTGCGGGTAGGTCGTGCGCCGCCCACTTGCTGCACGAGGCGATAGCTTTACAGCGCGTGTCAACCGTTAAGGAGGGCGGACCTGTGAGCGACGGCGGCGTCGTGCGCGGACCTGACGACTACGGTCTCACAGCCGAGCCCAACTGGCGCACCGTCGATTGGGCCCGCCATCTCGCCCGCGTGCGCATCGGGCGCACGCCCGTGAACTATGTGCGTCTCGATCCTCCGCAGCGTCGGGATGGCGCGGTTCCCGTGGTGTTCGTCCATGGGCTTTCCGGCCAGTGGCAGAACTGGCTCGAGAACTTGCCGGCGACGGCCCTCGAGCGTCCCGCGGTGGCCCTCGACCTACCCGGTTTCGGACGCTCGCCGCTGCCCGCGAACGGCACCGTCTCGATCCCCTACTACGCGAGCGTGGTGGCGCGCCTTTGCGCGGCGCTCGGCTTCGATCGCTACGTGGTCTGCGGGAACTCGATGGGTGGCCTGATCGCAGCCGAGCTCGCGCTCCGTGAGCCCGGGCGCGTGCAGGGCCTGGTGCTCGTCTCGCCCGCCGGCGTGTCGAGCGCGACGGTGAAGGTGTGGCCGGCGGTCGCGGTGGGAACCGTCGTGCGCTTGGTCGGCGTCTACGGTGGGCGCTTCCACCGCCACGTAGCTCGTCGGCGGCGGGCACGCGCTCTCGGCTTGGCGCTCGTGGCGCGTTACCCCCAGCGCCTCGACGCCGACCTCGCTTGCGAAGGTTTGATCAAGGGCGCCGGCAAGCCGGGATTCGCTCCGGCGCTACGGGCGACGGTCGGCTACGACCTGCGCGAGCGCCTGCCCGAGATCGCCGTCCCGACGCTCGTCGTGTGGGGCAAGGACGATCGTGTGATCCCGGTGCGCGACGCAGACGTGTGGGCGAGCCGCATCGCGAACACCGAGAAGGTGATCCTCCCCCGCACCGGCCATGTCGCTCAGCTCGAGCGGCCACGCACGTTCAACCGCCTCTTGCACGACTTCGTCGCGCGGGTCGACGCCCAGGAGCACACACCGACGACCGCTGCAAGCGCCAGCTGAGCGCGCCTGGTGCACACCGACGACCGCTGCGAGCGCTAGCTGAGCGCCTCTAGAGCGCGCGCTCGGGAACTCTGGTGATCGCCCCCTCGGAGGCGGAACCGACAAGGTGGGCGTATTTCGCGAGCACCCCCCGCAGCTGTCGCTGCGGGGGCGCGTAGTCGGCGAGGCGGCGCGCGATCTCGGCGTCGTCGAGTTCCACGCGCAGCTCGCGGTTCGGCACGTCGAAGACGACCGTGTCGCCGTCGCGGAGCGCGGCGATCGGACCGCCGCGCACCGCTTCGGGGGCGACGTGACAGGCCATGAACCCGTGCGTTGCCCCCGAGAAACGGCCGTCCGTGAGCAGGGCGACCGAGTCGCCTAGCCCTTCGCCGACGATCGCCGCGGTTACGGCCAGCATTTCGCGCATCCCGGGGCCGCCGGCCGGCCCCTCGTTGCGGATCACGACGACATCGCCGGGTGCGATCCGCTTCGCTTTGACCGCTGCGAACGCGTCCTCCTCGGAGTCGAACACGCGGGCCGGACCGCGGTGTTCGAGACGGTCGTGACCGGCGAGCTTGACGACGCAACCCTCGGGCGCGAGGTTGCCGCGCAGCACGGCGAAGCCCCCGTTCGGCTTGATCGGATCGTCGACCGGCCGGATCACCCGTTGACCGGGCTTCTCTTCGGCGCTGCGTGCGACGTCGCCGATCGTGCGGCCGTCGAGGGTGGGCACGCCCTCGTGGAGGAGGCCGAGCTCGAGCAGGCGCTTGAGGACGAGCGGGACCCCGCCGGCTTCGTAGAGGTCGGTGGCGACGTAGGCGCCGCCGGGCTTGAGATCGCCAAGCAGCGGTGTGCGTTGGGCGATGCGGTCGAAGTCGTCGAGCGACAGCGCGATCCCAGCTTCGCGCGCGAGCGCCAACAGGTGAAGGACGGCGTTGGTCGAGCCGCCGGTAAGAGCGACCGACGCGATCGCGTTTTCGAACGCCTCGCGGGTGAGGATGCGGCTTGGGCGCAGATCGCGTTCGATCGCCTCGACAGCGAGCCGCCCACAAAGCTCAGCGACATCGCCTTTGCGGCCTTCGACCGCTGGCACCATCGCGCTTCCGGGGGGCGAGATTCCCATCACCTCGAAGGCGACCGCCATTGTGTTGGCGGTGTACTGACCGCCGCATGCGCCCGGACCGGGCGAAGCGTGCGCTTCGAGATCGCGCAGTTCCTCGTCGTCGAGCTCGCCGGCGGCGTGGGCGCCGACCGCCTCGAAGACGTCCTGGATGGTGACCTTGCGTCCGCGCCAGGTGCCCGGGCGGATCGAACCGCCGTAGAGAAGCACAGCGGGAACGTCGAGCCGGGCGAGCGCCATCGCGCAGCCCGGGATGGTTTTGTCGCAGCCGCTCAACGCCACGATCGCGTCGAACATGTGGGCGCCACCGACGAGCTCGATCGAGTCGGCGATCACCTCGCGGCTGACGAGCGAGGCGCGCATACCTTCGGTGCCCATCGTGATCCCGTCCGAGATCGCGATCGTGTTGAACTCCATCGGCGTTCCACCGGCGGCGCGGACGCCTTCCTTGACACGCTCGGCGAGCCTGCGGAGGTGGAAGTTGCAGGGCATCGTTTCCGTCCAGGTGTTGGCGATGCCGACGATCGGTCGCGACAGCGCCTCGTCGTCGAACCCGATGCCTTTCAGATAGGCGCGCGCGGGCGCGCGGTCGGGACCGTCGAGCAGGTGGCGGCTGCGATGGCGCAGGTCGCGGCTCATTTCTGTCGGCTGACCTCCTCGGGGTATCGCTGGACGGGCGCCGCGAGCGGAGCGCGGGCTGCTCGACGCCTGCGCTCGGCGCGGAGCGCCGCGGCGCGGGCGCGAGCGTTCGGCAGCCTAGTACGCCGTGTCGCTCGCTCGTCGACCGCCGCGCTGGGAGCGTGAGTCGTTCGCACCTGGCGCTCGCTCGGGTGCCGACGGTCGCGTAGCGCCCGGCCGGGGCGCGGCACGGCGGGCACGGCGTTTCTCCCAGCTAGCGAGACGCCAGAGATCGCGGCGCAACCGCGCGGGGTCGTGGTGGCGGCCGACGAGGTGCATGTTCGCCCGCCGCAGCAAAAGCTCTTCGTCGGAGGTGAGCGCCATCCACTTGGCGAGAACGTCGTCAGAGGGAGGCAAGGGCCGACCGTCGATATCCGGAAACTCGACGCAGTACTCGGCAATCGGTTCGCCGGTCGCGACGAAGTAGGCGACGATCGGCTTGCGTGGGTAGACGAGGTAGGCGTACCGTGGCGCGCCCGGTTTGCGCCGCCGGCCGGGCACGCGCAAGAAACCAAGGTCCCGGTACATCTCCCACTCCTCGTCGCTCACGCACGACCGCAAAAGTTCCCGCGCCCGCCGCTCGGCGCGAAGCTCGCGACCGGGGTCGAGCGCGCGCCCCGCAAACCGCGGACGCTCGTGTGCTTTCGCCGCCGCGAGGGTGGCAGCGACTTCCGGGCCCGACGCGAGCGCCGGGTGCTCTCTCGCCGGCCCGCGGCGACTTACCGCGGGTGCCCCCCGCGAGGCGGGAGCACCCTGACGCCCGCCCCGCGCACGCCGGCGACCGCTCGCACTGTGCGGCCGCGCTCTCGCGATAGCAGCGTCGACGAGTAGTGCCAGGAGGAGAGCGGCGCTCGCGATCGAGAGGATGGCGAGGCTGGCGGTCACCGTGTCGAGACCGTGCCGGCGATGGCAAGGCTGCCGCCTTGCGCACGGGGTATGAAGATGACGGTGTCAGCGTCGTCGGGAACCTCGTCGAGGTGCTTGACGAGGACGGCCCGGCGGCGGCCTGTGCGGTTCTCGCGCAGGGGCACTGCCGCCCACATGCCCTCGGCGATCTGGCGCTCGAACTCGCGCGCGAGCCGCTCGGCATCCTCGCTCGAGCGACGATCGCCCTCGGCGAGGAGGACTTCTCCGTAGCCCGGCTTCATCCGCAAAAGCTTGATCTCCCTGCCCTCCTCCGAGCGCACCGACCGAACCCGCGCTGATTATGCCAGCGGGCTCACGCTGGTTCGGAAACCCGCGCGCCGCGGCCCTGTGGTGCCGGCGTTCGCTTGGCTCTCGCTGCCGGGGGGCGGCGCCCGGCGAGCCCGAAGACGTCGACCGGCCCCGCTCCGTGCCCGATCTCGCGCAGCCCGTCGCGCACTGCGCGGGCAGCGACCCGCTTGGCACGGCGCGCGGCCCCGAGCGGATCGAAACCCCACGCCAGGTAGGCGGCGAGCGCCGCGGAGTGTGTGCAGCCTGAGCCGTGCGCCGCGCCGTCCGGCCAGCGCCGGCCCGTGATGCGCGCGACGCGCTCGCCGTCGAAGAACGTGTCGACGGCCCGCTCACGGTGGCCACCGGTGACGACCACGCAGCGTGGCCCCAGGGTTCTCACGCTGCGAGCTAGCTCTTCGCCCTCGTCGCGGCGAGGGCGGGGCCTGAGACCGCGGCGCGCCTGGCGTGCGGGAGCACCGGTGTCGCCCACGGCGCAAGCGGTGCGGGCGTGTTCGCTGTGCTCGGCGAGCACCCGCGCCTCCGCGAGGTTGGGTGTCGTGACGGTTGCGCGCGGGAGGATCCGACGTACGAGCGCCTCGACAGCGTCCTCGGCGAGCAAGCGCGCGCCGCTTTCCGCCACCATCACCGGGTCGACGACGATCGGCACAGAGCTGTCTACGAGGTCGAGCGCCTCGGCTACGGCCTCGATGATCGCAACCGTGCCGAGCATGCCGATCTTGATCGCGTCGACGCCGATGTCGCTCACCACGGCGCGCACCTGGGCGACGATCGCGTCGCGAGGGAGCGGCCAGACGCCCTCCACGGCCACCGTGTTCTGCGCCGTCACCGCCGTGATCGCGCTCATGCCGTGGACGCCGCAGCGCGCGAACGCCTTGAGGTCGGCTTGAATCCCTGCACCGCCGCCGGAGTCGGAGCCGGCGATGGTGAGGACGCGGGGAACCTTGCCCGGCTCTGGGGCCGCGAGCGCTGCGCGCGTCGCGCCCCCGCTGTCGCCGCCTGTGTTCATGCGAGCGAAGTATCGCGATCGCTAGCGCCGGCATCGTCGGCGACCGCTGTCATGAGCGGCGCTGCGTCGACAACCTCGAACCGACCGAGACCGGTCGAGACGACCATCCCGCGTGCGCAGAGGCGCGCCGCACAGGCACGAATCTCGGCGGGCGACAAGGCGCCCCTGTCGGCGATCTCGCCCAGCGTGCGTCCTGCTGCGAGACCGTCGAGGACGTGGCGTTCGGCCGGCGTGAGAGTGGCGGCCCTCCGGCAGCCGCGCTGCCTGGCAGGGCCGGCGTCGCTCGATGCGTCGGGCGAACTCGTTCCAGAGCGGACGTCGTCGCTCGTAGGAGCCGGTGCGTTGTCGCGGGCCTGCGCCGGCCTTTCGGCAGCGGACATGCCGACCACTGGCGCCGCCGGCGTTCCAGCGCCTCCCGACAACGGCTGGGCGCGCACGCCAGCGCTGTTGGCCGCGTGCCACCCCGGACCGAAGAGCTCGTCGAGCACGTCGTCTGCCGATTCGACGAGAAAAGCCCCATCGCGTATCAGGCCGTTCGCGCCGCGAGCGAGGGGAGAGGTCGCCCGGCCCGGCACCGCTCCCACCGGTCGGCCGAGTTCGAGGGCGATCTGGGCGGTGATGAGCGTTCCCGATCTTGCCCGCGCCTCGACCACCACGACAGCGTCGGCGATCGCAGCCATGATGCGGTTTCGCCGCGGAAACGCCCATCGCGGCGGTGGCTCGGGATCGTCGGTTTCGCTGAGCAGCGCGCCGCGAGCGGCGATCCGCCGGGCGAGGCGCGCATTGCGCTGCGGGTACGGCCGCTCGACCGCCGCCGGCAAGACAGCGATCGCTTCGCCCACCGCCACCGCGGCTTCGAGCGCCCGAGCATCGATCCCGCGAGCGAGCCCCGACACCACCACGACGCCGGCGCGCGCTAGCTCACGGCCCAAGGTCGCCGCCATCTCGAGTCCGTAAGCGCTCGGATCGCGCGAACCGACGATCGCCACCCGCGGAGGGCGGAGGAGCTCTCGCAGACGCACGGGATCGCAACTGGCGAACAGCACCGAGGGTGGGTCGCTCAACGCGCGGAGCGCCTCGGGATAGCCGTCGTCGGATAGGGCCAGCGCTGCGCCGCGCGCGATCCCGGCGTCGCGTTCGGCGGCATCGACCGAGCTCACGCAGCCCTCCCGAGCGCATGCAAACCGAGCCGCAGACCCCGCGCTTGCTCGACGTGCGCAGCCTCGACTTCCCTGCACTGCTCGAGATCGGCGAGAGTGCGGGCGACGCGCAGGACACGCTCGGCAGCACGGCCGGAGAGACCTGCCGCCGCAACCCGGGCGAGGAGTCTCCGCATGCGTTCCTTGCCTCCGAGTACACGCGCAAGCGGGATCGACGGATCACCGTTGACGCTCGCCGTGCCGTCGTAGCGTTCGCGTTGGATGAGGCGCGCAGCGTTGACTCGCGCCCGCACGCTCGCCGTGTCGCGGTGCGCCGAAAGCGACCCAAGCGACTCATTAGCGTCGAGGTCACGAGTGGCGCAGAGCTCGCAGACGATGTCGATGCGATCGAGGATCGGACCCGAGAGCTTGCGCGCATACCGGCGCTGTTCGCTGGCTGAACAGTCGCAGGCTGCGCCGCCGCACGCGCAGGGGTTGCAGGCAGCGACGAGCAGCGGTCGCGCAGGAAACGCGATCGTTCGCTGGCCGCGCACGATCTGCACGACACCGTCCTCGAGCGGCTGTCGCAATGCTTCGAGCGCCGAACGCGCTAGCTCGGTGCATTCGTCGAGAAAGAGGACGCCGCGGTGCGCAAGCGTGATCTCTCCCGGGCGGGGCGGCGAGCCTCCTCCCACGAGGCCCTGCGCCGATATCGAGTGGTGCGGTGCCCGGAAGGGCCGCTGCGGTGGCCACTCGCAGCACGGCAAACCGGCGGCAGCGCGCACGCGCGCGATGTCGATCGCTTCTTCGCGGCTCGGGGGCGGCAGCAGGCCCGGCAGCCGCCTCGCGAGCATCGTCTTGCCGACGCCTGGCGGCCCGACCATGAGCATGTTGTGTCCGCCGGCAGCTGCGACCTCGAGCGCCCATTTCGCGTCGTCTTGACCGCGGACGTCGGCGAGGTCGGGGACGCGAGCGTCTGGCAGGAAATGCGGATGGGCGTCCCGTGCCAGCGGGTCCGGTGCACCCATGCTAGGCGCACCACGCCGGGCAGCGCGAGCCAAACCGCCGGCGCGCAACAGCTCTGCGATGTCGCGAAGCGAACGCACCGCGACGACGGCGGGCCCGTCGACGGCTAGTGCTTCGTGAGCCGAGCGTTCGGGCACGATCAGGATCTCGGTCGCGGAGCGCTCAGCAGCGAGGGCAGCGATCAGCGTTCCCGGAACGTCGCGCAGGCGCCCGTCGAGCGAAAGCTCCCCCCACAAGGCTGCGGGCTGGCAGGCAGTTGCCGGTACCTGGCCGCTGGCGGCGAGTAGACCGACGGCGATTGCCAAGTCGAAACTCGGCCCGCCCTTCTCGAGGCTCGCTGGGGCGAGGTTGACGGTGAGACGCCGCAGCGGAAACTCGAACCCGCAGTTGAGGATCGCTGCGCGCACGCGTTCGCGCGCCTCGCGGACCGCCCGGTCGGGCAGACCGACGATTGTGAACGCGGGCAACCCGGACCGAACATCGACTTCCACGGTGACCGGGACACCGTCGACCCCTTCGATCGCGAACGTGCGGACGTGGGCGAGCACGTGGCCGAACCTAGGGCCGCGGGGGTGACGGCGCTGTCAACTGTGTTACGAGTCAGCGCACACGATCGGCAGCTGCGTGATCGTGCTTCGCGCCCGCTGCGCTGCCACCGGTCCGCACTGCGGACCGCAGCGTGCTCCGCACCTGCCGCGCAGCGAAGCGGCGCGCGTCACCGAAACGTCACGGACGCAACTCCGGCGTCGCTCGGCCCCGCCTACCGTCGGCTTGTGCCAAGTCGTCGCCAGCAGGTCGGAGCTCTCGGCGAGCGC
The DNA here is from genome assembly GCF_028867705.1 of Thermoleophilum album. Taxonomy (GTDB): domain Bacteria; phylum Actinomycetota; class Thermoleophilia; order Solirubrobacterales; family Thermoleophilaceae; genus Thermoleophilum. Next base: position 878,592 of record NZ_CP066171.1, on the reverse strand, counting down.
TATGCGCGCGCACACCTGCACGCGCGCGGGTACGAGATCGTCGCTACCAACTTCCGCACACGCTCGAGCGAGCTCGACCTGGTCTGCAGGCACGGACGCACGCTCGTGTTTTGCGAGGTCCGCACGCTCGTCGCGCCCGCCACGCTCGAACGCGCAATCGAGTCCGTCGATCGTCGCAAGCAGCTGTGGGTGCGCAATGCCGCGCGTGCGTGGCTACAGGAGAACGGTGAGCTTTTGGCGTCGATACGCCCGCGCACGCTGCGCTTCGACGCGGTCGCGGTGCTGCTCGATCGCGACCTTCGGCTGGACAAACTCGAGCACGTCGAGGCCGCATGGTGAGCTACCCGCGCACGCAGCTTGCGCCGCCACGCTCAGAGGCCGAAGTCGAGCTGGGAATAGGCCACCGACGCGAAGGAACGGCGATGGAGAGGCGTGAGCCCGCACGCCGCGATCGCCTCCCGGTGTTCGGGAGTCGAATAGCCGACATGGCGCTCGAAGCCCCACTCGGGATAGCGCGCCGCAAGCCGCCGCATGTGGCGGTCGCGGACCACCTTCGCGACCACCGAGGCCGCCGCCACGGCAGCGCTTGTCGCGTCACCGCGCACGAGCGCGACAACCTGCTGTCGCGACCGCGCGGCAACCCCGTCGAGCTCGAACCCGTCGACGAGGCAGGTGCAGTCCGAGCGCGCAACGGCGGCGAGCGCCTCGGCGAGCGCCTCGATGTTGACGCGGTGAAGACCGCGCCGATCGATCTCGCGAGGCCCTTTGAAGACCACACGCACCCTCGCGGCGTACGCGAGGACAGCCCGGAAGATCCGCTCGCGCGCGGCGCTGGTGTGCTTCTTCGAATCGTCGAGATCGACGAGCCCGTCCTGCACACCCCGCCGAAGCCGCTCGCAGTCGAACAGCACCGCAGCCGCGACGAGCGGACCCGCGAGAGAGCCCCTCCCGGCCTCGTCGGCACCGGCGACGTAGCGCGTCCCGAGCGAGACGTCGAAAGCTGCCAGCTGCGAGCCCGCACTTCTGTCGCGTACGGGCGCTGCCATCCGCGGAGCGGATCTGTCGCGACCCCTCCCAGCGGCGGCAAGCGCGCGCGAAGCTCCCACGGGCGGCGATCGTAGCGGCGACCCCCGACATGAGAATGGCCGTGGCCGCCGGCAGGTTCGAGCGGCGGTTTCCCTTATCCCGCCGCGTCAGAAGGTGCCGACACGGTTGGGGGGCCAGTACGTGAAAAAAGCCTTGCCGATCATCCACCGCTTCGGCACAGGACCCCACTCGCGGCTGTCGGCGCTCGCACCGCGGTTGTCGCCCATCATGAAGTAGTAGCCGCGTGGGATCGTTATCTCCCGCGGCAGGGTGCACGTGGAAGCGCATCCGGGATCGATCCGTGCCCACGGCTCACGGAGACGACGTCCGTTGATGTAGACGTGGCCGCCGATCACCTTCAGCCGCTCGCCGGGGAGCCCGACGACGCGCTTGATGTAGTTCGTCGAGGAGTGCCGCGGGGTCGGGCGGGGACAGGGTGCGTCCTCCGGATGGGGTACCCCGCACGAGGAAACCTCGGGATCGGCACCGCGGGGCGGTTTGAACACGACGATGTCGCCACGGCCCGGCTCGCTGAAGCGGTAGGTGACCCGCTCGACCAGCACCCGTTGCCCAACGTCGAGCGTCGGCTCCATCGACTCGCTCGGGATGCGGAAAGGCTTGACGAGGAAGGCCTGGATCAGGAAGGCGAGACCGAGCGCGAGCCCGACGACGACGACCAGCTCGACGAAGCCCGCCAGCCGGGACCGGCCACGCTTGGCCCCTGCAGCCGGGCTCGACACGTCACTCGCCGTCGCTGTCCGACGCCGTCTGCGCCTCTCCCTCGCCCGACGCGCCGCTGGCGTTCCCAGTGTCCGCCGGGGAAGCGGCTGTTGGCTGCTGCTCGCCCTTCGCGGCAGCGGTGTCGGCGGCATCCGGGGTTTCGTCGACCGTCGCTGCGATCTCGTCGGCGCGCAGCTGCTCGGCCGTCGCCTCACCGGCACGACGCTCGCGCACACGCGCTGCTCGTCCGATCCGGTCGCGCAGGTAGTACAGCTTGGCTCTGCGCACCCGCCCGCGCGCTGCTACCTCGATCTTCTGGATTTTCGGGGAGTGCAGCGGGAAGGTGCGCTCGACACCGACGCCGAAGGAGTGCTTGCGGACGGTGAAAGTCTCGCGCACCCCAGATCCCTGACGGCGGATCACCACACCCTCAAAAACCTGCACGCGCCGGCGGTTGCCCTCTACGACCTCGAAGTGCACTCGCACACGGTCGCCCGGAGCGAAGGACGGACGCTTCTTGAGCTGGGAGCGTTCGAGCTTTGCTATTGCGTTCGACATGGCTGCTTGAGGCAGTCCCTAAGCCGGGCGACAGGCGGTCGGCCGCACGGCGCCGGCATCGCCACTCGCCACGAGGAGCCGTGGCGGGCGGCGCGGGCAGCGAATGCTAGCGCAGCGCAAGCAGGCGCTCGCGTCCAGCTAGTCGCCGCCCTCCTCCGCGCGGATCCGCGCCCGCTCGCGGCTCTGGGCGCGACGCCACTCGCGGATCCGCCCGTGGTCGCCCGAGAGGAGCACGTCAGGAACGCGCACTCCTCGCCACGCCGCCGGGCGGGTGTAGTGCGGATATTCGGGGGCTCCCCCGAGCGCGCGACTGAACGACTCTTCGATAGCGCTAGCTGGATCGCCGAGCACGCCGGGGAGTTTCCGCAGTACCGCGTCGACGACGACCATCGCCGGCAGCTCGCCGCCCGACAGCACATAGGGACCGATCGACACCACGTCGGAGGCGAGGTGACTGTGGACACGCTCGTCGAACCCCTCGTAGCGCCCACACAGCAGCGTCAGCCCTGGCTCGCGGGCGAGCTCCTCCGCTAGCGCGTCGTCGAACTGCCGCCCGCTCGGCGCGAGCGCGATGACGCGGCGCTGCTCTCGTACCGCGAGCGCGTCGGTGGCGTAGCGCGCCTCGAGCGCCGCCGCTACCACGTCGACGCGGATCACCATTCCCGCACCCCCGCCGTAGGGAGTGTCGTCGACCTGCCCGGCACGAAGCGGCGTCGTGGCGCGCAGGTCGATCGCTTCTATGCGGTGACCAAGCGTCAGCGCACGGCGTACGTGGCGCTGGGCGAAAAACCAGTCGAACCAGGCGGGGAAGAGCGTGAAGATGTCGATGTCCAACTCGCGACCCTTGTGACGCTGTCACGTTCTGTTCGCGCCTCGGGACCTCCTGGCACACGCTGATGCCAGCTGACGCTGTGCCACGCTCACCGTGGCACGCTCACCGCCGCGCGGGATCGCCGAGAAATGAGGCCCGCACGGTGATCGTGCGCCGGTCGAGATCGACCCCTACGAGGGCGTCGGCGAGCAGGGGAACGAGATCCTCGTACCCCTCCACCTCCAGCACCGAGCAAGTCGGCGCCGCTAGCACCCGGTTCACGCGACCAAGGTTACGGCCGTCGTCGCTCAAGACCGCCATGCCCTCGAGCTCAGCCGCGAGCCACTCGTCGTCGCCGAGCTCCTGTTCGACAAGTAGATGCTCGCCTCGCAAAGCACGCACGCCGTCACGATCGCCGATGCCGGCGAGCCGCACGATCGGTCGCGCCTCCGTTCCCGCGCGGCGCTCGATGCGGCGCGTGCGTCCGGCGACGACGACCTCTGCTCCCTCCACCAGGTGCTCAGCATCGGGCACAGCGACGTAAAAGCTGCCGTCGAGACCGTGCGGACGACCAACGCGCCCGACGCTGACAAGCCGTTTACGCCCCATCGCGGCGCGCCGTGCGCCGGTTAAGCGACGATGTCGACGAGTACCCGGCCCCCGCGGCGCGCTGCCGCGGCTTTCACGACCTGACGGATCGCTTCGGCGGTGCGACCGGAGCGTCCGATGACGTGGCCGGCATCGCTTTCGGCGACATGGATCTCGATCACGAGCGCGTCCTCCTCGTCGTCGTGCCACGAGCGGACTTCGACCGCGTCGGGATCGGTTACGACAGAGCGCGCGAGGAACGCGACGAAATCCTCGAGCGAGCCCACGGCTCAGGCACCGTCGCCAGCGCCCGCCTCTTCGCCAGCGGCGCTGTCGCCCTCGCCGCTGTCTTCGCCAACAGAGGCGGCAGCTGCTGCGCCAGGCGAGGAGTCGGAAGCAGCGCCGTCGCCGGCGGATTCGGCCGACGACTCGGAGCCCGCCGCGGCTTCGGCGTCCGTGGTCGCCTCGGCGCTGCTGGCGGCTTCGGCGTCGCTGCCCTGGTCGGCGGCAGCCGCCCCAGCATTTGCAGCTACGCCGCTGCGGCGAGCGGCGGCAGCTTCGTCGGCACGCACCTCGGCTGCCGGCGGGCGGCCGCGTTCGAGCGCCTCAACGAGCCTGCGCACCGCACGCGTCGGCTGTGCTCCGCGGGCCAGCCAGCTTGCGAGACGGTCGCGATCGATAGCGATCTCCGAAGGCGCCCGCTGCGGGTTGTAGTGCCCGAGCACCTCGATGAAGCGCCCGTCGCGGGGGCTGCGGTCGTCGGCGACGACCACCCGCCAGATCGGGTTGTTGCGGTTACCGACGCGTGTGAGACGGACCTTGACCGGCATTCGGACCCGGCAGGTTAGCGGAGCCCACCACCGGCCGGCCGCCTGGCTGACGGACGCTTGCCGGGAACGAGATCGAGACGAACCCGGACGGGCACCTGTTCGGCAGCGTGCCGGGTCGCGGCGTGCCGGGTCGCCGCGTGCTGGGTCGCCGCGTGCCGGGTCGCCGCGTGCCGGGTCGCCGTGACCGGGGTCACTGTCGATCGCCGACCGCGACCACGGAACAGGAAGATGCTGCGTCGCTCTCGCCGCAGAGGCGTCTCACCGCGAGAGCAGCGAGCGCAGCGCGCCCAACCGGCCCCGGCTCAGGTCGCGCATCAGCTTGCGCATTGCTTGGAACTGCTTCACGAGCTGGGCGACCTCCTGCGGCGTAGTGCCCGAACCACGCGCGATGCGGCGGCGGCGCGAGGCGTCGATGATCTCGGGGCGGCGTCGCTCCTCCGGCGTCATCGAGAGGATCATCGCCTCGACGCGATCGAGCTGCCGCTCGTCGAGATCGAGGCCGGCCAGCTGCGACCCCACGCCCGGCAGCATTCCCAGCAAATTCGTCAGCGGGCCCATGCGCCGGACCTGGCGGAGCTGGTCGAGAAAATCCTCGAGCGTCAGCTCGGCGCGGCGCATCTTGCGCTCGAGCTCGGCCGCCTTGCGCTCGTCGATCTCGCGCTGGGCGCGCTCGACGAGCGTCAAGACATCCCCCATGCCGAGGATCCGCTGGGCGATGCGGTCGGGGTGGAAGACATCGAAATCCTCGAGTCGCTCGCCCGTCGAGGCGAACATCACCGGGCGGCCGGTCGCTGCTTTCACCGACAAAGCCGCGCCGCCCCGGGCATCGCCGTCGAGCTTCGTGAGCACGAGCCCGTCGAACGGAACCCGCTCGAGGAACGCCGTCGCCACAGCGACCGCCTCCTGTCCGGTCATCGCGTCGAGCACCAGCAACACCCGGTGCGGGCGCACGCGATCGCGGATCGCCTCGAGCTCGGCCATCAACTCCTCGTCGATGTGCAGCCGCCCGGCGGTGTCGACGATCAGCGCGTCGCGTCCGTCGTCGCGAGCTTGCTCGAGAGCCCAAGCGGCGGTGTCGACAGCGCGGCCCGCGGTTCCGCGCTCGTAGACCGGGCAGCCCGCCCGTTCGCCCAGCAAACGCAACTGTTCGACGGCAGCCGGCCGCTGCAGGTCGCAGGCCGCGAGCGCGACGTCGAGGCCGCGCTCGCTGCGCAGGTGGTGAGCGAGCTTGGCGGCCGCAGTCGTCTTGCCCGAGCCCTGCAGTCCGGCGAGGAGAACCACCGCAGGCTGGGCGCGCGGCAACGCGAAGTCGCTGGTAGTGCCGCCGAGAAGCTCGGTGAGCTCGTCGGCGACGATCTTGACCACCTGGTGCGCGGGGTTGACCGACTCGAGCACCTCGCTGCCGACCGCGCGCTCGCGCACACGGGCCGTGAACTCGCGCACCAAACGGAAATCAACATCAGCTTCCAACAGCGCCAGCCGGACCTGGCGCAGCGCGCGGTCGACGTCGTCGGGCGAGAGCCGCCCGCGCGAACGAACCCCCCCGAGCGCTTCCTGCAGCCGTTCCGAGAGCGACTCGAACACGTTGCGAGGCTACTCGACGAAAGCGGCGGCGAACGCGCGCGCGTCGAAGGGTCGCAGGTCGTCGAGCGCCTCGCCGACGCCCACCAGCTTCACCGGCAGGCCGAGCTCTTCGGCGATCGCCAGCGCGATCCCACCTTTGGCGGTGCCGTCGAGCTTGGTGAGAACGATGCCCGTCACGGCGCAGGCGTCGGCGAAAGCGCGCGCTTGGCGGAGCCCGTTCTGACCGGTCGTGGCGTCGATCACGAGCAGTGTCTCGTGCGGCGCGCCGGGCAAGCGCTCGCCGATTACGCGCCGCACCTTCGCGAGCTCCTCCATCAACGGAGTGCGTGTGTGCAAGCGCCCAGCGGTGTCGACCAACACGACGTCCACGGCGCGCGCCCGCGCCGCCTCGATCGCGTCGTAAGCGACCGACCCCGGGTCCTGGCCCGGGCTGCCGCGCACGATCTCGGCTCCCGCCCGCTCGGCCCACACCACGAGCTGGTCGACGGCGGCGGCGCGATAGGTGTCGGCTGCCGCCAGCAGCACGCGCACACCACACTCGCGCCGCAACGCCGCGGCGAACTTGCCGATCGTGGTCGTTTTGCCGGTGCCGTTGACGCCGACGAACATCACGACCGCCGGCTGCGCGCGCAGGTCGAGCCGCGTCTCCGCCCCGGCGGGCACCAACGCCGCTGCGATCAGCTCACGCAGACGCGCACCGATATCGCCGCCGTCCACGTTGCCGGCAGCCACCTCGTTTTCGAGCTGCTGGACGAGCCGTGCTGTCGCAGGAACGCCGACGTCGGCCCTGACGAGCGCCTCCTCCAGGCGCTCGAAGAGAGCGTCGTCGACGCGGCCTAGGACGCTCGCGCCGAGCTCGCTCTGCAGCGCCTCGCGGGTCTTGCGCAGGCTCTCTCGCAGGCGCGCAAAAAGGCCTTTGCCGCCGGCGCGTCGCGCATCGCGCTCGCGCGGCCCGACTCCCGCCGGCAAGAGCAGTGCCTCGCTCCAGTCGACCGCCATCGCGGCCGGCAGCTTACGCGCTGTAGGTGGGCCTTGTGACCGCAGGTAACCGCCGCCGGCAGGCGAAACCAAGGGGGACCCCGGCAGCGCAGCCGCACGCGGTGCCCTGCCGGGGCTCGCTCCCCTCAGCGGTGCGCGGAATGCCGCGCAGACCATCTTTCGGCGCTGGTGAGCGCAGCGCTGAGCCAGCCGCGGCGGGACGGACGCAAGTTCGGGCGCCGCTCGTGCCAGTGCGCCGATCGGCCGCTCGCGTGCCCGCGCGCGCTCAGGCGGACCGGGCAGCTGCTTGGAGCTCGTGCTGCGGGCGGCCGCGCAGCCGGCGCGAGACGACCCGCGAGATGCCGTCGCGCCCCATCGATACCCCGTAGAGAGTGTCGGCGGCGTCCATCGTGCGCTTCTGGTGGGTGACGACGATGAACTGGGCGCGATCGCTGTAGCGGCGCAGCAACGCGAGGAAGCGCTCGATGTTGATGTCGTCGAGCGCAGCCTCGACCTCGTCGAGGATGTAGAACGGGCAGGGCCGAGCGAGAAACACCGCCATCAGGAAAGCCAGTGCCACGAGCGACTTCTCGCCGCCCGACAGTAGCGACAGGCGACGCGTGGCTTTGCCCGCCGGGGTCACCTCGACCTCGACGCCGGGCTCGCGCTCGACACCATGGTGCTCGGGGACGGTGGCCGCGCCCTCCCCCTCGCTCTCGTCACCGCCCTGCGCCGCATCGCGGTCGGCCCCCACGTCCGAGGTTGGCGCGAGCGGCTGCGGCCCGACGTCGGCGTCGACCAGCCGCAAGCGCCCGCGCCCGCCCGGAAACAGGTGCGCCACGACCTCCTCGAAGTTGCGTGCCGCTGCTTCGAAAGTGGCGCGGAACCCATCGCGGATCATGCGGTCGGTTTCCGCGATCACGCGATCGAGCTCCGCGATCGCGTCCTCGAGATCGCGGCGTTGCGCCTCGAGCTCCTCGAGCTCGGCGCGCGCTCGCTCGTACTCCTCCTTGGCGAGCGGGTTGACCGGTCCGAGCTGGGCGCGGCGGCGCGCGAGGCGCTCCCTTCGCTTTTCGAGCTCGGCGCGCTCCTCGTCTGCAAGTGGCTCGGTGCGCGCGGTAGCGTCGAGCTCGAGGCGGCCCGCTACGGCGGCGAGCTCGTCGCGAGCGGCCACCACCGCGTCGCCCGAGCGCGCCGCCTCGACTCGCGCCGCCGCGAGTTCCTCCGACGCTGCGCGCGCCGCGCGCTGCAGTTCGCTCTCGCGCGTCGCCAGCTCGCGCAGGCGGCCGCTCGCAGCGCCGTCGTCGCCCTCGTCGGCGCGCAGCGCCGCAGCAAGCCGCTCACAGCGGCGCCGCAGCGAGCCCTCGAGCCGTTCGAGCGCTGCGGCTGCCCGTGCCGCCGCCGTTGCGACTGTCTCGTGGCGCTGGATCGCACCGCGCGCCGTCTCGAGCTCGCGTGCGGCACGCCGCTGCGCTGCCGCGCGCTGCTCTAGCTCCACCCGCAACGCCTTCAGCTCGGCCGCGATCTCGGCGCGGCGCACGCCGTCAGGTCCTTCGTCGGCGGGCGCGCGCCGCCGTTCCTCGAGCGCCCACTCGAGCCGCCGCACGTGTTCCCGCTCGACGCTGCGAGCGCGGTCGCGCTCGCGCAGCTCGAGCTCCAGCTCGTCCCGCCGCCGCTCGATCTCGTCGACGGCACGAGCGGCGGCTTCCACGGCCTTGGCGACAGCGTGTTCACGCTCGGCCGCGGCTTGCGCGGAGCGCGCCAGATCGTCGCGACGGCGGCGCTCTTCGAGCACTCGCTCGGCGCCGCCGCGCACCACCCGGGCGACCGCGCCGGTGCGGCCATCGAGCGACTCTCCCTCGCGGGTCACAGCGAGCCCGCCGAAATCGGCAGGGACGACGGCGAGCGTGTCGACGACCCACACGTCGGCAAGGGCAGCGTCGACGAAGGCGGCCAGCTCGGGCTTCGCCTCGACTCGCTCGCGGAGCGCGACAGCGCCCGGACAGGGCGGGTGCTCGCGCGCGGCCGCGCGGCGCGCGCGACCGGCGACGACCGCCTGCGCTCCCGCCGGGGTGCGCTCTCCGGCGAGCAGCGCGCGCGCGTCGTCGAGCGTGGGCACAACGGCGGCATCGAGCAGCGCGCCTAGCGCGGCCGCTAGCGCTAGCTCGAACCCGGGTGCACAAGTGATGCCCTCGATCACGGTGGCGCGACCGGCGAGCGGTGCGCCGGCGCGTGCGAGGAACTGATTGACCGCGGCGAGCTCGCTCCCGATCCGTGCCGACTCGCGCCGCGCCGCTGACAGCTCGCGCTCGGTCGCTCGCAGCCGCTCGCGCGCTCGGTCACGCTCGGCTACGAGCGCCCGGCGCTGCTCGTCGAGGACGGCGAACGCCCGCTCGGCAGCGGCAAGCTGCTCGCGCGCTTTGTCGAGCTCGCGTTCGAGCTCGGCGAGCTGCTCGCGCTTGCGCTCCTCGCGCCGGGCGTCGAGTTCGGCGAGCTCGCGCTCGAGTTCGGCGATGCGCTGCTCGGTCTCGGCGCCGCTGCGCCGGGCGAGGTCGCGTAGCTCCTCCTCGAGCTCGCCGATCCGCACCGCGGTCAGCTCGCGCCGCTCGCGGGCCACGCGCTCGCGCTCGCGCAACAGCTCGACACGCATCGCGACGCGCTCGGCCGCCCCCTCGAGAGCGTGGACGCTCGCCTGCGCCGCCTCGCGTCTTTGGGCGCGTGCAGCGAGCTCGCGCTCGCAGCGGGAGCGCTGCTCGCCGATCGCCGCAAGCTCCTGCTCGACGCGCTCGAGCGCCGCCCGCGCCGCGCGCTCGCGCTCGCTAGCGCGGGCTGCCCGCTCTTCCGCGGCGCGGAGCGCGTCGCGAGCGAGCTCGTAGCGCACCTCGAGCTCCTGGCGCTCCAGGCGCGCGTGCTGCTCCGCCGCCTCCGCCTGCCGGCGCAGCGGTCGCAGCCGCGTCCGTGCCTCGCGCTCGATGTCGAGCAAGCGCTCGAGGTTGGCGCGCGTGCGCTCGAGCTTCAGCTGGGCGCGGTGGCGGCGCTTGCGGTGCTTGCCGAGCCCCGCAGCCTCCTCGATCACCAGCCGGCGTTCGCGCGGTCGCGACATCACGATCTGCTCGACGCGGCCCTGCGAGACCACGGAGTGCATCTCTTTGCCGAGACCGGTGTCGGAAAGCACCTCGAGGACGTCGGCGAGTCGACAGCGAGCGCCGTTGAGGCGGTACTCGCCCTCGCCGGAGCGGTGGAGCCGGCGCACGATCGAGATCTCGCTGAAATCGGATTGGAGCCGCCCGTCGGAGTTGTCGATCACGACCTCGACCTCGGCCACCGACGCCGACGGAACCCCCGCCCCGCCGGCGAAGAGCACGTCACGCATCGTCTGGCCGCGCACCGCGAGCGGGCTCTGTTCGCCAAGTGCCCACAGCACGGCGTCGGTGATGTTCGACTTGCCCGACCCGTTGGGCCCGACGATCACCGAGATGCCCGGTCCGAACTCGAGGCGGGTGCGGTGCGGGAACGACTTGAACCCTTTGAGCGTGAGCGAGCGCAGGTACATCGCGGGTCGGCCCCCGACAGATCAGCTCTGGTCGTCGCCCCGAGCGCAGGCCGCCAGACGGTCGTCATCGCCACGCCCCCAGGCCGCGAGCTCCTCCTCGCGCTCGAGCTGCTCCAGTGCTGCCAGTGCGGCTTCCTGCTCGGCCGCCTTCTTGCTTCGCCCGCTGCCGCGCCCGAGCACGCGCCCCCCGGCGGTGGCGGCGACACGGAAGCGCCGCCGGTGGGGCGGCCCCTCTTCCTCCTCGATTCGGTACTCGACGGTCTCGGCGCGGCGCGCCAGGCGCTCCTGAAGCAACGACTTGAAGTCGAAGGGCTGTTCGATCGCACGCTCGATCTCTTCGGCGAACGCCGCGAGCACGGCCGCGCGCGTGCGCTCGAGCCCGAACGCCAGGTAGCAAGCCCCGATCGCCGCTTCGCAGATCGACGCGAGCACGCGCTCGGACTCGATCAGCGCCGCGACGGCACGCTGCTGCTCGGCAGGGGCTTCGGCGCGCAGTCGCTCGTCGGCTGCGAATGCCCGCGCCACGCGCGCGCAGGCGCTACCGCTCACCGCTTGGGCGCGGAGCTTGGTGAGCCGCCCCGCGCCGTACTCGCCGAATCGCGGCAGCAGATTCGTCGACACGGCGAGGCTGAGGACGACGTCGCCGAGAAAAGCAAGGCGTTCGTAGGAGTCGGCGCGCGTCGGCGCCCAGGAGGCGTGCGTGAAAACCTGGCGGTAGAGGTCGCGCGGGAGCTCGTCGAGCAGAGCGGCGAGCGGATGTTCGGACGTCTCGTGCTGGCGCCGATCGTCTTTCCGGGCGCGGCTCGAAGCCGGCGCGGCGGCTCGGTCACCGGCCGAGCGCGGCGGCATGGCGAGCCACGTAGTCGGCGGCCTGGCCGACCGTTTCGATCTTGGCGGCCTCCTCGTCGGGGATGCGGATGCCGTAGCGGTCCTCGAGCTCGACGACCAGCGCGACCAGGTCGAGCGAGTCGGCATCGAGGTCCTCGCGGAAGCGCGCATCCTCGGTGATCCGCTCGAGCGGCAGCTCGAGCTCCTCGGCGAGGTGCTCGCGGATCCGCTCGAGGATCTCGTCGCGCGTCATCACTTCGCGGCGACGCTAGCACCCGCGGCGGACCGCAACACTCCGGCGCTCGCCAGCGCGTCGGCGGTGCGCTCGACCATCCGCTCGTCGACGGCCCGCTGCGCGAGCCGCACGGCGCTGGCGATCCCCGCCGGACCGAAGCTGCCGTGGGCGACGATCACGGGCCGGCGCAGGCCGAGCAGGATCGCGCCACCGATGCGCTCGGGATCGATCCGCTCGCGCAACCGCCGCAAGCGACCGCGCACGAGCAGCCCGCCGAACCGCGCCAGCGGCCCGGCCGCGATCTCGCGCCGGATCGCGCGCCCCAGCTCGGCCGCCGTGCTCTCCATCACCTTCAGCGCGACGTTGCCGGTGAACCCGTCGGTCACGACGACGTCGACCGTCGCGCGCGGGACGTCGAAACCCTCGACGTTGCCGTGGAAGTCGAACGCGCGCTCGCCCGCCTCGGCACGCTCGGCGAGGCGAGCGTGCGCTTCGAGGACGTCGGCGTTGCCCTTGGCGCGCTCCTCCCCCACCGACAGCAACCCCACCCGCGGACGCTCGACGCCGAGACAGGCACGGGCGAAACAGGCCCCGAGATAGGCGAACTGGACGAGGTGCTCGGGCCGCACGTCGGCGTTGGCACCGGCGTCGACCAGCACCGACGGCCGCTCGAGCGTCGGCAGCACGACCGCCAGAGCCGGCCGGTGCACGCCGCGCAGGCGCTTGATGCGCAGCAGCGCGGCGGCGAGCACGGCGCCGGTGGCACCAGCCGACACGAGCGCGCTCGCTCTACCGCTCGCGACAGCGTCGGCGGCTTGGACGATCGAGGCCGCCGGGCGCGAGCGCACCGCGAGCGCGGGCTCCTCGTCGCCCGTGATGTACTCGGGGGCGTCGACGATTTCGGCAGCACCGGCACACGCGTCGAGTTCGCGCGCGGGCCCGAATACCACGCACGCCACCTCGCTCCGCGCGACCCCCTCGGCGACCGCCCGCGGCCCGCGATCGGCACCGTTGGCGTCGACGGCGATCATCGCGGCAGCGCTGGCGTTCCCGTGGCGGCGCTACGCGTCGGAGGCCTCGTCGGAGGGAACGACCACGACGCGCCCGCCGTAGGTGCCGCACGTCGGGCAGACGCGGTGCGGCCGCTTCGACGTGCCGCAGCGCGGGCAGGCGCCGAGGTTGGGCGGCGTGATGCGGTGCTGCGAGCGCCGCTTGTGCGTGCGCGAGTGGGACTGGCGCTGCTTGGGAACGGCCATGAGCGCAGGCAGTGTAGCCGGTCGGCCGTTCAGCCGAGCCGCAGCTCGCGCAACTTCGCCCAGCGCGGGTCGGGTGGACGCTCGTGGCGGTGGTCCGGCCCGGCGAGGTTCAGGTCGACCCCGCACTCGGGACAGAGGCCACGGCAGTCGTCACGACACACGATCCGATGGGGCAGCGCCAGCGCGAGGGCGTCGCGCGCCCAGGCTGCGAGGTCGAGAACGTCTTCGACGAGGTAGGGCGAGCGCAGCTCCTCGCCCCCCTGTGGCTGGTCGACCTCGCGCACGTCGATCGCGTAGGTGCGCCGCGCGAGCTCGAGGCAGCGCATGCACGGACCCTCGACGGTCGCCTCGTAGCGCAAGCGGAAGGCGAAGCCGCGCGTGGTGCGCGAAGCGTCGAGCACGGCCGTTACGCACCCCCCGCCGACGACGTAGTCGTGGCCGCCGAGAACCAGCGGCTCGATCGGAACGGCGAGCTCGAACCGCCGGCCCTCGCCGCTCGCCAAACCGAGACGCCCGACGTCGAGCGTGTCGGTGCGCTGGGGCACGCCACGAGATTACCGCGCAGACGCTCGGGCGCCGCGCGGTTCACGCACGGGCGCTACCCGACCTCGGCCTCTTCGCGCCCTTGCAGACGCTCGCGGCCGCGCCGCACGGCGGCGATGAACTTCTCGAGGTTGACCTCGAGCGTGTTGAGGATGTCGTCGGCGTAGTCCTCGGCGCCGAGACGGATCTCGCGCTCGCGCGCCCGTGCCTCTTCGATGATCTCCTCGGCCTGGCGTTGCGCCTGTTTGACGACCTCTTGTTCGGAGATCAGGCGCTCCTGCTCTTCGCGCGCCTCGCGGATGATGCGCTCGGCCTCGCGCTTCGCTTCGGCGAGCATCTCCTGCCGCTCCTTGACGATCCAGCGCGCCTGCTTGACCTCCTCGGGGAAGGTGGCGCGCATCTGATCGAGGATCTCGAAGATCGCCTCGCGATCCACCCGCACCTGGTCGGAGAAGGGCACAGGCTTGGCGTTGTGGATCAGGTCGTCGAGCTTGCTTATCAGCGCGAGGACGTCCATCGCAGCTCTGTTCGCTAGCGGCGCAGCTCCTCCTGCAAGCGCTGCGCCACGCGTTCGGGAACGAGGCCGGCGAGATCGCCGCCGAACATCGCCAGCTCCTTGACCCCGCTCGAGCTCAAGAAGCTGTACTGGGGCGCCGCCATCAGGTAGATCGACTCGATGTCCGGCGCCATCTTGCGGTTGAGCTGGTTCATTTCGAACTCGTACTCGAAGTCCGAGATCGCCCGCAACCCCTTGACGATCGCGGTGGCGCCGTGCCGGCGGGCGAAGTCCACGAGCAACGTATCAAACGACTCGACCTCGACGTTGCCGATATCGGCGACCTCGGCGCGGATGAAGTCGACGCGCTCCTCGGCGCTGAAGACGGTCTTCTGTTTGCGAACCGGCTGACGCACGACGGCGACCACGACCCGTTCGAAGACGCGCGCGGCGCGCCGGATGATGTCGAGATGGCCAAGCGTGACGGGATCGTAGGAGCCAGGGCAGATCGCAGTCGCTGGGTTGCGCGGCGGCATCAGGCGTCCTCCTCGCTCGCGTCGCCGTCCGCGCGGACGGTTCCGGACGTGCCGCTGTAGAGCGCGAGCCGCGTCTCGCCGTAGCGGCGCTCGCGCAACAGCGTGAACGGCAGCAAGAGCGGTGCCTTGGTGTGCGATTCGGTGACGATCACTGCGTTCTCGCTGAGCAGCGGCGGCAGCCGCTGCGCAAGCAGTGGTGCGATACGGACGGCGGAATCATATGGCGGGTCGACGAACACGATGTCGAACGGTGCGTCGCGTGCGGCCCGCGACGAACCCAGGTAGCGGACGGCGTCGCCCCGAAAGAGGCGTGCGCGGGCCCCAAGCCCGAGCTCGCGCACGTTGTCGGCGATCGCCGCGGCGGCGCGCGCGTCGCGCTCGACGAGCACCGCACGGGCCGCGCCGCGCGACAGCGCCTCGATCGCGAGCGCGCCGCTGCCGGCGAAAAGATCGAGCACGCGCGCTCCTTCGATCGGTCCGAGGATCGAGAACAGCGCCTCGCGCACACGCTCCTGTGTAGGTCGCGCCGCGCCGGCAGGCATGCGTAAGCGGCGCCCGCCGAACTCTCCCGCGATCACTCGCAGCTGCGCCATAACGCAGGGCGGCGCTAGGCGGGGATCGGTCGGTCGAGCGTCCCGAAGCGCTCGGCGGTCGCTGTCGCCAGCAGCACGTGTTCGGGCGCGGCGAGGTCCGGGTCGCGAGCGAGCATGTCGGCGGCGATCGCCCGCGCACGCTCGAGCAGGTGGCTGTCGCCCGGCAGGCGCGCGAAACGCAGCTCGGGCAGCCCGTGTTGGCGGGTGCCAAGCACATCGCCGGCGCCGCGCAGCACGAGATCGATCTCGGCGAGCCGGAAGCCGTCGGCGTGCTCGGCGAGCGCGCGCAGACGCGGGCGCTGCGGATCGCCGAGCAGGATGCAGACCCCTGGTGCCGCGCCGCGGCCGACCCGGCCGCGCAGCTGGTGCAGCTGCGCGATCCCCCAGCGCTCGGCCGCCTCTACCACCATCACCGTGGCGTTCGGGACGTCGATGCCGACCTCGATCACGCTCGTCGCCACCAGCACGTCGAGTTCGCCGCGAGCGAACGCGCCCATCGTGCGTTGGCGCTCGGCGGCGGGAAGTTGGCCGTGCACCAGTCCGAGACGCAACCCGCTCAGCTCGCCGCCGGCGAGTCGTTCGAACTCGGCGGTCGCTGCGCGCACCGCGAGCGCCTCGGACTCCTCGACCAGGGGACAGACGATGAACGCTTGGTGGCCACGCGCCACCTCGGCGCGGACGCGGGCGAGCGCCTCGCGTCTCCCGCGCTCGCCAGCCAGCACGAGCGTCTCGACCGGCTGGCGGCCCCTCGGCAGCTCGCGCAGCACGGTGACATCGAGATCGCCGTAGGCGGTGAGCGCCAAAGTGCGCGGGATCGGTGTCGCGGTCATGTGCAGGACGTGCGGCACACGGCCATCGGGACCTTTGGTTTCCAGGGTGGCACGCTGGCGCACACCGAAGCGGTGCTGCTCGTCGATCACCGCGAGCCCGAGCCGGCGAAACGTCACCGTCGGCTCGATCAGTGCGTGCGTGCCGACGACGAGCAGGAGTTCGCCGGTGGCAAGCTGGCGCAGCACACGCTCGCGCGCGCGTCGGCCGATGCTGGCGGTGAGCAGCGACAGCGGCAAGTGACCGCCGAGCAGCCGGTCGAGGGTTCGGTGGTGTTGTTCGGCGAGCGTCTCTGTTGGCGCCATCAGCACAGCCTGGTAGCCCGCGGCCGCGGTGTGCAGCAGGGCGGCCGCCGCGACGAGCGTTTTGCCGGAACCGACCTCGCCCATCAGCAAGCGGTTCATCGGCACTTCGCTGGCGAGTTCGGCACGGACCGTCGCGATCGCGCGCTGCTGGTCGCCGGTGGGAGCGAACGGGAGCGAGCGCAGCCAGTTCTCGACGGCGTCGGTCGGCGGCTGCAGGCGCGGCGCCCGCGCGCGCTCGCGGCGCGCCCGCCGGCGTCGCCCGAGCGCTAGCTGCAGCAACAAAAGCTCCTCGAAAGCGAGCCGGGCGCGGGCGCGCTCGGCCTCGTCAGGGGAGCGCGGGAAGTGCACCGACACCAGCGCCGCCGCGCGATCGGGCAGCCGCTCGCGCGCACGCAGCCGCGGCGGCAGCGGATCGGGCTCGGCGAGCGCCGCCGGGCATGCCCGCTCGACGAGCTTGCGCAGCCGGCGGGCGCTGACGCCGCTGCCGGCCGGGTGCACGGGTACGAGCGCGTCGTCGCGCCCGTCCGCCGGGGCGGACGTCGCCGGCGAGGCGGGTGTCGCCGCCGACGTCTCCTGCACCCCCACCGGCCACACCCCTCCCCCGCTCTCTTCGAGCCACTCGTGCTCCCGCACCCAGAAGTGCCCGCGGCGGCGCATCACGCCCTCGAGCCGCAGCACCTGTCCAGGGCGCAGCCGCTCGCGCAACCAGAGCTGGTTGAACCACACAGCGACGAGGGCGCCGCTGCCGTCGCTTAGCCGCGCCTCGATGCGGCGCGGGCTTCGTCGCCTCTGCGCTTCGGCCCCCCACCGGGAAGCGGGGGGACGGCCGTCGCGAACCTCGACGGACTCGACCACCCCCACCACGACCGCTCGCTCCCCGACCGCGAGCGAGGCGATCGCGCGCACTTCTCCGGGCGCGCGGTGCGCGTGGGGCAGGTGTTCGAGCAGGTCGCGGACCGTCTCGATCCCGAGCGCTGCGAGCGCTTCTCGCCGCAAACCGGGTGCACGAACCGCGCGCGCGAGCACCGAGGGCCACGGCCCCGAGCGCAGCTGCGCGGGCGCCGGAAGGGATTCGAAGTGCGGTCGCTGGCCGAGCACAGCGCTAATGGTGGACGCGCGGGTAGACGTCGCGGCAGCGGCGCCGGCAGCGGAGCGCACCGACCGCGGCGGGGAAGGTGGCGGCGCCGGTGCAGCGAAACCGCGTGTCAACGCGAGCGCTCAGTCAGCGCCAGCGCTCAGCTATTCGGCTGCGAGCAGCCACCACCAGTCGCGCTGGCCGCCGGGCAGAACCTCGACCTCGAGGTGTTTCGGCAGGCACTCGCGCAGCTCGTCTTCGCCGAGCGGCGCGTCGCGGCCGACTAGCACGGTCAGGAGCTCTGCGCCTGCGGCCAGCTGGTCGGCCAGCGCGGCGAGCGCCTCGCGCGGGCGGCCGCGCGCCACCTCGTCGTCGCCGACGACAGCTACCGCTTCCTCGCTGCTCGCGGCGCTGTCGCCCACCGCTACGGGCCGCACGCCGCCGTGCGCGACAGCCTCGGCGCGCGCGCGGATGCGAGCCGCGTTGTCGTCGGCGGGACGGGCGTCGTCGAACTCGACGAGCGCGGCGAGGAGCTGCTGGGGCGCGAGAGCGTCGAGCGCGACGACCGGGCGCTCGGCGAGCTCGGCTGCGTCGCGCGCTGCACCTGCCGCCGCTTCATCGGTGGGAACGATCACGACCGTTTCTGCGCCGGTGGCGTTGATCGCAGCCAAAAGCTCGCGGGCGCGGACAGGACCGTCGCCACCGACGACGACAGCACCGAGCTCCTCGAGCAGGCGTTCGAGACCGCTACCCGATGCCACCGCCACGACACCGCAGCGCGGCCGTTGGCGCACCGCGCCCTCGACGCGCACCCTCCGCTCCTCGACCTGCTGCCACATGTCCGCTACGTCGAGCCGCGAAACCTCGCCCTCCTTGCCGCAGAGAGCGACCGCTGCCTCGGGGTCGTTGGTGTGCAGGTGGACGCGCACCGTGCGCGCGTCGCCGACGACGAGAACGCTGTCGCCGAGCTGCTCGAGTCGCAGACGCAGCTGGTTGGGGTTCAAATCCCGGCCGCTGACCGCGAAGTTGGTGCAGTAGCGGTAGCGGGTGGAGGTGTGCGCCGGCGAGTGGATCGCCGGCCGCGACGAGGGGGCATGGTGCTCGAGCTCGACGGGCACGCCGCGCAGCACCGCGACAGCACCAGCCAGCAGCGCGCACAGACCGTAGGCGCCGGCGTCGACGACGCCCGCTTCGCGCAGCACCGCGAGCTGCGAGGGGCTGTCGGCGACGGCTCGCCGCGCGGCATCGAGCGCGGTCTCGAGAACGTCAGCAAGCAGGCGATCCTGTTCGGCCGCCGCGACCCCGCGATCGAGACGCGACGCGGGCATGCGTGCGACCTCGTGCGCGACAGCTGTCGCCATCGCCCGCACGACGGTGAGCATCGTCCCTTCCGCCGGCTCGCGCACCGATGAGTAGGCGGCGTCGGCTGCGCGCGCCAGCGCAGCGGAGATCAGTGCCGGGTCGATCGGTTGGCCGCGGCGTGAAGCGAGCTCCTCGGCGGCTCCGCGCACGATCTGCGAGAGGATCACGCCGCTGTTGCCGCGCGCACCGAGCAGCGCGGCGCGCGCCACCGCGGCCACCACCTCCTCGCGACCGACCTGGTCGAGATCGGCATCAGCGAGGCGGTCCAGCTCGGCGAGCACGGCGCGCAGCGTCAAGCTCATGTTGTCGCCCGTGTCGCCGTCGGGGACCGGGAAGACGTTTAGATCGTTGACCTCGGCGCGACGGCGCTCGAGCTCGGCGAGCGCGCCCGCCACGACCCTGCGAAAGCGAACGAGGATCGGCTCGGACACCGGAGCGCTGCGGCGAGCGACGCCGCCGGTCGCGTCAGGCCGCTTTCAGAACCTTGCCCGCCTTGATGCAGCGCGTACAGACGTACTCGCGCCGCGGACTGCCGTTGACGACGATCCTGATCTTTTGCAAGTTGGGGTTGAAGCGGCGCTTGGTAGCGACCATCGAGTGGCTGCGGTTATGCCCGAAGCCCGGTCGCTTGCCGCAGACGAAGCACACCCTGGACACGCGCGACAGGCTAGCGCACGGCGCCCGCCGGCGCGAGCCGCGCGCGCAGGTCGAGCATCGCGACGACGGCGCGGGCAGCGTCCTCGCCGACGTGCCGACGCCCTTCGCCCGCGCGCGCCAGCGCCTGCTCACGGTTCGCGCACGTGATCACGCCGAAACCGCAGGGCACACCCGTCGCCCGCTGCACGGCGCCGATACCGCGCGCCGCCTCCTGGCAGACGAAGTCGTAGTGGTCGGTCTCGCCGCGGATCACCACCCCCAGGCAGACAACGGCGACGAAGCGTCCGCTCTCGGCGCACCACTGCGCGGCGAGCGGGAGCTCGAACGCGCCCGGCACGTCGAAGGTGGCGTGCTCGTAGCCGGCGTCCGCAAGCACCCGCTGGGCGCCCGCGACCAGCCGGTCGGCAAGATCGGGGTAAAAGCGCGCCGCGCAGATCGCGACGACTCCGCGGCCGCTGCTGTCAGCCACCCTCGGCTCCGCTCGTCACGTGGCCGGGGCCGCTCGTTTTGCGACGCGCGGGCGCTGGCCCCTCGCCGTAGAGATCGGTCTCCACTGCCGCGCGGCCGAGGCGCCGGTCCTGCAAGCGCTCGGCGTGGATCATCTCTTCGTCAAGCGCGAGACCTTGGTGGTGCAACAGGTGCCCGAGCTTCTCGCGCTTCGCGCGCAAGTACTCGCGGTTGTGCTCGTTCGGCGGGTGCTGGATCGGGATCTGGTCGGCAACGCGCAGGCCGTAACCCTCGAGCCCGATGATCTTCTTGGGGTTGTTCGTGAGCAGGCGGATCGAAGTCAGCCCGAGATCGACGAGGATCTGTGCCCCGATGCCGTAGTCGCGCAGGTCGGCGGGCAGCCCGAGCTCGAGGTTGGCGTCGACGGTGTCGAGCCCCTCCTCCTGCAGCTTGTACGCCTTGAGCTTGTTGAGCAGCCCGATGCCGCGCCCTTCCTGCGATAGGTAGAGCAGCACACCCAGCCCCTCGCGCTCGATCATCGCCAGCGCCGACTCGAGCTGCTCGCCGCAATCGCAGCGCAGCGAGTGGAAGACGTCGCCGGTCAAACACTCGGAGTGCACGCGCACGAGCACGTTCTCGCGGCCGGCGACGTCGCCCTTGACGAGCGCGACGTGGTGCTTGCCGTCGACCAGCGAGCGGTAGCCGATCACCGTGAAGTCGCCGTAGCGGGTGGGCAGGCTGGCCTCGGCGACGCGCTCGACCAGCTTCTCGGTCCGCCGCCTGTAAGCGATCAGGTCGGCGATCGTGATCATCTTGAGGCCGTGGCGCTGGCAGAACCGCTCGAGGTCGGGCACCCGCGCCATCGTGCCGTCGTCGTTCATGATCTCGCAGATCACGCCGGCCGGAGTGAGGCCGGCGAGGCGGGCCAGGTCGACCGCCGCCTCGGTTTGGCCTGCACGTTCGAGCACGCCACCGGGCTTGGCCTTCAGCGGGAAGACGTGGCCCGGCTGGACGAGGTCGCTCGGTTTCGTGCGCGGGTCGATCGCGACCTGGATCGTGCGCGCGCGATCGTGCGCCGATATGCCGGTGGTCACCCCTTCACGCGCCTCGATCGAGACCGTGAACGCCGTCTCGAACGGCGACTCGTTCTTGGCTGTCATCAACTCGAGGCCGAGCTCTTCGCAGCGCTCGGGCGTGAGGGCGAGGCAGATCAGCCCGCGACCGTACTTAGCCATGAAGTTGATCGCCTCGGGCGTCACGAACTGCGCCGCTAGCGTCAGGTCGCCCTCGTTCTCGCGGTCTTCGGCGTCGCAGACGACGACCATGCGTCCGGCGCGGATCTCCTCGATCGCTTCCTCGATCGTGCTGAACGGTGACTTTCGCTCGCCCATCTTGCGCTCCTTGCCGCGGTCGCGCGGCTCTCGCCTAGCGGCCCGCTTCGCCAGCTCCGGCCGCAGGCAAATTGTGCACGTATTCGCGCACGAGGCGCTCGACGTGCTTGGCGAGCACGTCGACCTCGATGTTTACGCGCGACCCAGCGGCGAGCTCGCCGAGCGTCGTGCGCTCCTGCGTCTCGGGGATCAACGCCACCGAGAAGGTACTCTCGGCGACCGCCGCGACGGTGAGCGAGACCCCGGCGAGCGCGACCGACCCCTTCTCGACTATGTAGCGCAGCAGTCGGGCGGGTGGGCGCACCTCGACGCGCCGGGCGAACCCCTCGGCTGCTAACCCGACGACCTCGGCGACACCGTCGACGTGGCCCTGCACGATGTGGCCCCCCAGGCGGTCGCCCACCGCCAGCGCGGGCTCGAGGTTGACGCGAGCGCCGGCGGCGAGCTCGCCAAGCGTCGAGCGGCGCAGCGTCTCGGCCATCGCCTGGGCACGGAAACGGGAGGGAGCGGTGTCGACGGCGGTGAGGCAGACACCGTCCACCGCGATCGAGTCGCCCGGCCCGAGCTCGCGCGCGAGCTCTGCGGCGACGACGATCTCGGCCCCCTCGCCGCTTCGCTCCACGGCCTCTACCCGACCGACCTCGCGCACCAGTCCCGTGAACACGCTCTCGCTACCTCGCCGTCCGTTTTCCGGTTCTGCCGCCGCCCGCGCGCTGGGCGCTTCCAGCGCCCGTGTCTACCACTCTCGCAAGCGGGCGTGGACGAGCACATCGTCGTCGATGCGCTCGACGCACTCGACCTGGGCGCGCAGCGCGTCGGCGATCGCCTCGGGCCCGCTGCCGGCGAGGGGGCGCGGAGCGTCACGGTCGGCGACGAGGATCGGCGCCACGAAGACCCGCAGCTCGTCGACTTCGCCGGCGGCCAGGAACGCTGCGGCGAGGCGCGGCCCGCCCTCCAACAGCAGCGACTGCACACCGCGCTGCCCGAGCTCGTCGAGGGCGTTCGCAACACGCGCCTCCGCGGTCGGTCCCCCGACAACGACCACCTCGACGCCGGCCGCCTCGAGCCGCTCGAGCGCCGGCCGCGGTGCTGCCCGCGAAGCGAACACCAGCACCGGCGCTTCGGCGACGGTGCGCGCAAGTTTGCCCGCCGGCGGCAGTCGCGCCTCGGAATCGAAAACGACTCGCAGGGGCTGGCGCTCGACGTCCGGCAGGCGCGCGGTGAGCAGCGGATCGTCGGCCAGCGCGGTGCCGATCCCTACCGCCACGGCGTCGGCGGCGGCGCGCCAGCGGTGGACCAGCTCGCGGCTGCGCTCGCTCGAGATCCAGCGCGAGTCGCCGCTGCGCGTGGCGACGGCGCCGTCGAGGGTCATCGCGTACTTGAGGACGACGTGCGGCCGGCCGCTGCGTGCGTGCTTGCGGAACGGCTGGTTGAGGAGGCGAGCCTCGCGTGCGAGCTCGCCCCCGGCGACCACGACTTCGATGCCCTCGTCGCGCAGCACCGCCAACCCTCGCCCCGACGCCTTGTCGCTGGGATCGTCGGAGGCGACCACCACACGCCTGATGCCGGCCGCGACGATCGCGTCGGTGCACGGCGGCGTGCGACCGTGGTGGCAGCACGGTTCGAGCGACACGTATAGCGTCGCGCCACGTGGATCGGCTGTGCAGGCGGCCAGCGCCTCCCGCTCGGCGTGCGGCTCCCCCGCGCGCCGGTGCCAGCCCTCGCCGAGAACGCGGTCGCCGCGCGCGACCACCGCGCCGACAGCGGGATTGGGACTGGTCTTGCCGACACCGTTGCGCGCCAGCGCGATCGCGCGGCGCAGGAAGCGCTCGTCACGCTCGCCGAGGCCGCTTTCCGCGGTGCCCACACCGTTGCGGTCGTCTGGGGCGCAGCGCACTGTTTCTTGATGGTGGCAGAGCGGGGTCCGCGGTGCGAGCCGCCGCGCTCACCCGGCCAGCTCGCGCCGGCGAGCGCGCCAGGAGGGGCGCCCCGTGGGCACGGTGCTCCGCCGTGGTAGCGGCAGCCACTAACTAGCCTGCCCCGCCGTGGCAGCCGAGTCGCAAGGACAATGGGCGGGAGTGCGCTCGGCGCGCACGCCCGAGCGCTCGCGGGGGCTGACGCCCCTGCGCCGGTCGCTGCAACTGCTGCCGCTCGCGGTACTGCTCGCCCTCGGCCTCGCCTTGCGGCTTGCGCACGCCCGGTACGGCTTGCCGTTCGTCTGGAACCTCGACGAACGCACGCACTTCGTGAACCGGACCGTGCAGATGTTCAACGGCGACTTCGACCCCGGCTACTACCAGAACCCCGCTGCCTTCATCTACCTCGCCTACCTGTGGCTGCGCTTCCTCTACGGCGGGCTGGGCTTCTGGTTCCCACTCGAGTGGGGCACCGTTCCCCGCCAATTCAGTCGCGACCCGACCGAGATCTGGCTCGCGGCCCGCGCTCTGGCAGCGCTGCTCTCGCTGGCGGGGGTGGCCGCGCTCTACTTCGTGGCGCGGCGCACCTTTGGTCGCGCTGTCGCCCTCGTGGCGGCGGCCCTGCTCTGTTTCGCGTTCCTGCCGGTCGCCTACGGGCGGATCGCCGTCACCGACAGCGGCGCGCTCGCCGGCTCTGCGTTGGCGGTCGGGGGCGCCGCCGCGTGGCTCGCCCACGGGCGGGCGCGCTGGCTCGTCACGGCCGGAGCCGCGGTCGGGATCGCCTGCGCGTTCAAGTACACCGCTGGGCTGCTCGCCGTGCCGGTGCTTGCGGCCGCGCTGCTGCGCCGTGATGCGGTACGCCGCGGCTTGGCAGCGGCCGCCGCCGGCCTCGCTCTCGGCGCGCTCCTTTTCGCCGCCGCCAACCCGTACCTGTTCGTGAACTTCGTGACAGCCTGGCGGGACCTGCGCGAGCAGGCAGCCGTCGCTGGCCTGGCGCGCAAGGCGGGACAGACGCAGCAACCACCGATCTACTACCTCGACAGCCTGCGCTGGGGGTTCGGCCTCGTCGCCAGCGGCTTCGCCGTCGTCGGCGCGATCGCTCTGTGGCGACGGGATCGCCGGCTGGCACTTGTCGTAGCGGTTTTTCCGCTCCTCCTCTTCCTCTGGCTGTCGGTGCAGTCGCGTGCCTTCGCGCGCTGGCTGCTACCGGCCTACCCGCAGCTTGCGCTGCTGGCCGGGGTCGGGATCGTCCACAGCGCAGGCGTCCTCGCGGCGCGCGTGCGCGCGCTACGTCGCCGTGGCGACGCGCCGATGGCGGTAACCGGCAGCCGCGCCGCGGCAGGGGCGAGCTCGGCGCCACAGCTCGCGACGGTCGCGCTTGCCGCGATCGCTCTGCTGCAGCCTCTCACCGCCGACCTCCATCAGCTGCGCGTCGCCGCGGCCGCCGACACGCGCGAGCTTCTGCGCGAGTGGCTCGTGCGCAGCGGCAACGTCGAGCTGCGGGCGGTCGTCGAGCCGGCGGTGCCGGAGCGTTGGTATGTCGTCGATCCCACCGGCGTGCTTCCCCGGTGGGTGGGGCGCTGCGCCGACGAGGGCGGCTTCGGACACCCGGGCTGGCGCGTGCAGCTTCCCGGCTACGAGCGCTGTGCGCGCGGGAAACCGGCGATCCTCGCTCGCCCCGACGGGGCACTTGCGGCGACCAACTACTACCGCGCGCTATATCCGCGGCTGATCGACCAGTACCGCTTCTACGGCTACTGCACGGTGATAACGATGAGCCTCGTGCGCGACCGCGCCGAGCGCGCGTCGGCGGCAGCGCGCGCCTACTACCGCCGCCTCGACAGCGAGTCGACCGTCATCCGCCGCTTCAGTCCTTACCGGCGCGGCGCCCGGCCCGTACCCTTCCACTTCGACCACTCCTACCTCTACTACCCGCGTGCCTACGCGCGGCCAGGTCCGCTGATCGAAGTGCGCAGGTTGCGACGCTGCGAGCAGCGCCGCGGCTTGCCGATCGTGCGTCTGCCGATCGCTCCCGACGACCGCCCCGCTCCGGGCAACGAGGTCTAGCCCGGCCGGGCGGGGCCGCCTCCGCGGTGGCTAGGAGGCGAGCGGCTCCTTCATCGCCTCGGTCTCGGGAGCGCGGATGTAGGGCTGCTCCTCGTCCTGGGTCTGTTCTTCGTGGTAGACGGACTCGGCGTTGACAGCCCAGATGTCGTGGTCGGTGCCGTGCACCAGGTTCTCGACCGCACGCATGGCTGTCAGCATCGAGTGGTCGGAGTTGTTGTAGCGGTGCAGACCGTTGCGCCCGACCTGCACGAGGTTTTCGATCCCCTCGAGCCAAGCGCGGATCGTCGCCACCCGGTCGGCGTAGTCCTGGTCGTACATCGGGTAGGCCTTCGGCACGCGCACGACGAACCCGAACTGGAGCTTGTCGCGAGTCGCCAGGCCGAGCTGTTCGAGCTCGCTCATCGCCAGGTCGACGAGATCGTCGTCGTCCATCGACCACAGCTCGTCACCTGCGAAACAGAAGTACTCGAGCCCGACGCACGCCTTGGTGGGGTCGGGCACCATCCACGGGCTCCACGAGCGGTAGTTCTGGATGCGGCCGACCTTGACGTGCGGGTCGTGGATGTAGATCCAGTTGTCGGGGAAGAGGTCCTCGCCGTCGAGAACGAGCGCAACGGTGAGGAAGTCGCGGTAGCGCAGCCCCTTGGCGGCGGCGCGCACCTCGCCCGGCGCCGGCGGGTCGACGATGCCGACGACGTTGCGCAGCGGCAGCGACGAGATCACCTGCGAGGGCTCGAACACCTCGCCGCCGGCGTGCACGCGTACGACACGGTTTCCGTCGAGCTCGAGCTTGGTGACCTTGTGGTTGAGCAGAACCTTCCCGCCGAGCTTTTCGATGTCGTCGGTCATCGTCTCCCACATCTGGCCGGGGCCGTAGCGCGGGTAGTGGAACTCGGAGATCAGCGACTTGACCTTGTTGCCCTTGTTGCCAAAGAACGCCGACTTCGCCGCGCTGAAGAAGGAGAGCCCCTTGATGCGCTGTGCGGCCCACTCGGAGCGGATCTCCGACGTCGACACTCCCCACACCTTCTCGGTGTAGGACTTGAAGAACTGGTTGAACAGCCAGCGCCCGAAGCGGTTGGAGACCCACTGTTCGAAGGTCTCCTCCTTGCCCTTCGGTTTGATCGTCGCCCAGAGGTACGAGAGCAGCGCCTTGGTGAGGTCGACGGGGCCGAGCTTGCGGATGACGTCGGGGCCGCGCAGCGGATAGTCGAGGAACTTCGTGCGGCCGCGACCGTCGCGCCAGTAGATGCGCGACATGCGGGGCCGCAGCAGGAACTCCTCGCGCATGATCTCGTGCCAGAGCTCGTCGACCTCGCGCACCTTGGTGAAGAAGCGGTGGCCGCCGAGGTCGAAGCGGTAACCGTCGCGCACGACGGTCTTGGCGATGCCACCGACCTGGTCCTCCGCTTCGAGCACAACGACAGGAAGGCTCTGCTTGGCGAGCAGGTAGCCGGCGGTCAAGCCCGCGGGCCCCGCACCCAGTACCAGGGTCGGCTTCTCGAGCATCTCGGGGTGCGCGAGGTTGCCGGGCGGGGGTGTCTTGACGAGCTCTTTCTTGGGCTTCGGCGCCGGCACGTGACGGCCGCGCGCGTCGTCGTTGTTGGTGGGCATGTTCTGGTTGGCCATCGCTGTCACGCTCCGGTCTTCTCGTAGAGCACGGCTCGCACCCCGATCCTGGTCGCTCGCCGATAGAACGGCGGCACCGTCCCCAAGCGGCGGAAGCGCCGGTCCGTCGCGAGCGCTGCCCCCCATTGAGCGGCCCTGCGTCGGACGAGCGCCGTCCAGGGCGCATCCCAGTCGTCGCGGCGCGCCGTTATCGGGTGCACCAAAAGCACCCGGGCGCGGCGCGGAAGGCTAGCAAGCAGGGGCTCAAGATTTTTGGCGACAGTCGCCCGCTCGAGCCGTTCCTGCGAGTCGCGCCAATCCATCACGAAGCGGTTCGCTACGGGCCCGAGCGGCGTCGCGTAGCGCAGGCCGCGCTCACCGCGCAAGGTTTCGAGGTGGTAGGCGAGAAGCGGCGCCTGCTCGGGTTGCAGCGAGATCACAAGATCGCCCGGTCGCAGCTGGCTCACAGCCGCCTGCGCCAAGTCGGCGGCGTTGCTCTTGTTCCGCAGGTCGTAGAGGCGCGGCAGCGACCAGATCGCGAGCACGATGCACAGCGCCACGATCCCGAGCTTGCCGGCGCGGGCGAGCCCGGCAGCGAAGATCAGCATCAGCGGACCGAGCGATGCGCCCAAGTAGCGCGTCGTCCACGCCGGCGAGACCTGCGAGACGAGCCACGCCGAAGCGAGCATCGCCACGACGACGAGGGCGGTGGCGAAGAGCGTCCTGCGCTCGGGATCGTCGCGGCCACGCCGGAAGACTTCGGCGATGCCGCTGCCGCCCGCGAGCGCCAGCGCGCAGGTGGCGGTACCCCCGCCGAGCAGATACTTCGAGATCTGCACCGGGGCGCCTAGGCGGGGCGGGTTCAGCCACGGCGCGCCGGTGTGCTGGACCTGGAAGAGCAAAGTCGGAAGCCACGGCAAGTAGAGGACGCCGGCCGCACCGAACGTCATCCCGGCGTCGCGCACGAGCGCGCGTCGCTCGCTGGGAGCGCTTTCGACCAACAGCCACAGGAGCGCCGTCACCAGACCGATCGACACGAACAGCGCCCAGTTGTGGGTGTAGAGCATCGCCGCCAGCAGTACGGCGAACGGCGCGAGGTAGGCCCGGCGACGCAGCACGAAGGCGTTGAGGAAGGCGGCGCTTGTCGCCAGCGACAGCGTCAACATCAGCGAGTACATCCGCACCTCTTGCGCGTAAGTGGTGAGGAACGGGTTGACGGCGCACATGGCAGCGAGGTAGATGCCGGCGCGTCGCCCGAACAAGCTCCAGCCGGCCCACAGCCCGATCGGGATCGAGGCAACAGCGATCAGCACCGACAGCGCTTGCGTCTCGGCCGGCCCGTTGCCGATCAGCCGCACCCAAAGGCCAAGCAGCAGGTAGTAGAGCGGCGGCGAACCGTCCTGGCGGAGCACGGTCGGGATCTCGTCGAGCGGCTGCGAGGCGATGCCGACAGAGAGACCCTCGTCCATCCACAGCGATGCGCCGAGCGCGCGCGTGCGCAAGAACCACGAAACGGCGACCGCAGCGACGACGAACAAGCCGATCGCGACGCGATTGTCGATGCGCGCCGCTGTGCCTCGACTGGTGCGCGGGGCCGCTACTGCCACGCGCGCAGCGTAGTGGTAGTCGCGGTCGCGGTGCGACGAGCGAACGGCAGGCCGCCCGGTGGCGGCGGCGCGGTCGGCTGCCCCGGCCGGCGCGGGCAAGAGCGCGGGCCGGGCGGTTGGCCCTGCGGGGGAACGGTCCAGATGCGCCATAGGCCCACGCGCAGGACCTCGCGGTAGCGCCGGTCGCGGGGTATCCCGACGAGCGGGCCGCCCGGGACGGTGCGGGTGCGGAAGAGCACGCCGGGCGGCGGCGTTCCGGGCCACCCGACGTCGCGGCCGTGCAGGCCGAGCTCGTAGGCCACCATCTGTGTCTGGAACGGTCCCGAGAACACCCCGCCGCAGGCGAGCAGACGCTCCTTGCCTCCCGCGCGGGCGATCAGCCGCTTGAGGTCGGCCCAGAGCTGTGCTTCGTAGCGCAGCCGATCGGTGACGCGGCCGACGTTATCGGCCTTGGCGACCACCACCGGTGCGGCGATCGCGGCGATGACCGCGACCGTCGCAGCCTGCACCACGGCGGCGCGGCGCGACGAGCGGCCAGCACCCACGCGGCCGACCAGGTGCAGAATGCGTCCCACGCCGACACCGGCCAGTACGCACAGCACAGCGGTGGTACCGATCAAGTAACGCTGGTTGCCTGCATAGCCGCGCTCGGCCATCGCCGCGACGAGCCCGAACCACGCCGCGCCGAGCGCAGCTAGCACGAGCAGCGCAGCGTCGCCGGCGACCGCACGCGGCATTTCCGCTACCCGCTGGCCGCGTGCAGCGCCAGCGGCGTGGCGCAGCCGCCGGACCTGGCCCAGGCCGGCGAGAGCGGCGAGCACCGCCACCGCCGCCGCCGCGAACACCGGCTCGGGCGTGCGCTCGCCGGTGCGCCGCGCGAGCTCGAGCGCCGGATGGTCGGCGAAGGCGACGCTGCCCCGGTTAGGGTTCGTGGCCCGTTCCGACGCCCGCAGCGGATCGCCGGATCCCCACCACTCGGGCAAGATCCAGAGCGCGGGCACGAGCAGCGCGAACGCGACGAGCCGCAGCCGCAGTTGTGGCTCGCGCAGCCACAAGTAAAGGCCGTAGAGCCCGAGGAACGGCCACACCTCGGGACGCAACAAGGCCGCTGCGACACCGAGGTAGAGGGCGTGGTCGCGCCGGCCGTCGAGGTGCCGCTCTACCGCGAGCAGCAAGAGACCGGCGAGCAGCGGCTCCGAGTTGCCGAGCGCCGCGTCGCGCGCGAAGTTGTAGCTCGAGGCGAGCGCGCCAGCAGCCACCGCGCCTGCCGCCGCTCCCGCGATCCCGCCACCGACGAGGCGCCGCGCCAGACGCCAAGCCATCAGGCAGGCGAAGATGCCGCCGGCGCGCGCAACCAGGAGCCAGAGGTAGGGGGCCACGTTCGCGCCGAAGACGGCAAAAAGAGTGGTGAAGAACACCGGCAGGGGTTTCCACGACGGCCCACCGGTGGTCACGAGATCGAGATGGAGGATCTCGCGTCCCCATAAGAGCCACGCCCAGGGGTCGTAGGTGGGTGTGGAAGGCAAGAGCAGCGTGAGCGCAGCGAGGACCAGCGAGACCCCGGCGAGGCCCGTGACCAGGAAGCGCCCGGGTGCGAGCCCGGCTGCGCCGGGCGCGGCCGTGGCGGGCGCGTGTGCGCTCTCGGCGACTAGCGGCACGGCCAGCTCAAGCCTTCGACGCCTCGACCCGCAGGGCGGCGCGCAGCGCCGCCCAGCCGCCGTAGCGCGCCACCAGCACAACGAGCCCGACGAGCGTGATCGGCACGAACAGCACGAACCGCAAGAGCACCAGGTACGACAGCGCGAGCCCGGCAGTGCCGCCGACGGCTTTTACGCCGAATAAGACCGCCGCGTCGAAGGTACCGACGTAGCCGGGAGCGGCGGGGAGCATCGCGAACAGGTTGGTGATCGCGACGATGTACAGCGAATCGATGGGATCGATGCCGAGCCCCACAGCTTCCGCTACGGCGAAGTACACGCTGGCCTCGAGCGCCCAGATAGCGAGCGAGGCGAAAAAGGGCGTGATCCCCTGCGGTCCCACCAGGGCGCGGGGCGCTTGCGCCAGCGGCCGCACGACCTCGCGGACGCGCCCGAGCGCCGGGTGCCGGCGCACGAGCTGCAGCGCTGCGATCGCCAGCGCGACCAGGACGATCCCGGCGCCTGCGACTACCAGCGGCCGCTCGCTCGGCAGGCGCGCGCCGTGCAGCAGCCCGTACGCGACGACGACCAGGATCACCCCGAGCGCCAGCGCGTCGAGGACGCGCTCGCACACCACCGTTCCGAGCAGCTGCCTCTTTCCCGCCGCCGAGCGCCGCGACAAAAGCACCACCCGCAACATCTCGCCGGCGCGCGCCGGGAGCACGTTGTTGCCCATGTAGCCGACGAGCGTCAGGCCGACGACATCGCGCCGCCGCGCCTCGAGGCCGCTCACGGCGATGATCCGCTGCCAGCGCTCGGCGCGCAAGAGCGTCGCGACGGCGTAGATCGCAAGCGCCGCGACGAGCCACGCGAGCGCCCCGGCCGAGTGCGGGAACTGGGGTGCCTCCTGGCGCGACGCCCACCACACGACGGCGGCGAGGGCCGTGACCGAGATTGCTATTTGCAGGAACGCGAAGCGTCTGTTCATCGCCGGAAGAGAGCCGAGCGACGCCTGCTCGGACCTTGAACGAGAGCGCCGAGCGGAACGCGGGCACGTCCCGCACGTCCGCGCTATGCGCTGGCACGGTAGCAGTGTCACTCTGCGAGCGCGAGTCCTGGTCGTGAGCGAGCGCGAAACCTGGTCGTGCGAATCCTGGTCGCGCGTGAGCTGGCGCCCGGGTCGCTCTCGCCAATATGCGCTCCCGACGCACCGGCCCAAGGACAGTCCGACGAGACGTGCGCCGCGACCGCCCCTGACCGGCGCACGTTGCGAAGCGACCGGCTAGCCTGCGCCGCGACCGCGACCACGAACGCGCCGAGCGCTTCGCGTCGTGCCCTGCCGCGCCACCAGCGGCTGCCGGGACGCGGCGCGGAGCCGGGCGCAGCGCTTCGCCGAGCGGCGTGTTCGTGCATTCGCCACGAGTTGGTTCCAAGCCGTGCCTGTGCAGTCGCTCGACAGAGACGCTCGTCCCACGGCGCCGCGCCACGCGAAAGCAGCGGCGACAAGCCTCGGCCCGCCCGCGCGCCGCTCGCTGCGGGCTGCGCCGATCGCGCGGGGAATCGCGCTGCTTGCGGTCCTAGGCGCAGCCACCATCGCTGCCCTCGACCCCGCCGCTAGCGCAGCGTCGCGATCGAGCGCGCCGGGCCGCGACCTCTACTCGGTCGACGCGCGCGCCGCGCAGACGGGGGCCGCGCCGGCGCCGCAGCCGCAGCCGGGCGAAGGCGAGGGCGACGGCTCGTCCGGCACACCGCCCACGCGCTGCGTCCCGGTCCCGCTCCCGGCGACGCAGCCGCAGGCCACGCCGCCGCTCGTCGTCGACGTGCCGACGCGCGGCGTGCCGGAGCGCAACGGGCCGACCGGGCGGCTCTTGCTCGGCGGCCGCTGGTACTTCCAGCTCGACGAGGAGCGCACCGGCGAAGCGCGCGGCCTGCCGACCCAGACCACGCTCGACGGCTGGCAAGCCGTGACCGTGCCGCACGTCTGGAACGCCACCGACACCGTCCGCAATCGCAGCGGCTGGGGCTGGTACCGGAAGGAGTTTCGCCTTCCCCGCACGGCCGATGCCACCGAGCGTCCGACGCTCTGGCGACTGCGCTTCCTCGGCGTGCGCGAACGCGCCACCGTGTGGCTCAACGGTCGCAAGCTCGGCGAGCACAGCGGCGGATACACACCGTTCGAGCTCGATGCGCGGGGACTCGATCCGCGCGCCACCAACCGGTTGGTGGTGCGCGCGTCGACGATGCGCGGCCCCTACGACCTCTCGCACAGCCGTTTCGAGACGAACGCGTGTCGCTACGGGCGCGGCGGCTGGTGGAACTTCGGCGGGATAGCCCGCGAGGTCGAGATCCGCCCTGTCTACGGGATCGATATCGAGCGCGTCAGCGCCCTGCCGGAGCTGCGCTGCCCGACGTGCAGCGCCACCTTCCGCGTGCGTGCCGTCGTCCGCAATGCGACCGCTCGCGCCCTGCGCGTCGTCATCGCCGCGAGCGCTCGCGATCCGCGCCGCCGTCCGGCCGGGAGCAGCTCGCTCGCGCTCACCATCGCGCCTGCCGGGCGCGCTGCGGTGACGCTGCCGCTTCGCATCGGACGTCCCGTGCTCTGGCAGCCACGGCGACCGGCGCTCTACCGGCTCCTTCTCAGCGCCACCGGCGAGGAGGCCACACGGCTCCGGGACCAGGACCGCGACAGCGAGTCGACGCGCAGCCCAAGTTCTACGCGCCCGCGCTACCGCGCCAGTTACGTGCTCTACAGCGGTGTGCGCCTGATCGAGGTCCGCCCCGGCGGCGTGCTGCTCTTGAACGGCCGGCCGGTGCGGCTCGTTGGGGCCAGCTTCCACGAGGACGACCCCAAGCTCGGCGCGGCTCTCGGTCCCCGCGAGCGCCGCTGGATCGTCGACCGCTTGCGCGATCTCGGGGCGACGATCACGCGCTCGCACTATCCCCCCCACCCGGCGATCCTCGAGGCGCTCGATCGCGCCGGCATCCTCTACTGGGCGCAGCCGCCCGTCTACCAGCTCACCAACGGCGCTCTCAACTTGCGCTCGGTTCGTGTCGCCGCACAGCGCAGCGTGCGGCAGATGGTCGACGCCGAGATCAACAACCCGTCGGTCATCGCCTGGTCGCTCGGCAACGAGTTCGCTCTCGGCGACAACCGTTACGCCGGCACCGTCGGTCCGGGTTACGAGCTTTACCTGCGCGCAACCGCGCGGCTTGTGCGCGAGCTCGACCCCACACGACTCGTGACGATCGACCGCGCCGCGCCGCTCGACCCAACACGGGTCTGGCACCCGGCGTTCGACGAGCTGGACGCGATCGGCGTCAACGAGTACTTCGGCTGGTACAGCGGCCGCACCGAGGACCTCAACACGATCCTCGGGCAGTTCCACCTGGCGTATCCCGACAAACCGATCTTCGTGACCGAGTTCGGTGCCGAGGCGACGCATGACGGGCCGGCCGACACGAAAGGCACGTTCGCCTTCCAGACCCGCTTCCTGCTCGACCACCTGGCGATCCACGAGCGTCGCCCGTGGGTGGCGGCGTCGATCGTGTGGATCTTGCGCGACTTCCGCGTCACCCCGCTGTGGCGCGGGGGAAACCCGAACCGCCCGACCCCGCCGTGGAACAACAAGGGCCTGATCGACGAAACCGGTACGCCGAAACCTGCCTACTGGGAGCTGCGCAAGCGCTTCCGCGCCACCGCGCCGTTCCGCTGACCGCACGCTTCCGCGCAAGCCACTAGCCTGCCTGCGGTGCGTCGACACGCTGCAAGCTCGCTCGCTGTCACCGCCGCCCTCGGTGCCGCGCTGCTCGCTGGCTGCTCCTCCGGTGCCGCCACCGGTGGCGGTGGCCCCAACCCCAACGACAAGCGCGGGCAAGCGCTCGCTTGCCTCACCGCGAAGCGCTTGCCGGCGCGCGCCGTGGGCGAGCGCGAGATCGTCGTCGGCGGGGGGCCGGGCGCGCCGCGGATCCGCTACTTCACGACCAGCGGCGAAGCCGAAGCGCTGCAGTTCGAAGGCGGGGCCGAGGGCGCGGAACAGATCGGTAACGCTCTCCTCTGGGTGAAACGCGGCAGCGACAAACTCCTCGACGAGATCGAGAGCTGCTTGAACGAGGTCCCGTAAAGCGACCGCTGCGGTCGCTCTCGCAGCGTCGTCGACGCGCGGCGCTAGGGTGCGCGCCCGATCAGCGCAAGTTCGGTGCCCGCGCCGTTACCCCGCACCTCGTACAGCGCGACGTCGTTGCGGCCGCGCCGGAACACCCACCAGGGAACCACGATCGAGAAGTTCTCGCCCTGGTCGCGCACCAGGTGGAACGTGCGCCCGACGCCGACGATCGTCCCGTTCACCGCGACGGCGACGTCGCGGGTGGCGCCGCGCGGCGAGCCCTCGATCCAGCCTGTCACCCACACCGGCACAGTCGTCGAGCGCGGATCGACGTTGCGGTACTCACCGGCCTCGACGAAGCGTGCCCGCACGCCGTGCGCGACGGTCGTGCGCAGCGTCGCCACCGAGCGGCGCAACAGGTCGGTTCGCGGTCCGATCTCGAAGATCCGCCACGGCCCTTCGGCGCCGTCGCCGAACAGCGCTAGCTGGCGCGCGAGCAGCGCCCGCTTGCGGCTCTGCCAGTCCGCCGCCGAGAAGACGATCGGACGGAAGCTGCCACGTTCGAAAATGCGCACCCGTCGTCGCGCGCGCACGGCGGGGCTCGAGGCGGGCTTGCCGTCCATGCGCACGCGCGGATCGACGCCGAGCACGTGGAGGATCGTGGGCAGGATGTCGACCGTCTCGACGTACGCGTCGTCGATCCGCCCGCGCCGCTGGAAAGGCGCCTTGAGCAGGAAAGGCACTGCTCCGACCGCGGCCGCGTTGCGCCGCGTCAGGCGCCGGCGGTCGTAGGCGCCGACATCGAACGCGACGCCGTGATCGGCGGCGATCGCGATCAGCGCCCGGTCGTACAGACCTTCGCGCTTCAGGTGGCGGATGAGGCGCCCGATCAGGTAGTCCGCGAACCCGACCTGCAAGAGGTGGCGCTGCCAGAGAACAGCGACCTGGCCGGGGTCGCGGTAGGCGTAGCGGTTGATGCCGGGGATCGGATCGCTCGCCACCCGTCGGTACTGCTGCCCGGTCGGCAGGTACTGCCACGGGATGTGCGGCAGCAGCGTGTGCTTGAAGTTGAGCGACGGCCGCGAGCCCGGGCGGATGCGCGCGACCCACTCGAGGAAACGGTGGTTGCGGTTTGCGTTGAGGTTGGCACGGGTGTTGGGCCGCTCGCCGGCACCGACGGTGGCGCGGCGGCTCGATTCGGCCCCTTCGCCGGCGCCGAAGTTGCCCCATGTTTGCGACACCGACGGCAACCGGTCCTCGGCGTGCGCAGGCGCGACCACGTGTGCCCAAACGAGCGCCAGGTCGCCGACGATCGAGCGCATCCGCTCGGCGAACGGCTCCTCGGTGCGCTCGTCACGGCAGAGACTGGTCGGACAGACGCTGGTCGCCTCCTCCGAGACGTTCATCGTGTACGTGCGCCCGAGCAGCGTGAAGATGCTGTTGGGATGGTCGGACGCGGTCGGAAGCGTGTCCTTGCGCGGATAGTTGCCGTCCATGATCGCCGGCTGGGCACGCTCGGTCGAGTCGTACACGGTGTAGGTGTTGCGGTACCAGGTGGCGTCACGCGCGAGGGCTGCGAAGTTCGGATAGCGGCGGGCGTCGATGCGGCCGTTGCGGTCGAGAAGCGACGCGACGGGAAACTCGTCGAAGAGAACAACGACCACCGGCGCGCGCGGTACCCCGCCTACTGCACGCGCACTCGCCTCGCTCGGGAAGACGAGTTTCGACACCGGCGAGAAAACGAGCAGCAGCGCCAGAAACAGAGCCGGCGCGAAAGCCAGCGCCGAGACGAAGGAGCGCACCGCTCGAGCGCGCACGTACAGCGCCGCCACAGCCACGCCGAGTGCGAGCGCCACAGCAACGTGCACGCCGTCGCTCAGCGTCCCGACGCGCTTAAGCGTCGGCGACACGATCAAGGCGACGAGCACCACGACGCTCGCAAGGTGCACGGCCCGACCGGCCCGTCGCGAGGCGACAGTGACGATCGCTTCGAGCGCCACAAGCAGGAGCGGCGGCACGAGCACCCACCCGAGCGCGAAGGTGACGATGTCGAGCGGCGGCGATCCGCGAGCGGCGAAAAACTCGGGGTTTTCGCGCAATAGGTCGAAGAGCGGCCCGGCGAAAGCGAGCGACGACAAAGCGAGAAGCCGCAGGAAGGAAGCGAACAGCGCGCGTGCACGCGTGCGACCGCCCTCCTCGTTCGTGTTCGGCGCTGCCGCTCGCTCCATCAGCCGCCGGCGCGCGTGCCCGACGCCGCGGCGGCCGAGCCAGCGCCCGAGCCGCGCGGATACGCGTGGTAGAGAATGCGCGTTCCCGACGGCAGCTCGACGGACTTGCGAATTTCGAACAGCTCGCGCAGCTCGCGTTCGAAACGCTCGCGCTCGTAGTCGGGGTGAAGCCCGGCACGCTTGCCGGCCAGCAGTTTCTGCACCATCGGATCGTCGCGCGTCGGGAACTCGATCACGAGCTCGCTGCCGAGGCTGTGCAGCCAGTCGAGGAACTCGCGCACCGGGACGTTGGCGCTGATCGCGATGTGGTGGATCAGCGCGAGCGCTAGCACGAGGTCGGGCCGCCCGCGCTCCCACAACGGACGCCGCTCGGCGCCGCGCCAGCCGAGCCCTGGCGAGGGGTCGGCGAGGTTCATCACGAGCGGCAGGATGCGATCGTTGCCTTCTTCGCGCAGATCCCGGTAGAGCAGCTCGACGGGACCCTGGTCGGCGTCGACGGCGACCACGTAGTCGGCGTGGCGCGCGGCGATGCGTGCGTAGCGACCGTTGTTGCAGCCCAGGTCCCAGACCAGGCGCCGGCGCGCACCCGCCGCGGCCTCTTCGACGAACTGCTCCTTGAGGCGAGTGTCTTCGTCGCTGTAGGTGTTGCGCTCGCCGTACGACACCCACACTCCCGACGCCGGCTGCCAACGCAGGCGTTCGACGAGCTTGCGCATCTTGCGCACGTTGGCGTCGAGCAGGCGGCGCTGCAGCGCGGGATCGGCGAGCTGGCGACTGAGGCTCGAGCGGATCTCGCCGGCGCGGTCGGCGTAGCGCTGTTGCAGGCGGGCGTGCAGCGTCACGTGGGTGAACACGCCTCGCCGCAGACGGTCGCGCAGCGGCAAGAGTGCGCGCATCGCGAACGGGTCGATGCCGTCGATCTGACCGCGCAACAGCGGCTGGTAGTCGACACCCCGCAGTGCTTGCAGAAGCAGCGGGTACAGGAACAACATGCAGAACTGGCGGTAAGCGGTCCAAGTCTCGCCCGGACGCAGACGCTCGAACGACCCGACGTCGACGAACGTCGCCCGCGCCCCGACGAACTGGACGTTGTAAGGCGAGGCGTCCTTGAGAACGAGGGCCTCGGCGAGCGCGTCGCGCAAGAGATCGAGCTGCAGCAGGGCAGCGTCCTTGAGCATCGAGAAGGGCCACTCGTACGGATACGAGACGAACGGCACGCGCTCGTGCCGCAAAACCGCGGCCGGCTCCTTTACAAGTGGCAGGTCGAGCGCCCGCCAGTCGTCGACGCGCTCGGTGCGGACGATCCTGCCCTCCGCTTGCGCGCGCGCGAAGAGAGCGCTCTGCGCCAACGCCTCGAAATCAGCTAGCCCCTCGGCGCTGAGCGCACGCAGCACCTCGCCGTCGGCGTAAAAGACACGGCTTTCGGGGTCGCGGAAAGAGCCGCTGTCGAGGCGCGCAGCGGCTAGCTCAGGTCGTCGGA
Source organism: Thermoleophilum album (assembly GCF_028867705.1). Lineage (GTDB taxonomy): Bacteria > Actinomycetota > Thermoleophilia > Solirubrobacterales > Thermoleophilaceae > Thermoleophilum. The sequence goes on along the minus strand of NZ_CP066171.1, from coordinate 840,686 downwards.
TGTCTTCTGCGGGCATCTGCCGGATTCGCGACTAGCGGCAGCGTGCGGCGGCTGCACCGCTGCCGACACACCGTCGCGAGCTTTCGGGCTCGCGCGACCGTCAGGACGGGACCTTAAGCGCCGGTCTCCGCTCGCTGCTTGGCGGCGTTGCTCTGGTCCGTCGGGTTGCGGTCCTCGTCGGGCTTGCGGATGCGTAGCAGTACGAGCAGGCGGTGCCAGTACATGCGGATCGTGACCGCCACCGCGGCGAGACCGCCGGCGATGATCGTCAAGATCTGCCCACCGCTCGAAGGATCGATGTAAGCGATCAGTTCGTGCATGCGCTTCTCCGTTCTCCCGGTCGCGAGACTTTAGACTCCGCAGCGCACTCCGGTCGAGCGCGCGCTTGCCCGCCTTCCGGGCAAGCTACCCACCCGGGCGCTCAGGGGTCAAACGTCGCTACAGGCTAACGACCAGCGCCCCGGCAAGATGAAGCTGATCATCCAAATCCCCTGTTACAACGAGGAGCACACGCTGCCGTTGACGCTGCGCGAGCTGCCGCGCGAGGTCCCGGGCTTCGACCGTGTCGAGTGGCTTGTCATCGACGACGGGTCGACTGATCGAACGGTCGAGGTGGCGCGCGCCCACGGCGTCGATCACATCGTGCGCCTCACGCGCAACAAGGGCCTCGCGACCGCGTTCCAAGCCGGCCTCGACGCCTGCCTGAAGCTCGGCGCCGACGTGATCGTCAACACCGACGCCGACAACCAGTACTGCGCCGCCGACATTCCGAAGCTGGTCGAACCGATCCTGCGCGGCGAGGCCGACATGGTGATCGGCGACCGCCAGGTCGACTCCATCGAACACTTCTCTCCGCTGAAGAAGCGTCTGCAGCGGCTCGGCAGCGCGGTGGTGCGCCGCGCCTCGGGTACGACCGTGCCCGACACCACGTCCGGGTTCCGCGCCTACACGCGCGAAGCGGCGCTGCAGGTGCAGGTCGTCTCGCGCTTCACCTACACGCTCGAGACGATCATCCAAGCGGGCAAGATGGCGATCGCGCTCGACCACGTCCCGATCAGGACGAACCCCAAGACGCGCGAGTCGCGCCTCTTTCCGTCGATGTGGGCGTACGTGCGGCGTAGCGCGGCGGCGATCTTGCGCGTTTACACGCTCTACGAGCCGTTGCGGGCGTTCATGATCGCGGCCGCGGCGGTCGCGCTGGTGGCGCTCGTGATCTGGGCGCGCTTCCTCTACTTCTTCGCTATCGGCGAGGGCAGCGGCCACGTCCAGTCGCTGATCCTCGGCGCGACCCTCTTCATCGTCGCCACGCAGCTCGCCGCCCTCGGCGTGATCGGCGACGTCCTAGCCGGGATGCGTGTGCTCCAGCAGCGCACGCTCGAACGCGTTCGCCGGCTGGAGCTGAAGCTCGGGGTTCCGCCGTCGAACTACGAACCGGGTGCCGCGCCGGCTGACGACTCCGAGCAGCGCGACCCCGCTAACCGGCAGGCGGTCGCTCCTGGCGTGGCGGCCGCGCAAGCAGCAGCTCGCAGTGCGAGCGACCACAGCGGAGAGGCGTGAGCGATGGGACAGGCACGATCGCACACAGCCATCGAAACGGCGGTCCCGACCGGCAACACGTTCGACAAGTACGGCTCACGCAACCCGCTGGTGCGGAGGCTGATGGAGCGCTTCGAGCGCGACCTCGACGCGCTCTTGCGCCGTGCGGCGCCGAGCTCCCTCGTCGATGTCGGCTGCGGCGAGGGGATCGTCAGCGAGCGCATCGCGCGCGTGCACCGCTGCCGCGTCGTCGGGCTCGATCTCGACGACCCGAAACTCAAGGCGCACTGGCGCAAGCGCAGCGCGCCGAACCTCGAGTTCGTGGTCGGCGACGGCGGCGCGCTCCCCTTCGCCGACGACGAGTTCGACTGCGCGAGCGCGATCGAGGTGCTCGAACACGTACCCGACCCGGAGGCGACGCTGGCCGAGATGGCGCGCGTCGCCCAGCGGTACCTCGTCTGCTCGGTGCCGCGCGAACCGCTGTGGCGTGCGCTGAACGTCGCGCGCGGCGCCTACCTCCGCGACCTGGGCAACACCCCGGGGCACATCAACCACTGGTCGAAACGCGGCTTCGTCGCGCTGCTGTCGCGTTTCGGCACGGTCGAAGAGGTGCGCACACCGCTGCCTTGGACGATGGCGCTCGTGCGCCTGAGCTGAACGGCGCCGTGAATAGGCGTTCGGCGGCGGGCGCAGCCCCGCCCAGCGGCAGGACAAGCGGCGGCGAACGTAGCGCAGACAAGAGCGGAGCCAGCTACGGCCGCGGGGCGGCGGTTCTCTCGGTCGGGATCGGCACCACCGGCCTCGTCACCTTCGGGTACTTCGCGCTCGCGAGCCACGCCCTCCCCGCCGGCGAGTACGGCGGCATCGCGCTGCTTTGGTCTCTGGTGTTCATCGTCGCGTCGGTGATCTGGCGCCCCGTCGAGCAGTTTCTGTCGCGCTCGATCGCCGATGCCGACGCGCGGGGCGTGCCAGCCAGCGCGCACCTGCGGTCGGCCGCCGCGATCCAGATCGGGCTCGCGGCCGCCTTTACGGCGCTCGCCTGGGCGTTGCGTACGCCGCTCGAAGACCATGTTCTCGGCGGGCGCTCGGCCCTTTACTGGATACTCGTCGGGACGGTGCTCGCCTACGCGGCGAGCTACTTCGCCCGTGGCTTTCTTGCCGGGCACGGGCGCTTCGGCCTCTACGGCGGGCTCGTGCTGATCGAAGCCACCACGCGCTGTCTCTTCGCTGTCGCAGCGGTTGTCGGTCTGACGCACGGACAGACTGCGGTGGCGCTCGGCATGGTGGCAGCGCCGCTCGTGTCGCTCGCCGTCGTTCCGTGGGGACTGCCGCGACTGGCTCCCTACCGCCCCGCGAACGCGCCACACAGTTCCGGCGGAGGCGCACCAGCGAGCGGCGCGCGCGAGCTCGCGAGCGGGTTGCGTCAGGGCGGGACGTTCGCCGGAGCGGTGATCGTGATCATGGCCTGCGAGCAGACGTTCCTGAACGCAGGCCCGCTGCTCGTCAAGGTCACCGACGGCACGGCAGGGGCAGCGCTCGCCGGCCAGGCGTTCAACGTGCTTCTGATCGCGCGCGCGCCGCTCCAGCTTTTCCAGGCCGTGCAGACCTCGATCCTCCCCCACCTCACGCGGCTGCGGGCGGCGGGCGAGCGCGACTCCTTTCGCCGCAGTGTCGGCGTGACGGTCGCAGCGATCGCTGTTTTCGCCTCGTGCGTGGCGCTCGCGATGGCGGTCGCCGGGCCGACGCTGATGCGGCTTCTGTTCGGATCGGGCGGCTACGAACGGCTGCCGCTAGTGGTTATGGCGCTCGGCATGGGGGTGTACCTGTCGGCGGCAACGCTCAACCAAGCCGCGCTCGCCGAGGGGCGTGCGGCGGCGGCGGCCGCGTGCTGGCTGACCGGGCTGGCAGCGTTCGTGACAGGGCTCCTCGTGCCGATCGTCGATGACCGCGTGCTGCACGTCGCGAGCGCCTACAGCCTCGGCGCCGCCGTCCTATGCGTGCTGCTGGCGCGGCTGGTGGTGCAGCGTCGCTCGCCCGCCAGGGGCTCAGACAGGCTGGAGCATCGACTGCCCGCAGCTCGGGCAGGCGACGTCGGCCGTAGCTGACATGCGCGCGATCGTCGAGTGGGCCCCGCACGCCGGACACGCCGAACTCAGCTGAAAGCGGCGCAGACAGGCGACGCAGCGGTAGCGCCCAGCGAGGTTCGTGCCGTGCAGCGCGCCGGCACCGCAGGACGGACAGCGCGGGGCGCCCGGCAGGCGGTCGGTGCGAGCGCCGGGCGCGAGCGGTTCCCTTGTTTGGCCGTCGGGCGGCGGCGATCCGGGGGTGCCGTGACCGCTGGCACTCACGCCGTCACCTCCACACGCGGCACGGTGCGCCCGTGCCCGCGCAGGAACTCCGCCGCCGAGAGCGCCCTGCGTCCTGGCGCTTTCACGCGCTGAAGCTCGAGCAGCCCATCGACGGCGACGAAAAACAGGCGCTCGCCGCTTGCGACGAGCGACCCGGGCTGCGCGCCGCTCGGCGCCCCGGGCAGAGCGCGCGCCGCGAGCACGCCGAGACGCTGCTGCGAGCGCTTGCCGTCTACGGCTGGTCGCTCGCCGCCATCTGCCTCTTCGTCCACGCTGGCGAGCGCGACGTAGCAGCCGATGTGCGGCGAGAACGCCCGCACGCGCCGTTCGAGCCGTTCGCAGCCGAGCGCCGGGTCGAGGCGGCGCTCCTCTCTCTCGATCCGGGGCGCGTAGGTGACACCGTAGGCGGGCTGGGGCCGTGCGGGTGGGCGCAGATCGAGCGCGCGGACGAGGAGATCGCCGGCGAGCGGCGCGATGCGAGCCGAGAGGCTGCCCCAATCGTCGCTTGCGAGGATCGGCTCGGCGGCTTGCAACACCACCGGCCCGGCGTCGAGCTCGCGCGCCGTGAGCATGATCGAAACCCCGGTCACAGGATCGCCCGCCTCGAGCGCGCGTTCGAGCGGCGCCGCGCCGCGCCAGCGTGGAAGCAACGAGGGGTGGACGTTCAACACCTCCCAGCGAGCGAGCAGTTCGTCCCCCAGGAGCGCACCGTAGGCACACATGCACAGCACCTGCGGTTGCTCGTCCGCAATCTTCGCAAGCGCGTCGGACGCGTTGACGTTCTCGGGCTGGTAGACCGGAATCCCTAGCGTGCGCGCCGCGTGCGCGACGGGTGGGGACTCGAGCCGCTGACCACGGCCCCGCGGCCGGTCGGGACGAGTCACGACCAGGGTCGGGCGGTGGGCGCTCGCAGCCAGGCGTTCCAGCACCGCTGCGGCGAGCTCGGAGGTGCCGAGGAAAACCGTTCGCACAGCCGCCAGCGTAGTGCGACGAACCGCGCACGCCCGTGCCTCGGGGGGCGCCTTGCGTCGAACAAGGACTCCCGGACGTGGCGCGGGGACAGCAATTAATGTTGCGCGCCGTGCCGGAACAGCCGACGAGGGTCGAGATCCGCGCTCCTCGCGGCGCTCGCGACGGCGACGTGCTCACCCCGCGGGCGTTGCGGCTCGTGGAGCGCCTGCACGACGAGCTCGAGAGCGAGCGGCGCCGCCTCTTGGCGGCGCGACGCGAGCGGCAAGAGCGGCTCGACGCTGGCGAGCTCTTCGACTTTCTGCCGGCGACAGCGGACCTGCGCCAGGGCGAGTGGTCGGTGCCGGAGCCGCCCGCCGACCTACGCGATCGCCGCGTCGAGATAACCGGCCCGCCCGACCGCAAGATGGTGATCAACGCGCTCAACTCGGGCGCAAGCTGCTTCATGGCCGACTTCGAGGACGCCACCGCACCGACCTGGCGCAACATCGTCGAGGGTCACGCCAACGTCCTCGACGCCGTGCGGCGCACGATCACCTTCGTGGCACCGGACGGCCGCAGCTACCACCTGCGCGAGGATCCCGCGACGTTGCTCGTGCGCGTCCGCGGGCTGCACCTGCCCGAGCGGCATCTCGCTTGGGCCAGAGAACCCGTGGCAGGCGCGTTCGTCGACGCCGCGCTGTTTCTCGCCAACTGTGCCGACGAGCTGCTAGCGCTGGGAAGCGGTCCCTACCTCTATCTGCCGAAGCTCGAATCCCATCGCGAGGCGCGGCTTTGGAACGAGGCGTTGCGCTTGTGCGAGGACGAGCTCGGGCTCGAGCGCGGCACGGTGCGCGTCACGGTGCTGATCGAAACGCTGCCGGCGGCGTTCGAGATGGACGAGATCCTCTGGGAGTTGCGCGAGCGCGCGCTCGGCCTGAACGCCGGACGGTGGGACTACATCTTCTCGGCGATCAAGCGCCTGCGCGCGCACCGCTGGGCGCTCTTGCCCGACCGCAGCGAGGTGACGATGACGGTTCCCTTCATGCGCGCCTACACCGAGCTGCTCGTGCGCACCTGCCACCGGCGGCGCGCGCAAGCTATCGGCGGCATGGCCGCTGCGATTCCGTCGCGCACCGACGCCGCTGCGCGTGAGCGAGCGCTGGCGGCGGTGGCCGCCGACAAGCGCCGCGAGGCCGACGACGGCTTCGACGGCACCTGGGTGGCCCACCCGGACACGGTGGCCACGGCGCGGGCCGAGTTCGACCGCGTGCTCGGCGAGCGCAGCGACCAACGTCACCGCTTGCGCGAGGATGTTGCGGTCACCGCCGCCGACCTGCTGGCTCTCGACCGCACACCGGGCGAGCGCACCTGGGAGGGGTTGGTGGGAGCGTTCGAGGTCGCTCTCCGCTACGTCGCCACCTGGCTGTCGGGTCGCGGCGCTGTCGCGATCCACGGTCTGATGGAGGATGCCGCCACCGCCGAGATCTGTCGCGCCCAGGTGTGGCAGTGGCTGCGCCACCGCGCCGACCTCGCCGACGGTCGCACGATCGACGCGGCGTTGGCGCGTGGCGCCTTCGATGACGCCTACGAGCTTGCCCGCAAGGGGCTTGAGGCGGCAGCCGACTGGCCGGCACTGGGTCGCCTCGGGGACGCCGCGCGTCTCGTGCGCGAGCTCGTTTTCGCACACGAGCTCGGCGAGTTTCTGACGCTGCCTGGTTACGAGCTGCTGGCCAGCTCACCCTGACCGGCCAACACGCCGCCCCCCTGGTCGCCGCGCGCGGCCGCTGCGCGCTCGCGCAGCTGGCGGATCGCCGCCCGCCGTTGGTCGCGCGGCGCGCGGTCGAGGATCAGAACACCGTCGAGGTGGTCGATCTCGTGCTGGATGACGCGCGCCTCGAGCCCCTCGGCTGCGATCTCGAACGGCTCGCCCGAGAGGTCGCACGCGCGCACCCGAACGGCCAGCGGCCGCTCGACGTCGACGTGAACGCCAGGTAGCGAAAGACAGCCCTCCTCGGCGACCTCGAGCTCTTCGCTGCGCCAAAGGAGCTCGGGGTTGACGAGCACGCGTGGTTCTGCCTCTTCGTCGATCTGGTAGACGACGATACGCAAGGCGAGCCCCGCCTGCGGACCGGCGAGTCCGATGCCGAGAGCGTCGCGCATCAGCGCGATCATCCGCTCGGCCTCGGCTCTAAGGACGTCGTCGAAACGGGCGACCGGGGTGGCGCGCGCGCGCAGGATCGGATCGCCGTACTGACGGATCTCGGCGAGCGCCCGCTCGCGGCGCGCCGCCGTTTCGGGATCGAGCCCGACCGGCTCGCGCACCTCGCCCTCGACCGTCTCTTCGACGGCGATCTCGCGGCTTTCGTCGGCGTCCGTCACGGACGCGAGTGTACGCCGCGACTGGCCCCTCCCGGCGCCCCGTGCATTTCCCGCTAGCAGGGGTCGACGTCTACGGCTACCGCGACGTCGCGGAACGAGCGCCGCGCGACGAGAGCGTCGACCGCCTCCCGCACCGCGCCGATTTCGGCATCGGCCGGCGGCGCGGCTTTCACCACTAGCCGCGCCCGGTACTTGCCGGCGCGCCGAAAGAGGGGCGCCGGGCCCAGCGCCTGCACGCCGCGCTCGGCCAACGCGGCGCGCAGAGCGTCGGCCGCGGCGAGCTCGCGACCCGCCGTGGTGCTATGCAGCTCGAGGTAGACGAGCTCGACGAACGGCGGATAGCCGAGCGTCCGCCGCCACTCGCTCTCCTCGCGCACGAAGCCGGTGCTGTCGTGGTTGGCTGCGTAGCGCAGGGCACGGGCGTTAGGGTCGCGCGCCTGCACGATCACACGACCGCCGCACCCGCCGCGGCCGACGCGTCCGGCGAGCTGGGTGACGAGCTGGAAGACGCGCTCCTGGGCGCGGTAGTCGGGGATCGCCAGCGCCGCATCGGCGGCGACCACCAGCCCTAGCTCGATCCCGGCGAAGTCGTGGCCCTTGGCTACGAGCTGGGTGCCGACCAGCACCCCGGCGTCTGCCGCCTCGAAGCGCGCGAGGAGCTCGTCGCTGGCGCCGGTGGCGGTGTCGGCATCGAGCCGGAACACAGGAAGCGGGGCGACGATCGCTCGGAGCGCCGCTTCGAGCTGTTCGGTGCCGGCACCAGCGAGCGCTAGCGACACCGAGCCGCAGTTGCGACAGCGCCCGCGCAGCGCTTCGGCGTGGCCGCAGTGGTGGCAGCGCAGCGCGCCTTGCGCGCGGTGGTAAACCAGCGCGACGTCGCAGTTCGGGCAGCCGAGCGTCTCGCCGCAGGAGCGACAACTTGCATAGGGCGCGAAACCGCGTCGGTTGAGGAGCACGATCGCCTTGCCGCGGCGGCGCACGAGCTCCTCGAGCGCGTCGACCGCCGTTTGCGTGAGTCGGCCAGGGGCGGGCGCCGCGACGACCTCGACCGGCGGCAGTGCGCTTCCGTCGGCGCGCCGCGACAGCTCGATCCTTCGCCACCGCACGAAGCTGTCGACGCGCGGCGTCGCGCTCCCCGCGAGCAGTAGCGCGCCGCTGCGGCGCGCGAGCTCCTCGGCCGCGCGGCGAGCGTCGTAGCGTGGATCCTGGTCCTGCTTGTAGGCGTCGTCGTGCTCCTCGTCGACAACGACGAGGCCGAGCCGCGCGAGGGGCGCAAACAGCGCTGAGCGCGCGCCGACACAGATCCGTGCGCGCCCGCTACGCAAGCGCTCCCATTCGCCGCGGCGCGCAGCCGCCGAAAGGCCGGAGTGAAGCAACGCGACCGTGTCGCCGAACCGCGCCCGGAAGCGCGCCACCGTCTGCGGCGCGAGGGCGATCTCGGGAACAAGGACGAGCACGTCGCGTCCCTGCTCGAGGCAGCGGGCGGCCGCCCGCAGGTAGACCTCGGTCTTGCCGCTGCCGGTCACGCCGTGCAAGAGCAGCGGCGCCGGCGCCGGCTCGGCGAGAGCGCGCTCGATCGCGGCGAGCGCACGCTCCTGGTCGGCGGTCAGCCGCGAAGCAGCCTCGTGTGCGCGCCCGACCGCGGCCGTGGCCGCGGGTCGCGCGACCGTTCCGCTGCGGCGCACACGGACGAGCCCGCGGCGCTCGAGACGCAGCAAGCTCGGCCGCGCCGGCCGGCCGATGGCGGCGTCGAGCGCTTCGGCGCTTTGCGGCCCTGCGGCTAGCGCCGCGAGCAGCCGTCGTTGGAGCGCACCGAGGGGGGTGGCGACGCCCGCCCCGTCGGCTGCGGCGAGCAGCTCGCTACCAGCGGCAGTGAGCTCGGCGACGATCCGCCGCCGCCGCTCGGCGCCGCCGCCGCGGCCGATGCCGGGGGGCAAGGCGAGAGCGAAGGCACGCGCGGGCGTCGAGCAGTAGCGTGCGGCTAGCCACCGACAGAAGCCGACGAGATGCTCGGGCAGCGCTTCGGCGAGCAGGGCGCGCGGCGAGCGCAGCCGGTCGGCGGGGACAGCGCTCTGGTCGGCGAGCTCGCCGACGACGCCGACCACCTGACGGCGCCCGAGCGGCACGACGAGCAACGCGCCCGGGGTCACCGCTCCCTCGAACTCGTCGTCGACGCGGTAGTCGAGGGGGCCGGCGAGAGCGCGCGTCGTCACGAGCGGCCACACCCTTGCGATCGCCTGCGCCACGGGCGCGGACGCTAAACGGTCGAGCGGCGGCGCTCGCGGGACTCCGAAAAGCGTGAGCGCGCAGGCGCTGGTGCGCTTCCGGACGCCCGGTGACACCTGCCGGGGTTGTCGCAGCAGGGCGGAGGGCTAGGATGCGCGAACAGGTGAGAGCGGACGGTCGGCGACGGGGGCGTCGGCACAGTCCGCAACCGCGTCGCCCGCGCCGCGACTTTCGGGACGGGCGCGTGTTGTAGAGCGAAAGAGCCCCCTGGTCGGTTTGTCCACAGCAGCGCAAGGAGGAGAACGATGCGATCGAAACGGAGACTGGCGCTCGGCGCAGCGCTCGCCTTGGTCGCGAGTCTCGTCGTAGCGGCGGTTGCCTACGCGGCGAACGTGTACCGCGCCGACGGCTTCGGCAAGCCGTACGGCTCGGGTTCGCCGAAGAAGCCGCTTCCCAAGAACCTCGTCATCGAGTACTGGGTTGACAGCGACGACAACACCGTGCCGGTGCCGGTGAAGTCGTACGAGTTCCGCATCCAGGGCGGCACTCAGTTCGCCAAGTACTTCCCGACCTGTCCAGACAACCAGGTCAACAACCCCGACCCAAACGTCCTCGCCCAGAAGTGCAAGAAGGCGCGGGTCGGCAAGGGCACGGTGATCGCGACGATCGGCAAGGCTGGCCAACCGCTCGCGCAAGCGGCGGGCACCTGCCAGATCGATCTGGTGATGTACAACATGTCGCGCGGCCGCGTGGCGCTGCGTCTCGACCCGGCGCAAGGGCCGTTCCAGGCGCCGGCGACGATTCCTTGCCCGATCAGCGGCCAGTCGATCATCGCCAAGTGGACTAAGCCGCGCGTGCGTCGCAAGCCGTCGAGCGGTCTCAAGTTCACGGTGCCGCAGGAGCTGCTGCATCCGGGCGGTCTCGACGTGCCGGTGCGCTACGTGAAGAGCGAGATCTTCCGCCAGACGCGGGTGGTCCGCATTCGCGGTAAGCGCGTGCGTGTCCCCTACATCGGCTCGATCGCCTGCGACAGCAAGAAGTACCGCTACGCGCAGGTGGTGTTCACCGGCGAGGACGGCAAGTCGGTGACGGTGTCGCGGCGCGTGCGCTGCTAGCGCACGAGCGCGAGTCGTCTCCGCTCGTTCCCGTGCGGGCGGAGGGTGCGGGAGCCCGGACCACGGTCCGGGCTCCTCGCTTTTTCCGGCCTTTCGTCGCGTCCGGACCGCTCTCGACCGGATCGCCCGCACCGCCCACGGCTCGGTTCCTCCTTGACATCGCCGCATGCGTCATGAAATGTTGTTACATCGAACGTTGCCGTGTCGGCGCTTCGCGGGACGCGCCGGAGCGAGCGACGTCTTGAGGGAGCGAGAGATACGCCACCTCTGCTGGCGTGATCGCAAGGAGGAGGAAGGAGGACGATGCCAAGCGCGTCATCGCACCGGCCGCGGCGGTCCGTGGTCGCCGCCGCGGCGTCAGCCGGGGCGTTGGCGGCTGTGGCCCTCGCCGCAGCGGCGAGCGGCGCCGTCGACGCCCAGAACCTGATTACGGTCAAGGGCAGGGGTCTCCCCTACGGGTCAGGATCGCCTACCAAGCCGCTAGCGAAGGATCTCTCCTTCAGCGCCGAGATCCATCCGCCTGGCGGCGTGATCGTCGCCCCGCTCGAGCGCTACCGCATCGTCATCCAGGGGGGGCGCGTGTTCCCGAAGATCGCCGGGCGCTGCACGCTGGCGCAAGCCTCGAGCGGAGACCACGCCAAGGTCTGCAAACGGGCCAAGGTCGGCACCGGCACGATCGAGGTGTGGTATGGGGTGCCGGGCGAGCCGGTCGCCACGACGCCGACCTGCAACCTCGCTACCACCTTCTACAACACCGGCACCGGGTTGGCGATCCGGCTTGATGTCAGCCCCGACCCGCCGTGTCCCGTCCAGTCGCCGCCCCAGAACGTGCTGCCAGGGCGTTTCATCACGCCGCGACTGGGCGGCAAGCCGGCGGGCGGGATCGAGTTCACGGTGCCGCCCGAACTGCGCCACATCGCCGGGCTCACAATCCTCGTCAAGCGACTCGATGGGCGCTTCCGTCGGATCGTCGGCAAGGCGCGCGTCGCCGGCCGCACACGCAAGGTCGGCTACTTCTCGTCGATCGCCTGCCAGAACCGAAAGCAGCGCCTGGTCGAGGTGAGCGGGGTCGACGAGAACGGCCGCTCCTACGTAGCGCGCACCCGCGTCCGCTGCTGAGGCGCTGCCGACCAGGAACCGCACGGTGAGCGGCGCGCCACGGCGCGCCGCTCACCTCTTTCCGGACGTCTTTTCCTAGGCGCTCGCCGGCGCTGCGTCGCGCTCGAGCCCAGCCTGGGTGCGCAGCGCCTCGGCCTTGTCGGTGCGCTCCCAGGTGAACTCCGGCTCCTCGCGACCGAAGTGCCCGTACGCTGCCGTTTTGCGGTAGATCGGGCGGTGCAGGTCGAGGTGCTTGCGGATCGCGAGCGGCCGCAAGTCGAAGTTCTCGTCGATCAGCTCGAGGATCCGTGCCTTCGGCACGCGCTCGGTCCCGAACGTCTCGACCATCAGCGAAACCGGACGGGCGACCCCAATCGCGTAGGCGACCTGCACTTCGCACCGATCAGCTAGCCCCGCGGCGACGACGTTCTTAGCGACGTAGCGCGCCGCGTAGGCAGCCGAACGGTCGACCTTCGAGGGGTCCTTGCCCGAGAAGGCACCGCCGCCGTGGCGAGCCATGCCGCCGTAGGTGTCGACGATGATCTTGCGGCCGGTCAGTCCGCAGTCGCCCATCGGGCCGCCGATCTCGAACTTGCCGGTGGGGTTGACGAGGAAGCTGCGCTTGAGCTGTGCCTCGTCGAACATGTCGCCGTAGCGCTCGCCGAGCACCGGCAGCACCACGTGCTCCCACAGATCGGGCTTGATGTCGCGCTCGGCGTCCTTGCCCTCGGCATGCTGCGTCGAGATCAGCAGCTTGACGATCTCGACCGGCCGCTCGTCGACGTAGCGCACGGTCACCTGTGTCTTGCCGTCGGGACGCAGGTAGTCGAGCGTGCCGTCCTTGCGCACCTCGGCCAGCCGGCGCGCCAGCGTGTGCGCGAGCTGGATCGGCAGCGGCATCAGCTCGGGTGTTTCGCGCGTGGCGTAGCCGAACATCATCCCCTGGTCGCCGGCGCCGGCGATGTCGAACTCGTCGGCCTCGCCCTTGCGCGCCTCGAGCGCCTTGTTCACCCCCTGCGCGATGTCAGGCGACTGCTTGTCGATTGCGCACAGCACCGAGCAGGTGTGGCAGTCGAAGCCGAAGGCGGCGTCGGTGTAGCCGATCTCGCGGATCCGTTCGCGCGCGATCTCGACGAAGTCGATGTGGGCGTCGGTGGTGATCTCGCCCGAGATGATCACAAGGCCGGTGTTGACGAGCGTCTCGCACGCCACGCGCCCGTCCGGGTCCTCGGCGAGGACAGCGTCGAGAACCGAATCGGAGATCTGGTCGGCGATCTTGTCGGGATGCCCCTCGGTGACCGACTCGGAGGTGAAGAGGAACTCGTTTTCGCTCAGACGCATCTGTTCTCCGTGATTGACCGCTTGACAGTGACGCAGAGGTGGGAGAGGTGCCGCTCGCAAGCATCCGTCCGGCAGCGCGGCGGGTTCGCGCTTGCGCCGACCTTCAAGATACCCGCCTGCGGCCACGCGCGGAAGCGGGTCGCCGCCCGGAGCGCTCGCGCAGGTCGATAACCAGCGGCACGCCTTCGAGAGCGAACCGCTCGCGCAAGCGGTTTTCGAGGAAAAGGACCCAGTCGCGGGCCACCAGCGACCGGTCGGAGACCTGCAGGGCGAAGCGCGGCGGTGCGGTGTCGTACTGGGTGAAGTAGTAGGTACGCAGGCGCTTGCCCCGCACCGCTGGCGACTGGCGCGCCGCGACGACCTCGGCGAGGAACCGGTTCAGAACCGGCGTCGGCAAGCGCTCGTGAACGCGTGCCGCGAGCTCGAGCGCGGTGGCGACCAGGCGCTTCAGCCCGCGCCCGGTGTGGGCCGAGACGGCGATCACCGGCGGGCGCTGGCGCAGGCGCGCGGCCACGCGTGCCTTCGCCTCCTCGATATCGCAGCGCGTCGCGTCCCACTTGTTGAGGGCGATCACCGTCGCGCAGTGGGCGCGCATCGCCAGCTCGGCGATGCGCAGATCGTCGCTCGTGACGCCCTCGCTGGCGTCGCAGACGACGATCGCCACGTCGGCGCGTTCGGCCGCGCGCTCCGAGCGCAGGCGGGCGTACCACTCGGCGGGCTGGTCGATACGCCCGCGCCTGCGGATGCCCGCGGTGTCGACGAGCACGAAACGCCGCCCGGCGAACTCCACCTCGGTGTCGATCGCGTCGCGTGTGGTGCCCGCGATCGGGGTCACGACCACCCGCTCGTCGCCGAACAGGCGGTTGAGCAGCGACGACTTACCGACGTTCGGGCGGCCGATCAGTGCGAGCTGCGGCAGACGGTCGGGCGCAAAGGCGGGTGCGCGCTGTGGGGCCGCCGTGGCAGCGCCGGCTGGGGGCGGCGCGGCGGCGGCTGTTTCCGGTGGCGGGACATCAGGGGCGGCTGCCGGGGGCGGCAGCAGCGCGACGATGCGGTCGAGCAGATCGCCGCTGCCGAGCCCGTGGATCGCCGACACCGCGAGCGGCTCGCCGAGCCCGAGCCGCCAAAACTCCTGGGCGAGACCGACCTGGCGGACATCGTCGATTTTGTTGGCGACGACGAGCGCCGGCTTGCCGGCGCGCGCCACCAGTCGCGCAAGCTGGGCGTCGCCGGGACGCAGCCCGGCGCGCGCGTCGCACACGAGCAGCACGACATCGGCTTCGGCGAGGGCACGCTCCACTTGCGCGCGTACCTGGCGTTGGATCACGCCGTCGTCGGCCTCGTCGACACCGCCTGTGTCGACCAGCACAAGCTCGTGCCCTCCCCACTCGGCCGTGACCTCTTTGCGATCGCGCGTCACGCCCGGCGCCGAGTCGACGACCGCCTCGCGCACGCCCGCCAGGCGGTTCACGAGCGTCGACTTGCCGACGTTCGGGAAGCCGACGACCGCGACGCGCGGGCGACCGTCGCGACTGCGCCCCCCACCCCCAGCAGCAGCTTCGCTCTTGCGCGCAACGAGAGCGGCGATCCGCGCGACGACGTCGTCGAGCGACAGCGCTGTGGTGTCGATCGTGACCGCGTCGCCGGCCGGGCGCAGCGGCGAGTGCTGGCGCTCGCTGTCGCGGCGGTCGCGCACCTCCTGCTCGCGCAGAACCTCCTCGGGGTCGCGGCCAGTGTCGGCGGCACGGCGGCGCGCGCGCTCGCGCGCGTCGGCGTCGAGAAAAACCTTGATCTCGGCGTTCGGCGCTACGACCGTGCCGATATCGCGCCCCTCGGCTACCCAGTCTCCATCGGCAAGAAGCTCACGCTGCTTGGCGACGAGCGCCTCGCGCACCGCCGGGTCGGCGGCGATCCGCGACGCCGCCTCGGCGACGTCGGCAGTGCGGATCGCGGCGGTGACGTCGACGCCGTCGAGGAGAACGCGGCCGTCGGGGGCGAACTCGATCCGCGCCGCGCGTGCAACGTCGGCGGGGGCGCGGTCGGGCTGCTGGCTCGCGGCGAGCGCCGCCGCGCGGTACATCGCACCGGTGTCGAGGTAGCGGAAACCGAGGCGCTCGGCGAGCGCCCGCGCAACGGTGCTCTTGCCCGCGCCAGCGGGGCCGTCGATCGCGACGATCATCGCCGCAAGGGTACGGCCCGAACAGCGCCGACAGCGGCCGCTAGCGCCCGCACAGAGATGCGAGGTCGGCGACGAAGTCCGGGTAGGAGACGGCAGCGGCCTCGATCCCCCGCACCACCACGCCTTCGCGGGAGGCGAGCCCCGCGACCGCCCCGAGCATCGCCAAGCGGTGGTCGCCGTGGGCGTCGACCACCCCGCCGCGCAGCGGCGCGCCGCTGCCGCGCACCACGAAGCCGTCGGGGAGCTCCTCGATGTCCGCCCCGAGCGCGCGCAGGTTGCTGCAAACAGCGGCGATGCGGTCGGACTCCTTGACGCGCAGCTCGCCAGCGCCACGCACGACCGTCTCCCCCTCCGCAAAAGCTCCCAGGAGCGCGACGAGCGGCAGCTCGTCGATCGCCAGCGGCACCTCGTCGGGACCGACCGTGGTGCCTTCCAGCGGCCCTGCCGCCACGTCAAGCTCGCCGATCGGCTCGTCGGCGGCGAACGCCCCGGCCGCTTCACGCTCGCCGACCAGCACCGCCCCCATCCGCTCGGCGATCGCGAAGAAACCGCAGCGCGTCCAGTTGAGCCCAACACCGCGCACCACGAGCCGCGACCCGGGCACGAGGATCGCGGCCGCCACCATGAACGCCGCCGAGGAAGGATCGCCCGGGACCTCCACCGTTTCGAGCTCGAGCTCGTCGACCGGGCACACCCGCAAGGCGTGTCCGTCTTTCGTGAACGGCACGCCGGCGCGGGCGAGAAAGCGCTCGGTGTGGTCGCGGCTCGGCACCGGCTCGACGACCTCGGTGGCACCCTCCGCCAGCAGACCGGCGATCAGCACGCACGACTTCACCTGGGCGCTCGCGATCGGTAGCTCGTAGCGGATGCCGTGCAGTCGGCCGCCTGTGACCATGAACGGGGGGAAGCGGCCGGCGCGCATCTCGATCTCGGCCCCCATCGCAGCGAGCGGACGCGCTATGCGGTCGACGGGCCGACGACGGATCGACTCGTCCCCGTCGATACGCCAACTGCGCCCCGGCTGGCCGGCCAGCCATCCGGGCAGCATGCGCATCAACGTGCCCGAGTTGCCGACGTCAAGCAGCCCCCCGGTGGTTTCGAGCGCCCCGCGTAGACCGACGCCGCGCACAAGGAGCTCGCCATCGCGCCGCTCGACCCCCGCCCCCAAGCGCTCGAGCGCCTCGAGGGTCGAGCGGGTGTCGGCAGCGTCGAGGTAGTTGCGGATCGCCACCGGCTCGTCGCACATCGCCGCCAGCAGGGCGGCGCGGTGCGAGATCGACTTGTCGGCGGGCGGCACGTACTCGCCGCGCACCGGGCCGCTCGGTTCGAATCTGCGTTCCGCCATCTCAGCGCCGCGCCATCACCGCTGTACGCCTCTCAGCGCTCCGCCACCGCGAAGCCGAGACCTTCGATCACCTCGCGCGCCCGGTCGGCCTGCTCGTCGCCGGCCACCCACACCGTGATCGCACCGGAGCGCATGTCGGCCGCGGGCGCCAGCGCGAGGTCGGCGATGTTTACGCCCGCCCGGCTCAACCCGAGAGCCACCTGCGCCACCACGCCGGGCCGGTTCGGAACCACGAACGCGAGCTCGTGCAGCGGCCCCTCGGCGAGGTCGCGCTCGACGAGCGTGCGGCGAGCCGCGCGCGCCCGCTCGTTCCAGTCGCGCACCCAGCCCGGATCGCCGCGCCGCAGCGCCGCCACCACCTCGCCGAGCGCGGCGCGTACACGCTCGACCTCGTCGGCGATCGCGTCGCGGTTGGCGAGGTAGATGTCGGTCCAGATGTCGCTGTTGGCGCCCGCGACACGGGTGGCGTCGCGCAAGCTCGGCGCTAGCGGCGGCACCGGCTCGCGCTCGCGCTCGGCAGCGCAAGCGGCGTTCACCGCGAGCACGTTGGCTAGCACGTGCGGAAGATGACTGACCGCCGCGACCAGGCGATCGTGGCGGTCGGCGTCGATCGCCACTGGCCGCGCACCGAACGTGACGATCAGCCGGTGCAACCGCTCGTAGAGGATGCCCGAGCTGTGGGGGGTCGGCGTAAGGTACCAGACGGCGCCGTCGAACAGGTCGCCGCGTGCGTGCTCCACGCCGGCTGTCTCTGCGCCCGCCAGCGGATGGCCGCCGATGAACCGCTCGTCGCGGCTGGCGCGAGCGAGCGGCGCCTTCGCCGACCCGACGTCGCTCACCACGCAGTCGCGCGGCGCCGCCGCGAGCGCCGCTGCGGCGAGGTCGGCGAGCTGCCCCACCGGCGCACAAAGAAAGCACGCCCCGGCGCCTGCTAGCGCCTCGGCGAGCGACGGCGCGGCCTCGTCGAGCGCCCCCCGTTCGCGCGCCCGGGCGAGCGCGTCGGGAGCGGGATCCCAACCGACGACCGTGGCGTCGGGAACACGCTGGCGCGCGGCGAGCGCGATCGAACCGCCGATCAGGCCGACGCCGAGAACCGCGATCCGCACCGCGCGCCAGGCTTCCCTACACGCCCGCCTGGATCGTCTTGCCGGCGAGCTCGGCCGCCTGCTCGACGCGGCGCAGATAGTCGGCGAAACCCTCGGTGCGCAGCTGCTGGGGGCCGTCGCAGACGGCTTCGTCGGGGCACGGGTGGACCTCGACGATGAGACCGTCCGCCCCGGCGGCAGCCGCCGCGAGCGACAGCGGTTCGACGAGCGAACGGCGCCCCGCGGCGTGGCTCGGGTCGACGATCACCGGCAGGTGCGTGAGCTCCTTGAGCACCGGCACCGCCATGAGGTCGAGCGTGAAGCGGTAGCTGGACTCGAAGGTGCGGATGCCGCGCTCGCAGAGGATGACGTTGGGGTTGCCCTCCTTGAGCACGTACTCGGCCGCCATCAGCAGCTCGTCGAGCGTGGCCGCGAGGCCGCGCTTGAGCAGCACTGGCTTGCCGGCGCGCCCGACCTCGGTGAGCAGCGTGTAGTTCTGCATGTTGCGCGCACCGAGCTGGACGACGTCGGCGACCGCAACGACGCGCTCGACGTCGCGCACGTCCATTACCTCGGTGACGATCGGCAGACCGGTCTCTTCCTTCGCCTCGCGCAGGAGCTCGAGCCCTGCCTCGCCGAGACCTTGGAACGAGTACGGCGACGTGCGCGGCTTATAGGCGCCGCCGCGCAAGAGTTGCGCGCCGGCGTCACGCATCGCCCGTGCCGCTTCGAGCATCACCTCGCGCGACTCGACCGTGCAAGGACCGGCGATGACCGCGAAGTGGTCGCCACCGATGCGGCGCCCGTCGACGTCGATCACCGTTCGCTCGCCGTGGCGGAACTGCGCCGACGCGAGCTTGTAGGGGCGCATGATCGGCATCACGCGGTCGACAGCGGGATGGTCCTCGAGCCCGAGACCGGCCACCTCGTCGTCGTGGCTGCCGATCGCCCCGATCACGGTCACGAACTCGCCCCGCGAGATGTGTGCGCGCGCCCCGACCGACTCGATGCGCTCGACGACCTCGGCGATTTGGTCGTCGGTCGCTCCCTCTTTCATCACGATCATCATCGCTCTGTCGCTCCTGCCTCCTGGAAGACTACGTCGGCTCGCTTGCCGTGAACTTTCGGCCCGCTGCGCGGCGACGGCCGCGGTCGGCGTCCGGCGGGTGCGGGCGAGACCTCTCGGGCGCCGGACGCCTAGCTAAATCGCCAATACCAGCGGTAGTAGCGCGCCGACCCGGGCACGCGCGCAGCGGCGGCCTCGCCGGCACGAGGCGTGCGAGCTCGCCGATCGCGGGGTCGCGCAAGGTCGCCCATTGCTTGCCGTACAGATAGCAGAGCGCTAGCGGTTTCGCGACACCGGGCGATCTGCACGATCACCGCCGCCAGCAGCGAGCGCCGCGTCAAGCGCGGCGAGGAAGCGGTCGTTCTCGGCGCGCGTGCCGAACGTGACGCGCAGGTGGCCAGGGCCGCCGAGCGCGCTGCCGGCGCGAACGATCACCCCGCGGCGCGCCAGTTCGTCGCAGATAGCGCGGTCATCGCGACCGCCGAGCTCGACCCAACAGAAGTTGGCCTGGCTGTCGGCGACGCGCAGGCCGCGCGCGCGCAGTTCCCCGACGACGTGCTCGCGCTCCACGGCTGTGCGCTCGACGCGGCGCTCGACCTCGTCCTGGAGGTCGATCGCCACCGCCGCGGCCGCTTGCGCCAACGTGTTCACGGTGAACGGCTGGCGCACCTTCTCGCAGGCGATGCGGAAGCTCTCGGGCCCGATCGCGTAGCCGCAGCGCAGGCCGCAAAGGCCGTAGACCTTCGAGAAGGTCCGCAACAGCACTACGTTCGGGTAGCGGCGGACCAGCTCGAGCGACTCGTCAGGATCCTGCAGCGTCGAGAACTCGACGTAAGCCTCGTCGACAAGCAAACAGACGTGGCGCGGCAGCGCAGCGGCGAGCTCGTCGATCGCGTCGAGCGGCAGCGCGGTGCCGGTGGGATTGTTGGGGTTGCAAACCAAAACCAGGCGCGTGGCGGCGGTCACCTCGCGGGCGAGCGCGTCGAGGTCGTGGCGGTCGTCGCTGTCGAGCGGCACGCGGATCTCGCGCGCGCCGGTGAGCGCAGCGAGCTGGGGGTAGACGGAAAACGACGGCCAGGCGAACACCACCTCGGCACCCGGCTCGAGGAGCGCCTGCGCGGCGCCGAGCAGGATCTCGCACGAGCCGTTGCCGACGACGATCATCTCGCTCGGCACGCCGCAGCGAGCAGCGATTCGCCGGCGGAGCTCGCTCTTGTCGGGGTCGGGGTAGCGGTTTAGCGTTGCGAGCCGGTCGGCGATCGCTTCGCGTACCGCTGGCGGCGGTGCGAACGGTGTCTCGTTGGAGGCCAGCAGTACGAGATCGCGACCGTCGCCGTAGGCGTCGGCGGCCGGGTAGTAGGGAATCGCTTCCAGACGGCGGTTGAACTCGATCGTCACGGACCCGACCCCCACGCTACTGGGCGGCGCTGAGATCGCTTCGCAACGACGCGGCCTCGCGCAGGTAGACGTGCCGGGGCTCGGTGCCCGGCCGCAAGTAGCAGTGCACGAGAACACGCACGGTCCGCGGCAGCGACCCGGGCACGCCGATCTCTTGCGCACAAAGAAGCGGAACGCGGTCGAGCCCCAGACGGCGGGCGGCGACCGCCGGGAACTCGGCGTCGAGGTCGGGCGTGACCGTGAAGATGCAGCTGACGAGATCGTCGGGGGCGAGATCGTTGCGCGCGAGCAGCTCGCGCATCAGCTCCTCGGTCGCGTCGAGGATCGCTTCGCTCGTGTTCTCGGTCGCGGTGGTCGCCCCGCGCAGCGCACTTAGCCGCACGCTCGCGATTCTTCCAGACAGCCCGCGCACGACCCGCGCGATGCACGGGCCTACCGCTCGGCTCTGCTGTCGCTCTGGCCGCGAGGGTGCGCCTCCGCGAGCAGCGACGCCAGATCGAGGGGACGCGTGTACATCGCCACCCCGTCACCGTCGCGAGCACGCGGCCAGAGCTCGCGTGGACGGTCCCAATACAGCTCGATGCCGTTGCGATCGGGATCCTCGAGATACACCGCCTCGCTGACACCGTGGTCGGCGGCACCGACCAGCGGTACGCCGAGCGCGAGCACGCGCTCCACCGCCCGGGCCAAGGCGGAGCGTGTCGGATAGAGGATCGCGAAGTGGTAGAGGCCCGTGCTCCCCGCCGGCGGGGGGCTCCCACCGCGGCTCTCCCAAGTGTTCAGGCCGATGTGGTGGTGGTAGTCGTCGGAGGCGAGGAAAGCAGCCTCGGAGCCGAAACGCTGGCGCACCCGGAAGCCCAGCACGTCGCGGTAGAAGGCGACCGCTCGCTCAAGATCGGACACCTTGAGGTGGACATGACCTATCCGTGGCGAGGCGGAGCCGCGCACAGTGAGAGAGCGTACGACCTCTTCGCTTCGGGTCCACCCCGTCCGTGCCAACAGCCCGCCGCGACCCGACCGCGCGCTGCAGCGCGCCCCGCGCTACACGAGCCCTGCGGCGCGCTTGAGGAGCGCGATTTCGCGCTCCCCGAGACGCCGTGCCCGGCCGCGCCCGAGCCCGAGGGCGGCGAGATCGAGGGGGCCTATGCGGATCCGTTCGAGCTCGACGACGCGGCGACCGACCGCGTCGAGCATGCGCCGCACCTCGCGCTTGCGCCCCTCGCCCATCACGATCTCGAGCTCGCCGCGACCGACGACGCGCGCCCGCAACGCCCGCGCCGGACCGTCGTCGAGCCGCACACCCCGCTCCAGCCGCTCGGCGAGCGAGCGATCGACGCGCGGCGGCACGACGCGCACGCGGTACACGCGCTCGACGCCGTAACGGGGGTGCATCAGGCGCTCGGCGAGCCTCCCATCGTTGGTGAGGACGAGCAGGCCGGTCGAGTCGGCGTCGAGACGGCCGACCGGGTACAGGCGCCGCGGCGAAGGCACAAGATCGACGACGGTCGGCCGCCCCTGCGGGTCGCGGGCGGTCGAAACGACCCCGCGCGGCTTGTTCAGCACCCACACCTCGAGCGGTTCGGGGCGCACCGCCCGACCGTCGACCGTAACCTCGACACCCTGCTCGACGTGGCGCGCGGGATCCGTGACCGTTTGGCCAGCGACCTGGACACGCCCGGCGCGCACGAGCTGCTCGCTCGCGCGCCGGGAGGCGACACCACAGCGGGCGAGGTACTTGGCGAGTCGCACGGCCGCGAGAGTGCCACACTCGCAGCCGTGGATCTGACGTTGCTCGAGCGGACGATCGAGGAGCTCGGCGAGCCCGCCTACCGGGTGCGCCAAGTGTGGCGTTGGCTTGCGCGCGGCGCCGCGAGCTGGGAGGAGATGACCGACCTGCCGCTCGCGCTGCGCCGCGAGCTGGCGGCGCGTGTGCCGATCTCGACCCTCGCTGTGGTCGCAAGCGCCCGCGCCCGTGACGGCACCGAAAAGGTGCTTTTCCGCACCGCCGACGGCAAGCCGCTCGAGGCGGTGTTGATGCGCTACCGCGACGGGCGCCGCTCGCTGTGTTTGTCGAGCCAGTCGGGGTGCCCACTTACGTGCACCTTCTGCCAAACCGGGCGCATGCGTTTCGGCCGCAACCTGACGGCATCCGAGATCCTCGACCAAGCGCTGCACTTCCGGCGCGACGAGCGACCGACACACGCCGTCTTCATGGGCATGGGCGAACCGTTGATGAACCTCGACGCGGTGCTCGCGGCCTGCGAGCGGTTGCCCGACATCGGCATCGCCCACCGTCGCACCGCGATCTCGACCGTCGGTTGGCTGCCGGGGATCGAACGGCTCGCCCGCGAGGGCCCACCGGTGCGCTTGGCGCTCTCGCTGCACGCCCCGAACGACGCCCTGCGCAGCGAGCTGATGCCGATCAACGAGCGCTACCCGATCGCTGCCGTGCTCGACGCCTGCCGCGAGTGGTGGCGGCACCGCCGGCGCCAGGTGTTCGTCGAGTACCTGATGCTCGCTGGCGTCAACGACCGCTACGAGCAGGCGCTCGAGCTAGCCGCTCTCTTGCGCCCGCGCGAGGCGTTCTGCGTCAACCTCATCCCCTACAACCCCACCGACGCCCCCTACCGTGGCTCGAGCCGGCGAGCGATCGACGCCTTCCGCGGCGCGCTCGAGGAGCGCAGCGTGCGTGCGACGGTGCGGTTGACGCGCGGTCGCGAGATCGCCGCGGCCTGCGGCCAGCTCGCAGCTCGCCAGCCGCTCGCCGCCGTGGCGGGCGGCTAGTCGCTGGCGCGCTGTTCGCCGGCGCGCAGAAGCCGCTCGCGCAGCTCCCCGACCTCCTCGGGCGAGGGATCGAAGCGGCGCGGATCGGGCAACTGGTCGATCGCCTCGAGCCCGAACAGACGCTCGAACAGCGGCGTCGTGCGGTACATAACGGCGCCGAAGCGCGACCGCCCGGCCTCCTCGATCAACCCGCGCTCGACGAGCGTGGCGAGCGCCGACTCCGAAGCGACACCGCGGATGCGCGCCACCTCGGGGCGCGACACCGGCTGCAAGTAGGCGACGATCGCCAGGCACTCGGCCTGGGCCTGCGTCAGCGGCGGCGTGCGCGGCCGCGCGAACAACCGTCGCGCCGCGGCCTCCGCGTCGGGGTGGGTTGCGAGCGCGAACCCCCCGGCCAAGCGCCGCACGACGAGACCGTGGCCGCCGTCGGCGAGCGCCCGTTCCAGCTCGCCGAGGGCCGCCGCCACCTGCTCTTCGTCGGCTTCGAGCGCCTCCGCCAACGCCTCCAGGCGCAGCGGCTCGCTGGCGAGAAAGAGCAGCGCCTCGGCGCGGCGTGCGAGCTCCGACAGGCGCTGGTTCGCAGCGCGGTCGCCCGGCACCGTCACGCCTTCGCCTCGCCGACAGCGCTCGTCGCAATTGGCGCCACGGCGCTCGATCCGGGCGGCTGCCGCTGCCCTGCGCGGCGCACCGTGATCGGCCCGAACGGTTCGCTCTGCTCCCAATCGAGCTCGCCGGCCTTGTAGAGCTCGAGCAGCGCCAGCAACGTCACCGCTTCGGTGAGCCGGTCGGCGCCGCGAACAGCGTCGTCGAAAGAGAAAGTGGCGCGCGCGCTGAGCAGCGCGCGCAGGTGGCGGACGCGGTCGCTCAGCGGCACCACAGGTCGGCGCACGTGGCTGGTGTCGATCGGCGGCGGCGTGCGCAAGAGGTCGCCGATCGCGCGCGCCAGCCGCTCCGGGTCGTACACCGGGCGGGCCGTTTCGAGCGCCACCTGGCGCAGAGATGCCGGCAACGGCACTTGCCGGAAGCGGTAGGCGGACTCGGCGGCGAGCCGTTCGCGCAGCCACGCACCTGCCTTGCGGAAGCGCGCGTACTCGACCATCCGCGCCAGAAGCTCCTCGGCCGCCTCCTGCGGGCCGAGCTCGTCCGCGTCGTCGCTCTCGTCCTGGGGCAGCAACAAGCGCGACTTGATCTCGAGCAGCGCGGCGATCAGGACAAGAAACTCGGTGATCGCCTCGAGATCGAGGCGTCGCTGGCGCTCGAGATGGTCGACATATGCGACGACGACGGCGGCGAGCTCGACGTCGCGCAGGTCGACCTCTTCGCTGAGCACGAGCGCTAGCAGAAGGTCGAACGGGCCCTCGAACGCGTCGAGCTCGAGGTCGAGGGCGGCGAGGTGCATCGAGACGAGCCTAAACGGGCTGGCGGACCGCGGGACCGAAGCCCATTGCGCGGCGAACGTCGGCGAGCACCGGCCGGGCGAGCTCGCGCGCTCGTTCGGCACCGTCGGCGAGCGTGCGCTCGAGCGCCTCCTCGTCGGGTCGCAGCTCGCGGTAGCGCTCGCGCACCGGTCGCAGGAACTCGACCACCGCCTCGGCTACGGCCTGCTTGAACTCGGCGTAGCCGCGACCGGCGAACTCGCGCTCGACGTCGGCAGGGTTCACACCGCGAACGACGGCCATGATCTCGATCAGGTTGCTGATCCCTGGCTTGTCGGAGCTACGAACGATTTCCCGCCCCGGGTCGGTGACAGCGGCGCGAACCTTGCGCCGGATCTCGTCGGGCTCCTCGTCGATGAAGATCACACCGGCCGTCGACTCGGTGGTGGTCGACATTTTGCTCGTGGGGTCCTGAAGATCCATGATCTTCGCCCCCACCTCGGGGATGCGGTGGCGGGGGACCGTGAGGATCTCGCCGAACCGGGCGTTGAACCGCTCGGCGACGTCGCGGGCCAGCTCCAGGTGTTGGCGCTGGTCCTCGCCCACCGGCACCTCGTCGGTGCGGTAGAGGAGGATGTCGGCCGCCTGCAGCACTGGATAGAAGAACAGCCCGGCGGACACGAGCTCGCGCTGGCGCTGCGACTTCTCCTTGAACTGGTGCATGCGCGTGAGGTCGCCGTAGGCGGTGACCGCCGACAAAAGCCAGCACAGCTCGGTGTGTTCGGGCATGTCCGACTGGCGGAAAAGGACGCAGCGGTCGGGATCGAGACCGGCAGCGAGCAGCAAGGCGAGCGTGTCGTACACCGAGCGCCGCAGCGCCTGCGGGTCGTGCGGAACGGTGATCGCATGCAGGTCGACGATGCAGTAGATCGCCGGGTCGCCGCGCTCCTGACCGTCGACGTACTGGCGTATCGCCCCGATGTAGTTGCCGAGGTGCTTGCGCCCGGTCGGCTGGATGCCGCTGAAGATGCGCATCGGCCGGCAGTCTACGCCCGCCGCTGGCGGCGGCGGGCGCTACGCCGCGCCGGGGACGCGCCGGGCCGTGCGCGCGACCTCAACCGCGGCGCACTTCGCTCGCCGCTACCGCCTCCTGCACCGCCAGCTCGCCGCGTTCGAGCATGGCCCGCAGCACCTTCTTGTCGAACTTGCCGACGCTGGTCTTCGGGATCTCGGCGACGAAGGCGAACGCGTCGGGCAGCCACCACTTCGCCACCCGCTCGGCGAGGAACTCGTGCAGCTCCGCCGGCTCGGCGCTGCGACCGGGCTCGAGCACCACGCACGCCAGCGGCCGCTCGCTCCAGCGCTCGTCGGGCCGCGCGATAACCGCTGCTTCGCGCACCGCCGGGTGGGCCATCAGCTGGTTCTCGAGCTCGACCGACGAGATCCACTCGCCGCCTGATTTGATCACGTCCTTGGCGCGGTCGGTGATACGGATGAAGCCGCGCTCGTCGATCGCTGCGATGTCGCCGGTGCGCAACCAACCGTCGTGGAACTTGTCGCGCCCCGTCGGGTCTTCGTAGTAGTCGCGCGCGATCCACGGGCCGCGCACCTCGAGCTCGCCGACCGACCGGCCGTCCCAGGGCAGCTCGTTGCCGTCGTCGTCGACGATCCGCGCCTCGACGAGCGGCACGATCCGTCCTTGGGTGGCACGCAGACGCCAGTGCTCGTCTGCCGGGAGGCCCGCGGGCGGGCGCGCCACCGAGCCGAGCGGGCTCATCTCGGTCATCCCCCATGCCTGGATGACGCGCACGCCGTGCCGCTCTTCGAACGCTTGCATCAGCGCGAGCGGCACCGCCGCCCCGCCGCAAATGACCATGCGCAAGCTCGAGAGGTCGGGGTGGCGCTCGTCGGCATAGCGCAAGAGGTCCATCCAGATCGTCGGAACGCCGGCGGTTACGGTGACGCGCTCGCCCTCGATGAGCCGCGCGAGGGGCTCGGCCTGCAGGTGCCGGTCGGGAAAGACGAGGTCGGCGCCCACGAGCGCGCACGTGTAGGGGATGCCCCAGGCGTTTACGTGGAACATCGGCACGACGGGCAGCACGCGGTCGTCGCTCGAGTAGCCCATCGCCTCGCCGACGGCGCTGCCGAGGGCGTGCAGCACGGTCGAGCGGTGCGAATAGAGAACGCCCTTCGGGTTGCCAGTCGTGCCGCTCGTGTAGCAGAGCCCGCACGCAGCGCGCTCGTCGAGTTTGGGCCACGCGTAGCCAGGCGACTCGGCGGCGAGGAGCTCCTCGTAGCCAAGCACCTCGCCGGGCAGCTCGCCCTCGGCGGTCGCAGCCGCAGCACGATCGCCGAGCACCACATAGCGCTCGACGGTCTCGAAGCGCTCGGCGACACGTGCCAACGCCGGCACGAGCGACGCGTCGACGAAGATCACGCGGTCGCGTGCGTGGTTGACGATGTAGACGAGCTGGTCGGGAAACAAGCGGATGTTGAGCGTGTGCAGGACGGCGCCCATGCACGGCACCGCCATGTACAGCTCGAAGTGGCGCGCGTTGTTCCAGGCGAAGGTCGCGACCCGATCGCCCGCGCCGATCCCGAGCCGCGTCAGCGCCGCTGCCAGCCGTTCGGCGCGCTCGACGGTGTCGCCGAAGCTCTGGCGGGCGACGCCGCTGCCGTCGAACGTCGCGACCTGGGAGTCTGGGTATACGCGCGCCATCCGCCGCAGCGCGTGGTCGAGCGTGAGCGGGAAGTCGTTCTGCGTCAAGCCCTCGATCATTCGACTCCTCCCTCGTTGAAAGAACAGCGTCCTCGGAGCTTACTAACCGACGGACGCGACGCTGTCCAGGTCGAGCCGCACCACCGGCCGGCGCGCGGCAGAGGCCTCGTCGAGGCGGCGCACCGGGGTGTCGTAAGGGGCGTTGCGGGCGATCTCGGGGTCGCGCTCGGCCTCCTCGAGGATCGCCTCGATCGCTTCGGCGAAGTGGTCGAGGCGCTCGACCGGCTCGGTTTCGGTCGGTTCGATCATCAGCGCCTCGTCGACCAGCAGCGGGAAGTACACGGTCGGCGGGTGCACGTCCCAGTCGAGCAGGCGCTTGGCGATGTCGAGCGCCCGCACCCCCAGCTCGTCGCGCGCGCGCCGCGCCGAGAGCACGAACTCGTGCATGCAGGTGCGGTCGAACGCGGGCTCGAGGTAGCGCCCGGCGCGGCCCGCGGCGAGGCGGGCGCGCAGGTAGTTGGCGTTGAGCACGGCGGTTTCCGAGACCTCGCGCAGCCCCTCGCCGCCGAGCGCGCGGATGTAGGCGTAGGCGCGCACGAAGGTCGAGAAGTTGCCCTGGAAGCCACGCAGGCGCCCGATCGAGCGCGGCCGGTCGTGGTCGAGGCGATAGAAGAAGCGATCGTCGCGACGCTCGCGCACAACGACCGGCACTGGCAAGAACGGTTCGAGGTGCTCGGCGACCGCCACCGGTCCCGCCCCCGGCCCGCCGCCGCCGTGCGGCTGGGTGAAGGTTTTGTGAAGGTTGAAGTGGACGATGTCGAAGCCCATGTCGCCCGGGCGCGAGAGGCCCATCACCGCGTTGAGGTTGGCGCCGTCGTAGTAGAGCGTGGCGCCGACCCCGCGCACGATGCGCGCGATCTCGGCGATGTTGCGGTCGAACAGCCCGAGCGTGTTGGGGTTGGTGAGCATCAAGCACGCCGTGCGCTCGTCGACCTTGGCGCGCAGGTCGTCGACGTCGACGCCGCCGTCGGCGGCCGTGCCCACCGCCACCGGTTCGTAACCGGCCATCGTCACCGTCGCCGGGTTGGTGCCATGGGCGGTGTCGGGGATCAACACCTTGGTCCGCTCCTCCCCGCGCTCCTCGTGGTAGGCGCGCGTCACCAAGAGGCCGCACAGCTCTCCTTGCGAGCCGGCACCAGGGTGGAGAGTTACGTGGGGCAGGCCCGCGATCTCGGCGAGCGCCCGCTCGAGCCGCCACATCAACTCGAGCGCTCCCTGTGCGAGCTCGTCTGGCGCGAGCGGGTGTAGGCGCGCGAAGCCGGGCAGGGCGGCGAGGCGCTCGTGCAGTTTCGGGTTGTACTTCATCGTGCAGGAGCCGAGCGGATAGAAGCCGCGGTCGAGGTGGAAGTTGCGCCGCGAAAGGCCGACGAAGTGGCGCACGAGCTCGGGCTCGGAAACCTCGGGCAGGCGCGGCGCCTCGCTGCGGCGGAAGCGCTCGGGCAGGAGCTCGGCGACGGGCGGCGCGGGAACGTCGTCGTCGGGCAGCGTGCCGGCGCGCCGCCCCGGTCGCGAGCGCTCGAAGATTGTCAGCTCCTCGCCGAACGGCTGGGGGTCGCGCGCAGTGTCGCGAACCTCGGTCACGCCGGCGCCTCCTCGCGGGCGGGAGCTGCCGCCGGCGCGAGCTCGCGTACCTCGGCGACGATGTGCGCGAGGCGCTCGATGTCGCTGCGCGACCGCCGCTCGGTGATCGCCACCAGCAGGCCGTCGGGATACTCGGGGTAGAAACGGCCGAGGCGCACGCCGGGGATGATGCGCTCGGCTAGCGCGCGTTCGAAAAGGCCGTCGAGGTCGGGCACGCGGACGGCGAACTCGCGCACCACCGGGCCAGGGTTGATCGCTTCGAGCCCGAGCCGCTCGCGCGCGTAGTGGGTGCGCCGCACGAGCAGCTCGCCGAGCTCGACGATGCCACGCCGACCGAGCCACGATAGGTAGACAAGCCCAGCGAGGGCGTTCAGCTGCTGGGCGGTGCAGATGTTGTGCGTCGCGCGCTCGCGCCGAATGTGCTGTTCGCGCGTTTGCAGCGTCAGCACGTAGCCCGGGCGACCGTCGACATCGCGAGTGCGGCCAGCGATCCGTCCAGGCATGCGCCGCAGGTAGCGCTCGCGAGCGGCGAAGAAACCGAAACTCGGGCCGCCGAACTGCAGATGGTTGCCGAGCGCCTGGCCCTCGCCGACGCAGATGTCGGCGCCGAGGCGGCCGGGGGCCTCGAGCACCCCGAGCGTCAGCGGGTCGGCGACGCAGACGATCGCGGCCTTGCGCTCGCGCCCTGGCTCGGCGAGCGCCGCCAGATCCTCGACCGAGCCGAGGAAGTTCGGCTGTTGGACGACGACGCAGGCGGTGTCGTCATCGACCGCGGCAGCCAACGCCGCGCGGTCGGTCGTCCCGTCGGCGGCGAGCGGCACCTCTTCAACGGTCATGCGGAATCCGTGCGCGTGCGTGGCGAGCGCCGCGCGTGCGTGCGGGTGCACGCCGCGCGACACGACCACCCGCGAGCGCCGGTTGTCGAGCTTTGCGAGGTAGGCCGCGGCGGCGACCGCGCTCGCCCCGTCGTAGACGGCGGCGTTCGCAACCTCCAACCCGGTCAGCTCGCAGATCGCGGTCTGGAACTCGAACATCGCCTGCAGCGTCCCCTGCGAGACCTCGGGCTGGTAGGGGGTGTACGGGGTGAGGAACTCCGAGCGGCGGACGATCTCGTCGACCACCGCCGGCACGTAGTGGTCGTACATGCCCGCGCCGGCGAACACCGTCCAGGTGTCGGCATCGCCGTTGCGCTCCGCCAGACAGCGCAGCTCGTCGTACACCTCTTGCTCGGAGAGACCAGGGGCGATGTCGAGCGGCCGTCGCAGCCTGACACCCTCGGGGATCTCGCCGGCGACGAGCTCCTCGATCGACGACACGCCGAGACGAGCCAACATCCGTTGGCGCTCCTCGGCGGCGAGCGACGTGTAGCGAACCGACGTCACTCCTGCGATTGCAGCAGATCGCGGTAGGCGGCGGCGTCCATCAGCTCGTCGGCCTCGCTCGGGTCAGCGAGTCGCACCCGCACGAGCCACCCCCGGCCGTAGGGGTCCTCGTTGATCAGCTCGGGGTGCTCCTCGAGCTCCTCGTTGACGGCGATCACCTCGCCCGACAACGGCGCGAAGACGTCGGAGACGGCCTTCACCGACTCGACTTCGGCGTAGGGCTCGTCTTTGCGCACCTGGGTTCCGACCTCCGGCGCGTCGAAGAACACGACCTCGCCGAGCGAGTCCTGTGCGTACCAGGTGATCCCGAAGGTGGCGGTGTCGCCTTCGATGCGAGCCCAGTCGTGCTCGGGGTGGTAGCGCAGGTCGTCGGGGTAGTGCTCTTCGGCCAAAGCAGGCTCCTCCTTTTCGCGTACGGTCGGCCGGCGCGGCACGGCCACACCGGTGGCGCTCGTAGAGACGAGCGCAGTGTGAACGCTAACCCGCACGGCCGTCGTCGTCGCTGCTCGCTACGGGCCCGGCCGTGCGGTGGAGCGGCTTGCGCGCCACCGTGGCGGTGTGCACACGCCCGCGGATCTCGACGTCCACAGTCGTGCCAGGCACGGCGCAGGTGCGCGGGACGTAGGCAAGCGCGATGCCGCGCCGCAAAAGTGGCGAAAAGGTGCCGCTCGTCACCTCGCCGACGGCCTCGCCACTGTCAGCACAGCGCACGACGCAGCCAGCACGGGGGATCGTGCGCCGATCGGCTACGAGCGGCACCAACAGCTCGCTAGGAGCACCACGCTCGCGCAGCGCTTCCTCGCCGATGAAGCCGCTACCGAACGCGACACAGAAATCGAGCCCGGCCTCGAGCGGCGTGCGCTCCTCGCGGAGCTCGTTCCCGTACAGCGGTAGACAGGCCTCGATCCTGAGCGTGTCGCGCGCTCCCAGGCCGCAGGGTTGCGCCCCGGCCGCCACGAGGGCATCCCAGAGCGCCGCCGCCGCGCCGGGGGCGACCAAGAGCTCGAGCCCGTCCTCGCCGGTGTACCCGGTGCCGCAGGCGAGCGCTGTGACGCCCGCGACGCGCAGCGTGCGGCAACGCATGCGCGGCGGCAGAAGGGACACCGGGTCGGTACTAGGTGGCGACGGCGGCTCGGCAGCGGCTGACCCCGGGTCGGCGGCGGCTGGCGACGGGTCGGCGCTGGCTCCCTCCGCCTCGACCAGGGAGGCAACGAGGGCGCGCGCTGCGGGGCCTTGCACCGCCAGCATGGCGAAGTCGTCGCGGCGGTCGCCGATCGCGCAGCCGAACTCGCCGGCGTGCCGTTCGAACCAGGCGCGGTCGCGCTCGTGGTTGGCGGCGTTCGTTACGACCAAGAAGCGATCGGTCGCGAGACGGTAGGCGATGACGTCGTCGAGGCAGCCGCCGTCCTCGCGGCAGACCACGCCGTAACGGGCCGCTCCCACCTCGAGCCCCGTGATCCGCGCGGTGACAAGCCGCTCGACGAGCGCTTCGGCGCGAGCACCGACCACCTCGAGCTGGCCCATGTGCGAGACGTCGAAGACACCCGCACGCTGGCGAACGGCGAGGTGCTCGCTGCCGATCCCGCTGTACTGGAGCGGCATCTCCCAGCCGGCGAAGGGCACGAGCTTGGCGCCCGCAGCCACGTGGCGGTCGCGCAAGGGAGTGGTGCGTAGGGTGCTCTCGTTGGCCGGCACGGCCCAGCCAGGCTAACGGGCTCGGGCGAGCGAACGGCGCCTGCCCGCGCGACAAGTGGAACGCCCGCGACCCACCAGCCGCGCCGGCGGCGCGGACACGTAGGACCGTTCAGTCCTTGAGGAACGAGGGGATGTCGATCTCGTCGTCGGAGATCTCGAGACGCGAGCGCTCGCGCTCGTCCAGACGCACGTCGCGCCGGCGCGGCTCGCGCCGCCGGCCCGTAGAGTCCTCGCTGAACAGCGGCCCACCGCGCTGCGCGTCGAAACCGGTGGCGATCACCGTGACGCGCACGGCGTCGCCGGCCTCCTCGTCGACGACCGCACCGAAGATGATGTTCGACTCGCGGTCGGCGGCTTGCTGGATGATCTCCGCGGCCTCGTTGACCTCGAACAGGCCTAGGTCCTGTGGACCTGTGATGTTGAGGAGGATCCCCTTCGCCCCCTCCACCGACTGTTCCAGCAAGGGGCTCGAGATCGCCAGCTTGGCCGCTTCGGCGGCGCGGTTTTCGCCGGAAGCTTCGCCGATGCCCATCAGCGCCGATCCGGCGTCCTGCATGATCGTGCGCACGTCGGCGAAGTCGAGGTTGATCAAGCCGGGCGTGGTGATGAGGTCGGTGATGCCCTGAACGCCCTGGCGCAAGACGTTGTCGGCCTCGCGGAACGCCTCGAGGATGCTCGTGCGCCGCTCGACGACCGCCAGGAGCTTCTCGTTCGGGATCACGATCAGCGTGTCGACTTCCTCGCGCAGGCGCTCGATGCCTTGCTCGGCCTGGCGCATCCGCTGCGCGCCCTCGAACTCGAACGGTTTCGTGACCACGCCGACGGTCAGCGCCCCAACCTCTTGCTTGGCGACCTCGGCGATCACCGGCGCGGCGCCGGTGCCCGTGCCGCCGCCCATCCCCGCGGTTACGAACACCATGTCCGCGCCCTTCAGCGCTTCCTTGATCTCGTCGCGGCTCTCGTTCGCCGCCGCCAGCCCCACCTCCGGATTGGCGCCGGCTCCCAGCCCGCGCGTCAGCTGCGCGCCGATCTGCAGCTTGACGTCGGCGTCGCACATCTGCAGCGCCTGGGCGTCGGTGTTGGCGGCGATGAACTCGACGCCACGCAAGCCCGCGTCGACCATCCGGTTCACGGCGTTGGTACCGCCCCCACCGACACCGACGACCTTGATCACAGCGAGGTAGCTGCCGGTGCCTGCACCGCTGCCGATGCCGCTTTCCATCTCTACCGGTTGCCGTTCCCTTTCCCGTCTCGTTTCGCCGCGCTCGGCCCCAAGGTTCGACTTGCGCGCGGATCTCCGAGCTGCGGCCGCTTCGGCGAGCGCGCGCCACGCCTGGCGCTGCGCCCTTCGATCCACGCACTGTAGGGAGTCATCGGCACAACTGTCAAACGAAGCTGCAAGGTTCTTTGCACCTTCTATCTAAACATGAGCTTTATGGGCTTAGAAAGACTGCGGTGTCAGTTGAGGGTTTGCGATCGTGCTGCCGCTCGACGGGCGCGCCGCACTCGCCGGATTCCCTAGGCCACCAGCGACAGGTCGGCGAGGAAGGCGCACGTCGATGTACGTGGCACGGGACGCTTCGGGGTCGCGTGCGAGCACTGTGGAAATAGACCTCCACTTGAGGTTTAGATCATTCGCGCGACCGAAGATCAGGAGCGGGCCCGAGCGAAGCGCAGCCACGAGACCCCGGTCGCGGTCGAGCGAGATGCGCGCGAGCGCAGTCCGGAGCGGCGCAGGGGCGCTGGCCGCAACCGCCACCTTGGCGCGCACGGGCGCAGCCAGCCGGACGTCGGGGTCGGGGCCATCGCCGACCGCGATTGTCGGCAGCGACGAAGGGGTCGGCAGGTCGCCGAGCTGGGTTCCGTCGCTGGCGACGGCGACACGTCCGCGCACTCCTTCGAGCACTGCGACCGGTCGGCGCAGGCGGACGCGCAAAACGAGCTCGTCGGGTAGCCGCCGGTCGACCGTCACGTCGGCAGCAGCCGGGTAGGAAGCGAGCGCCGCCCG
Organism: Thermoleophilum album; assembly: GCF_028867705.1. Lineage (GTDB taxonomy): Bacteria > Actinomycetota > Thermoleophilia > Solirubrobacterales > Thermoleophilaceae > Thermoleophilum. Next base: position 807,014 of record NZ_CP066171.1, on the reverse strand, counting down.
CAGCTCCGAGTGGTCGACGTGGAAGACCGTCATCCGCCGCGCAGCGCTCGCGAGGGCGCGGCGGGCGGTGGCAGCTTCGCGCGCGTCGAGACCGACGATCGTTACACGCTCGACGCGCCAGAAGGGAAGATCACGGCCCACCCACAGCGCAAGCGCAACCGCCGCGGCGGCCAAGCCGAACACGGCGAGCTGGCGCAGCCCGCGGGCGACCCCTGTCACCGAGGCAGAGCGCTGGTCGCCACCTGGACGCACGCGCTTCCGGGACGAACCGCCCCGACGGCGCACAGCGCTAGCTGTGGCTGGCTGGCGACGGGCGCGCGCGAGACGTGGCATCACAGTGAGCGTTCGCGCTGGCCGCCCGCCTCCCTGCCCGGCCAGCGCCCTCGCCCGGCGGTCGCACCGCCGAGAAGGGCTTTTGCGCTACTCGCCCTGCTCGCCGGTGGGCTCGCTGCCCCCTACGGCGCCTACCGCCGCCGCGAGCGGCGAGGTGTCGACTGCGCCCAGGAAGCGCACTTCCGGTTCGAGCACCACGCCGAAACGTTCGAAAACGCGACGCCGTCCCTCTGCCATCAACCGCACGATGTCGGCCGTGGTCGCGTACCCGAGGTTCTCGACGAAGTTCGCGTGCTTTTCGCTGAAGCGCGCCCCGCCCACACGCAAGCCGCGGCAACCTGCGGCGTCGAGAAGCATCCCCGCGGTGCGCCCAGCGACACGGGGGTCGGCCGGGTCGGGGTTGGTGAACGTCGATCCGAAGGTCTTTATCCCCGACGGCTGCGCTTCGCGCCTAGCCGTGCGCATCGCCTCGAGGCGGGCGCGCACTGCCGCGGGATCGTCACGGCGCAGGCGGAAGAGAGCGCGGGCGACCACCTCGCCCGGTCGCAACGCCGAGCGGCGGTAGGCGAAACCGAGCTGGTCGGGAGCGAGGCGCCGTACGCCCGCGGGCGTTGCGACCTCGACCCACACGAGGACGCTGGCGAGCTCGCCGCCGTAGGCGTTGGCGTTCATCCGCACCGCACCGCCGACCGTACCGGGGATGTTCACCGCGAACTCGAGTCCCGACAGCCCGGCCCGCGCCGTCCGGGCGGCGATCTGCGGCAAGCGCGCGCCGCCGCCGCAGAGCACCTCCTCGCCGTCGATCGCGACCGCCGCGAGCTCGCCTTCGAGTTTGATCACCAGCCCGTCGACACCCTCGTCGGCGACGAGCAGGTTCGATCCCGATCCGATCGCCTCCACCGCCAGGCCCTCGCACGCCGCCCAGGCGAGTAGCTCGTGAAGCGTGGCGAGCGTCGCCGCGCGCGCGAAGAAGCGGGCGTTGCCACCGGTGCGCACCGTCGTCAGGCGCGCCAGCGGTTTGTCGCGCTCGACCGCTGCCGGCGGTCGCTCGACGAGCGGGGCACCTCTCGCCAGCGCGCGCGCGACGCGGTCGACGTTGCCGGCACCCATCACGACTACCGCGTCGCCCTTCGCCACGAGCGCCCGGAGGCACTCGGTGGCGTCGCGCAGACGCGGCGCCCACACAACCCTCTTGCCCGCAGCGCGATCTGCCGCAGCTCGTGCGACGTCGAGGCCGGACACGCCCGGCCAATCCTCGGGCCGCTCACGGGCGGGGAAGACGTCGGTGACGACGACAATGTCGGCGGCGGCGAGCGCCCGGCCGAACTCGCGCGCGAGCGCCTTCGTGCGCGAGAAAAGGTGCGGCTGGAAGCAGGCGACGAGGCGCGGGCGGGCACGTTGCTCGGCGCGGACGCCGCCGCGGGCGGAGACACCGCCGGGGGCGCAGGCGCCGTGCCCGGGGGGTACGCCGGCAGCCATAAGCTCGCGCGCCGCCGCGAGCGTCGCCGCTACCTCGGTCGGGTGGTGTGCGTAGTCGTCGTATACGCGCGCGCCGTCCGGTGAGTGGCCGATGAACTCGAGGCGACGTCCGGTGCCGGCGAAATCGGCGAGCGCCCGAGCCGCTTGTTCGCGCTCGACACCGGCCGCCTCGGCCGCCGCCACCGCCGCCAGGGCGTTCAGGACGTTGTGGCGCCCGGGTACGGGCAGCGGTGGTAGCGGTATGGAAAAGGCGTCGCTTGCGTCGGTGCGATCAGCGTGCCCGGCCGCGCGCTCGGCGTTAGCGACGGCGTTCTCGGTTTGACCGCCGGCACGCTCGCTGCTCGCACCGGGCCGCTCGTCGCTCGCCGTGCTCCGCCACTCGCCCAACTCCGCGACCCTGACCACGCGCTGCCCCGGGCCCCCTGCGACCGGCACGCCTGGTCCCAGCACGAGCACCTGCGCTGGTCGGGCGAACTCGGCGAATGCCGCCTCGAGCTCAGCCAGATCGCGGTAGGTCGAGTGATGGTCGAGCTCGATGTTGGTGATCACCGCGATTTCGCGGTCGAGCTTGAGGAACGAGCGGTCGGACTCGTCGGCCTCGACCACCAGCCAGGCGCCGCCGCCGAGGCGGGCGTTGGTGTCGAACCCGCGCAGCTTCGCGCCGACGACGAACGACGGGTCGCAGCCGGCGCGATCGAGAACGTGGACGATCATCGCCGTGGTCGTCGTTTTGCCGTGCGTGCCCGACACCGCGATCGTGCGCCGCAGGCGCGTGAGCTCGGCGAGCAGATCGGCGCGGTGCAGCACACGCTGACCGCGCTCGCGCGCCACCTGGACCTCGGGGTTGTCGGCGGCGATCGCCGTCGACACGACCACCTCGGCGTCGGGCGGCACCTGGTCGGCGCTGTGGCCGACGTGGACGCGCGCACCGTGGCGACGGACGAGCGCCAGATACGGCGACTCCTCGCGGTCGGAGCCGCTCACCGTCGCGCCGAGTCCCGCCGCCACCAGCGCCAGGCCGCTCATCCCTGCCCCGCCGACGCCGACAAAGTGCAAGCGCCGCCCCCGCCACTCGCCGGGAGCGGCCTTCCGCGCCTCTCGCTGCGCCCGCTGCGTGCTCGTCACCGGCTGCTGACCTTACCCGCGCGCACCGTCGAGCGAGGGGCGGGCAGCCTCCGTCCGCCCGGCCTCGGGGCCGTGCGCCCTCACCCGCTCGCCCGCAAGCCGCACGCGGCGAGCACGGTCACGGCGATTCGCTGCGCTGCGTCCGGGCGCGCCAGGGCCCTGGCAGCGTTCGCCATCGCTTCCCGCCGCTCGCTGTTGGCGACCAGGTCGAGCACCGTGTCGCGCAAACGGTCGCCGTCGAGCTCGGCGTCGTCGATCACGATCGCTGCCCCGTGCTCAGCAACGAAGCGCGCGTTCGCCCGCTGATGGTCCTGCGCGGCGTGGGGATACGGCACGAGAATCATCGGCAACCCGAGCGCCGCCACCTCGAGCACCGAACCGCCCGAGCGGGCCACGACGAGGTCGGCGCAGGCGAGCGCCGGCGCAAACGGCTTGACGAAATCGACCAGGTGGTAGGCGGAGGGATTGCCGGCACGAGCAAGCCGCTCCGCGATCTCGCGATAGTCGCGCCGCCCCGCGACGTGAAGCACGTGCACACCGTCGGGCAGTGGTCGCTCCGCGAAAGCGGCGACCGTAGCGTGGTTGATCGAGCGCGCCCCCAGCGATCCGCCGAACACGAGCACGCACACCGCTTGCGGCGGAATCCCGAAGCGGGCGCGAGCCGTCCGGCGCAGCTCGTCGCGGTCGCCGCGCACGAGCTCCGGCGGCAGCGGCCGGCCGACGACCTGGAAGCGGCGGCCGCTGGCACCAGCGATCGGGAACGCGAGGAAAGCGCGCTCGGCGAACCGCGCCAGCAGACGGTTGGCGACACCGAGATGGCTGTCGGCCTCGGTCACGAACAGCGGCACGCGCAGAGTGCGCGCCGCCAGACCGACGGGCACGCCGACATACCCCCCGCAACAGACCACCGCCTGGGCGCCGAGCCGAGCGAGCTCGCGGCGGGCACGAACGGTCGCGCGCGCCGCGAGCCACACCGCGCTCGCGGCGCGCAGCGGGTTGCGCCGGTCGAGGCCGCGCACGGCGAGCCGGACGAGCTCGTACCCGGCGTCTGGCACGAGCTCCGCCTCGGCGCGGTCGCCACCGAAGAAAACGACCGTGGCGCCACGCTCACGCAGGGCACCGGCGATCGCGAGCGCCGGGACGACGTGGCCGGCCGTGCCCCCGGCAGCGATCGCGACGAGCGGCCGCGCGTTCGCCGGTCGCGGTCCCTGCGGCCGCGCGCCGGCCGCTCGCGGGCGCGTCAGTCGCGCTCCTGCCGGCCGTGCGCTCAACGACCCGCGCGTCGCCCGACCGAGCGCCCGCCACCCGACCGCCCCGCCGCGCGCTCGCCGCGCGACGGGCGCACCGAGCCGCTGCGCGCGGCCGCCCCCTCGATTACACGCAGCCGCGGCCGTCGCTGCGCTGCCGCCGGCCGGCCAGCTGCGTCGAGCACGATCCCGATCCCGCAGAGCATCGTCAGCAGGCTACTGCTGCCGTAGGAGACGAGCGGCAACGGCACGCCGGTGAGCGGCGCGAGCCCCAGCACCGCGGCGAAGTTCAACGCTGTCTGGCTCGCGATGAGGGCCGTGATACCGGCGCAGGCGAGCTTCGTGAACTCGTCGCGCGAGCGGCGCGCTACCTGCAGCCCGCAGTAGACGAGCGCCAGATAGAGCGCGAGCAGCCCGACGATGCCGACCAGCCCGATCTCTTCGCCGATCACCGCGAGGATCATGTCGGTGTGGGCCTCGGGCAGATAGAAGACCTTCTGCACCGACTCGCCGAGCCCGACGCCGAAAGGACCGCCCGACCCGATCGCGATCAGCGCCTGGATCGTCTGGAATCCGGCGCCGGTCGGGTCGTGGGAGGGGTCTAGGAACGCTGTCAGGCGCGCACGCCGGTAGGGCTCGGCGAGCGCGAGCACCGTGGCCGCGAGGGCGAGCACGAGCAGCGCACCGACCAGCTGCCGGAGCGGCACACCGGCCGCGAACAGCAGGCTGCCCGCAGCCGCACAGATCACGAGCGTCGTGCCCATGTCGGGTTGCGCCATCACCAGCGCCCCGGCGACGGCGACGGCGATCAAAAACGGCAGCGCGGCACCGCCGAGCGTGCGCTCGTGCGGCCGTGCGCGCGCGAGCAGGTGGGCGCCGTAGAGGACCAGCGCCAGCTTCAGGAACTCCGACGGCTGGAATTGGAGAAACCCGGCCCCGATCCAGCGCCGCGCGCCGTTCACGGACACGCCGATCCCGGGGACGAGCACGGCGACACACAGCGCGAGTGCAGCGAGCAGCGCGAGCGGCGCCGTGCGCCGCGCCACAACGAGCCCGCAGCGCGACGCCACGAACAGTACGAGCAGCCCCACGACACCGAACCCCACGTAGCGCTTGAGGAAAAACGCCGGGTCGCCGGCGCTTATCGCGAACTCGGCTGAGCTTGCCGAGTACACCATCACCGCTCCCGCGGCTACGAGGCAGAGCGTGACGGTGTGAAGCAGCGACCGCTCGAGCGGGGCGACAGCGCGAGCCGCAGCCCCGCGCGGCGCCGTCCGCCGGCGCCCAACGGCCGGCTGTCGTCGTTCGTCCCGTCGCCCGCGAGTGCCCACGTCGTGGAGTTCGACGCTCGCGGCGCGCCTCTTTCAGCGGCGCGGGGCGCGCTGCCCCGCGCCTTCGCAACTAGCGGGAACCTAGCGCCGCGACGAGCGCGCGGAACCGCTCGCCGCGCTCTTCGAAGTCGCGGAACTGGTCGAAGCTGGCGCAGGCCGGTGACAGCAACACCACCTCGTCCGCAACGGCGCGCTCGCTGGCGAGAGCGACGGCGCGCTCGAGCGTCCCGCAAACCTCTACCGCCACCGCGCCATCGAGATCACGGGCGATCTCCTCCGCCGCCTCGCCGATGGCGTACACGCAGCGGCAGCGCTCGCCGACCAGCGTGCGCAGCGAGCGGAAACCGCCACCTTTGGGACGGCCACCGGCGATCAGGTGGATGCCGCCGGCGAAAGACTCGAGCGCCCGTTCCGTCGAGGCGACGTTCGTCGCTTTCGAGTCGTTTACGTACAGCACGCCGCCGACGCGCCCCACCTCCTCCAGCCGGTGGGGCACGCCGCGGAACTCGGCTAGTGCCGCGCGCACGGCCTCAAGCGGTACGCCCGCCGCCAGCGCGGCGACCGTTGCCGCGGCGGCGTTCTCGAGGTTGTGCCGGCCGCGCAGCGCGATCGCCGCGCGTTCGACGACGAGATCGCCCTTGTAGAAGAGCCCCGCGTCGGAGAACTCGAGCTCGGCGCCGCTGCCCGCAGGCCCGAACGCGACGCGCCGGGCGTCGCCCGGCACCGCGATCCCCACCGGTGCAACGGCGAGCGCGTCGGCGGTCTGGTTAGCGAACAGCCGCAGCTTGGCGCGATGGTAAGCGTCGACCGAGCCGTGGCGATCGATGTGGTCGACACCGAGGTTGACGAGCACGGCGCGCTCGGGAGCGAAGGCGAGGGCGTCCTCGATCTGGAAGCTCGACGCTTCGACGACGAGCGGCGCGGCGGCGTCCACCTGGCCGACCAACGCCGCCAGCGGCGTGCCGACGTTGCCGGCCGCCACTGCCGGTTCGCCGGCGGCGCGAAGGATCGCGGCGACAAGCTCGACCGTGGTGGTCTTGCCGTTCGTGCCGGTCACAGCCCAGACGACGTTGGGTAGCGACCGCCAGGCGATCTCGAGCTCGCCCGTGACGGTGAGTCCGTGCGCCAGGGCCGCGCTCACCACCTCGCTGTCGCGCGGCACTCCGGGGCTTTTCACCACCGTCCTGACCGCTTCGAGCAGCTCGACGCCGCTCGTTTCGGCGTGCACCTCGACGCCCGCGCGTCCGAGCTCGGCGGCTAGGTCGGCTGCGACCGGTCCGGTGTCGCAGGCGAGGACGCGGCCGTGGCGCGCAAGAAGCAGCGCCGCGGCGCGGCCCGAGCGGCCGAGCCCGACGACGAGGTAGGGCCCCGGCGGCAGCGGCGGTCGCCCGCCGCCGCGCCTAGCGGCGTCGCTAGCGTCCGCGGTCACGCCCGGCGCCCCTCCCTTGCTGGTCTGCCCTGGCAGCGCGCAGCGCTCGCTCGCCGGTCGGCTCTCACCGCACCGAAGCTTGGTAGATCGTGAAACCGATCGCCGAGCAGATCGCGGCGACGATCCAGAAGCGCAGGATGATCTTGGTTTCCGACCACCCGAGCAGCTCGAAGTGGTGGTGGATCGGCGCCATCAGAAAAACGCGGCGCCGGAAGCGGCGGAAAGCGAAGACCTGGATCGCCACCGACAGCGCTTCGATCACGAAGATCCCGCCGATGACGAGGAGCAGCAGCTCGGTCTTGGTCATCACCGCCAGCGCCGCGATCGCCCCACCGAGGCCGAGCGAGCCGGTGTCGCCCATGAACACCGACGCCGGGAAGGAGTTGAACCACAGAAACCCGACGCACGCCCCGACGAGACAGGCGCCGAGCAGCGCCAGGTCCTGCTGGCCGGTGGTGATGTAGGCCATCGCGGTGTAGGCGAGCAGCACCACCGCCGAGCAGCCGGCTGCCAAGCCGTCGAGACCATCGGTGAGGTTCACGCCGTTCGTGGCCCCGCCGAGCACGAGGAAGATCAGCAGCGGATAGGCGACGCCGAGGTCGATCGAGGCGTCGACAAAGCGCAGGCGCAACGTGTCCTCGAGCCCGACGTACTGCGTCGCGGCAAGCCACAGGCCGATCGCGATCGCCGCTTGGCAGGCGATCTTCACGCGCCCCGACAAGCCCAGCGAGCGGCGGTGGCGCAGCTTGGTGACATCGTCGGCGAAGCCCACGGCGGCACTAGCGAGGGCTGTGGCGAGCACCGCCAAGCTGGCGGCGCGGTACTCGCTCAGGATCAGGAACGGCACGCACACCGAGACGAAGATCAAAAGACCACCCATCGTCGGGGTTCCGGCCTTGGTTTTGTGCCCCTCCGGCCCCTCCTCGCGGATGTGCTGGCCGAACTCGCGCTCGCGCAGGAAGGCGATCACGCGCGGCCCCAGGAACATGCAGATGAGCAGGGAGGCGAGGCCCCCGATCAGTAGCTCGCCCACGACCTACAGTCCTACCGCGCGTTCGAGCCCGACCGCTCGCGATGCCTTGAGCAGCACGACGTCGCCCGGCCGCGTCAAGCGCGCAAGCAGGGCACGCGCCTCCTCGGGCGCGGAGCAGAGGTGCGCTTCGCCGGCGAAGCCCTGCGCGTACTCGCGCGCCTCCTTGCCAACGCAGACCAGCACGTCGACGCCGCGCTCCGCGGCCGCGCGCCCGACCTCGCGGTGGAGCTCGGCCGTGCGCTCGCCGAGCTCGGCCATCGTTCCGAGCACAGCGATGCGCCGCTGCGCCTGCTGGCGGGCGAGGTTGTCGAGTGCTGCTCGCATCGAGATCGGGTTGGCGTTGTAGCAGTCGAGGATGAAGCGCACCCCGTCGCGCTCGATCGTCTCGCCGCGCAGACGCGAGAAGCGCGGCTCGACGCGGCCGCGCGGGAGGATCCCGAGCGCCAGCGCACAAGCAACGGCGCACGCGGTGTTGGCGAGGTTGTGCGGCTCGTCGTAGGCGACGGCGAGGCTAAGCCGTCCCCAGGGCAGCTGCAGCTCGAGGTAGCCGTCGCCGCTCGTGGCCACCGACACATCGCCGCCCGGCCCGACCGTGACGGTGCGCAGATCGGACCGCAGGTAGGGGCGCAAAAGCGGCTCGTCGGCCGGCACGACAGCACCGCTGCCGGGAGCGAGCGCCCCGAGCAGCTCCGCCTTGGCGCGGGCGATGCGCTCGACGGTACCGAGCAGCTCGAGGTGGACCGGGCCGACGTTGGTGATCACCCCCACGTCGGGGCGAGCGATCGCCGCCAGCTCGGCGATCTGCCCCTCGCCGCGCATCGCCATCTCAAGCACCAGCACCTCGACGCTAGCGGGAGCGCCGAGAACGGCTAGCGGCAACCCGATCTCGGTGTTGAGGTTCTGCGGGCTCGCGTAGACGCGCACGCCGCTCGCGCTGAGCAGCGCAGCGAGGATGTCTTTGGTCGACGTCTTGCCGGTGGAACCAGTGATCGCGACCACCCGCGCCCCGGCGGCAGCGAGCGCGCCGACGCGGGCGTGGGCCAGGCGCTGTAGCGCGCGCAACGGGTCGGCCGCCGCCAACACCACCTGGTCCGGCGCCGCAGCCGCCACCGCCGCGCGGGCGTGCCGCGCTTCGACCATCACCCCCCACGCGCCGGCCGCGAGCGCGGCCGGCGCGAACTCGCCGCCGTCGGTGCGCCGGCCCGGCAAGCCGACGAAGAGCAGTCCCGGCGCCGCCTGCCGCGAGTCGCAGGTTGCCCCCTCGGGAGCCGGCCGGTCGCCGGGCCCGTGGTGCATGGCGGCGCCGGCGGCGCGCGCGACGGCGGCCGCGGAGTCGAGACGATCGGCGCTCACGCGGCAGCCCCCGCCCGCGCCGCGAGCGCCTCGCGCGCGACCTCGCGGTCGTCGAACGGCTCGACGCGCCCGTCGGCGAACTCCTGTCCCTGTTCGTGTCCCTTGCCCGCGATCAGCACCAGATCGCCGGGTTCGGCCGCGGCGATCGCACGCTCGATCGCGCGGCGGCGATCGCTCTCGCGCTCCAGGCGTGCCCGCGCTTGGCCGCTCACACCGGCGACGATCTCGTCGATGATCGCCTCCGGGTCCTCGCTGCGCGGGTTGTCGGATGTCACGATCACACGGTCGGCGAGCTCGGCGGCGATGCGCCCCATCTGCGGCCGCTTGCCGCGGTCGCGATCGCCCCCGCAGCCGAAGACGCACCACAGGCGTCCGCGGCAGAGCGGACGCGCCGCCGCCAACACGCGCGCGAGCGAGTCCGGTGTGTGCGCGTAGTCGACGAGGACCGCGAACGGCTGCCCCGCATCGATGCGCTCGAAGCGGCCGGGGACGCGGTCGAAGGTGGCGAGGGCGGCGGCCGCCTGGGCGAGGTTGCCACCGAGAGCGCGTACCGCTCCCAATGCCGCGAGCGCGTTCTCGACGTTGAAACGGCCCGGCAGCGGCAGACGGCAGCGCCAACTCCCCTCGGGCGCTTCGAGCGTGAAGCGGGCGCCGTCGATGTCGAACTCGACGTCGCGCGCGCGCAGCGTCGCATCGCGCTCCACGGCGAAGGTGTCGGCGTGCGGGAACTCGCGCGCCAGGCGCCTCCCCCACTCGCAATCGACGCCGATAACCGCCGCCCCCGCGAACTCGCTGAAGAGCCGCCGCTTGGCCTCGAAGTAGAGCTCCATCGTGCCGTGGAAGTCGAGATGGTCTTGGGAGAGGTTCGTGAACACGCGACAGGCGAAACGCGTGCCCGCTACCCGCCCGAGCTCGAGCGCGTGCGACGACACCTCGATCGCACAGGCGCGGTCGCCAGCGGCGACCATCTCCGCGAACGTCGCTTGGAGATCGAGCGACTCGGGTGTGGTGCGCCCCGGCGGACGCTCCTCGCCGCCGACGATCTGCGCGACAGTGCCGAGCAGCCCGCAGCGCACGCCCATGCTCTCGAGCAGGTGGCGCACCAGGAAAGCCGTCGTCGTCTTGCCGTTGGTGCCGGTGATCCCGACGACGCGCAGGCGTGCGGTGGGATCGCCGTAGAAGCGGACCGCGATCGCCGCCATCGCGGCGCGCGCGTCGGCGACGACGACCTGCGGCACCGGCAGTTCGAGGGGCCGCTCGCAAACCAGCGCCACCGCACCCCTCGCGACGGCCTCGCCTGCGTAGCGATGGCCGTCGGTCGTCATGCCCGGAACGCAAAAGAACAGCGTTCCCGGTCGTACGCGACGGGAGTCGTAGGCGAGCGCGGAAACCGTGACCGTCTCGGCACCGGCCCCGCGGAACTCCCGGGCGACCCCCTCTGCGAGCCGGCGGAGGTCCATGGTCGGCGCGAGTGTAGAGACGCGACCGGTCGCAGCGCCTGCGTCGCGGCACCTCGCGGCGCAGGAGCGGCAGCTCAAGGACGCTCACGGGCTGCCGATAGGAATCGCATGAGCGCCGCCGCGGTGACGGTCCTCGCGCGCCTTGCCGAGCGCACATACCAGAGCTTCTCGGAAGCCGCCGGCCAGGCGCTGGACCTGCTCGAGGAGTCCCTGCCCGCGGGGGTCGTCGCGCTAGGTCGCTTCGACGAGGACGAGCGCGTCTATCGGGTCCTCGACGTCCGCGGCGCCACCAGCGAGGCGCTCGCCCGCGGCACCGTGCTGCCGATGCCGCGCGAGGCACCGAACCCCGATGTCGAGCTGCTCGACGCGCTGGCGATCCGCAGCTGGCTCGCCGTCCCCCTCCTTGCCAGCAACGGCGACGCGCTCGGAGCGCTGTGGGCACTGTCGACCGACGAGAACGCCTACCGCGAGGAGGACTGGGCGCTCGTGGCGGTGTGCGCCAGGCTCCTCGCCGCCGAGTGGGAGGGGGTGCAGCTGCGCGCCGACCTCAGGCGTTTACGCGAGCAGCTGCGCGACCGCGACCGCACCGACCACGTCACCGGTCTGCCCAACCGCCAGAGCTTCCTCGAGGCGCTCGAGCGTGAATGGCGCCTCTGCAAGCGCGGCGCTGTCGAGTCGCACATGGTGGTGCTGAAGCTGCCCAACCGCAGCGAGATCGAAGAGCGCTACGGCGAAGCGATGGCCACGCTGATGCTCAAGGACGTAGCCGAGGCGCTGCAAGCGGTGGCCCGCAAGACCGACCACACCGGACGTCTCGACGACGAGCTGATGGGCGTGATCCTCGTCGGTTGCAAGGGACGCGAGGGGGCCGAGGCGTTCGTGTCGCGGCTCTGCTCGCGGATCGCGCACGTCGCGCGCGAGCGCCCCGAGGTGCCCCACCCCGTGTTCGGGTTCAGTCCGCTCGGGGGCATCGAGGAGCCGGTCGCGGTGCTCGAGGCGGCGCGCGCTGATCTAGAAACCGCGGCGGCGCTTGCGGCCGAGCGGGAAGCTGAGTTAGCTTCGTGAGGTGAACGCGGTGGGGACCGAGCAGCGCACGGCGACAGGGGAGGCAGCCGCCGGCGCTGGCGCAGCACGCAAGGGCGTCTATCCGCCCTCGGCACCGGGCGGCCGGCAGGCGTTCCTGAGCGACGTGATTGTCGAGCTCGGGTTCGCCGACCGTGAAACGGTCGAGCAGGCGGTCGAGGCTGCCCGTGTCCCAGGGCGCACGCTCCAGCAGATCCTGCTCGAGCAGGGAGCGATCACCGAGGAGCAGCTGGCACGCGCGATCGGCGAGCGCTACGGACTCGACTACATCGACCTCGACGAGTTCGAGGTCGACGTTGCCGCCGCCAACCTCATCAGCCCGCAAACCGCGCTGCGTTACCACGCCGTGCCGGTGGCGTTCGATCCCGACGGCACGCTCGTGGTGGCGATGACCGACCCGGCCGACACGCTCGCGATCGATGACATCGCGGTGATGACGAAGCTCGAGGTGCGGCCCGCCGTCGCCACCCGCAGCGCCGTCGAGGCGCTGATCGAGCGGCTGCCGCGCACCACTGACGAGGAACGCCAGGCAGCTCGCGAAGCCGCACGGGCGACGCTCGCGCCGCAGATCGGGTCGCGCCCAGCAAGCCCCGACGCGGGCGCGCATCAAGCCAGCGCCCACACGCCCCCACGAGCTCCGTCGCCTCCGCCCCCGCCCGCTGCGGCGGCCCCGGGTGGCGCTGTCGACGACGCCGCGCTCGCCGAGCTACGTGCGGAACTGGAGCGCCTGCAGGAGGAGCTCGAGCAGGCGCGCGACGAAGCCGAGCAAGCACGGAGCGAAGCGGAGCAGACGCGCAGCGAGCTCGAGCAAGCACGCAGCGAGGTGGAGGAGGCGACAGCCGAGCTCGAGCGGCTGCGTGAGGAGAGCAGCCGCGCCGGTGCCGACCGCAACCGTCTAGCGGAGCTCGAGGCACGGGGTGGCGAGCTCACCGTCGAACTAGAGCGGATGCGCGGAGAGCTCGAGCGCACGCGGGGCGAGCTCGAGATCGCACGTGCCGAGCTCGACACCAAGAGCGCCGAGGCTAACCGCCTGAACGCCGAGCTCGAGAGGCTGCGCGAGGAGAGCGACCGGCTGCGAGAGGAGGCCGGCGCGGCGCGCGGCGAAGCCGAGGCTGCGAACGCCGAGATCGAGAAGCTCCGCGCGCGCATCTCCGAGCTCGAGTCGTCGGCTGAGCAGCTCGAGGCGTTGACCGCAGATCTCGAGCAGGCGCGGGCCGAGAACGAGCGGCTGCGTGGCGAGATCGAGAAGCTGCGCGAGGGCCGCGACGAGGAGCTCGAACAGGTCCGCGCCGAGCTCGAACGCGCGCGCGAGGAAGCCGACCGTCGGGCGCTGGGCGCCGAGCGGGCGCTCGAGCAGGCGCGCAAGCGGTTGCTCGAGCTCGAGGAGGCCGACCGTCGCGCCGAGCGTGCACGCGCGACGCTCGCGAAGATGCGCGAGGAGTTCGAGCGCGAGCGCGAGCACCAGGCTCGCACCGAGCGCTATCTGCGAGCGACCGTGGCGTCCGAGCGGGCACGGCGCGAGGCGCTCGAGTCGCTGCTCGACCGCGTGCGGGCGGCGGGCACCGAGCTGCAGGCGGTGCTCGACGCGCTCGCGCGTCTACCCGACCTGGCCGGCGACGGCGCCGGCGCCGACCAAGCGGCTCCGATCGGTCCCACGGCCGCCGCACCGGGTGCCCCCACTGCCGCTCGCGGCAGCGCATCCGCTGCGGCATCGGCAGCCGACGATGCCTCGTCACCGGCGAGCGCGCGCCCTGACGCGTCAGCATCGGCCAGCGGCGACCCGAGCGATCAGACGATCTGGCGCTGATCGCGGTCCGAGCCCGTTCTACGACGGCGGAACGCCCAGGTAGGGCAAGGCGAAGGACACGATCTGCTCGAAAGCGGGGGCCGCGACGACGCCGCCGTAGATCTCGCCCTGTGGCTCGTCGACCGCGACGAGGACGAGCAGCCGCGGGTCGCCGACCGGCGCGAACCCCACGAACGACGCCACGTAGCGAGTCTTGGAGTAGGTGCCCGTGAGCGGATCGGGCTTCTGCGACGTGCCGGTCTTGCCGGCGATCCGGTAGCCCGGGATCTGCGCTTCGGCGCCGGTACCGTTCGGTCCCACGACCCCCTCGAGCATGCGCGCGACGGTGTCGGCCACGCTACGGCGCAAAACGCGCTTGCCGGGGCGGCGCTGACCGGCGATCAGGTAGGGCTCGTGCAGAACGCCGTGGTCGGCGAGCGCGGTGTAGGCGGCGACGAGCTGCAGCGGCGTGACGGCGAGACCCTGGCCGATCGGCAGGTTTCCCATCGAGGAACCCGAGTAGTCGCGCAGCCGCGGCACGATCCCGGGTGATTCTCCCGGCAAGCCGATCCCGGTGGGCCGGCCGAAACCGAAGCGATCGACCCAGCGCGCGAACCGCCGCGCGCCGAGCTCGAGCCCGATCGTCACGGTTCCCACGTTCGACGACCGGGCAAGGATGTCGGCCACCGACATGCGCTCCCAACCGCGCGGGTGCGCCTCGCCGATCACCCGGTCGGCGACACGGATCGTCGGCGGCAGGTCGAAGCTAGCGAGCGGCGAGATCACCCTGTCGGCGAGCGCTGCTGCGACCGTGAACGGCTTGAACGTGGAGCCGGGTTCGTACGCGTCCTCGACGGCACGGTTGCGGCGCACGTCGGGACCGAGCTCGAGACTTCTGTCGGGCGCGGCGGTCGGCCAGCTCGCGAGCGCCAGCACGGCACCGTCGCGCGGGTCGACCACCACCGCGCTCGCACCGCGCGCCCGGTAGCGCTCGGCGGTCGCCTTCAGCACCCCCTCGACGTGGCGCTGCAGCACAGCGTCGATCGTCAGCCGCAGCGGGCGGCCTGGGCGCGGCTGGCGCACAGTGATCGTGCGCAAGGGGCGTCCGAGCGCGTCGCGCACCACGCGGCGCTCGCCGTCGCGACCGCGCAGCAGCCGGTCTGCCGCTTGCTCGAGCCCGAACAGTCCGTAACCGTCAGTGCCGACCGCGCCCACCACCTGCGTCGCAAGCGCTCCCCCCGGATACACGCGGCGCGGTTCGACGAGCGTCCCAACCCCTTCTAGGGCGAGCTTGCGGAGACGCTCGCCGACCTCGGGCGGCAGCTTGCGCCGGATGTAGACGAAACCGCGCGAGCGGTCGGAGATCAGCGCCAGGATGCGTTCCTCGGGCAGACGGACGAGCGGTGCGAGCCTCGCCGCGGTAGCGGCCGGGCGTTCGATCAGGAATGGGTTCGCGTAAACCGTCACCGCCTCCTCGGACACGGCCAGCTGGCGCCCGCGGCGGTCGAGGATCGGACCGCGCAGACCGGGCTCGACCACCTTGCTGTCGTGCTGGCTGCGGGCCTGTTCGCGAAGCGTCCCTGCGCGCACGGTCGTGAGCCAGGTGGCGCGCGCCGCCAGAGCCAAGAAGAGGCCGAGAAAGACCGCGAAAAGGAGGCCTACGCGCCGGTCGATCACGCCGGTCGCGTGCGCCCCCAGGCGCACCCTGCGTCCCGTCCTACGGTGTCCCATCGGCACTATCCACCACGCCCTCGCCACCCGCGGCCTGCTCGCCGGCGGTGCCGAGAGCGGACGAGCCGGTCGCTCCGCTAGCCGACGGGCCGCCCGTCGCGGCGCCGGCGCTCGAGGAGCCGGACAGGGCACCGCCGCCAGCGGCACCCGGCGCGGGCGTGGCGGTCGTGGTAGCGGCGCCCGAAGCCGCCGAGACCGCTGAGACCGCCGAGGCCGCCGTGCCCGCGGTGCCCGCTGTGGCGCGCTGCGCGAGCCTGCGGGCGGCCAGGAGCGCGTCGCGGCCGGGGTCGGGTCGCAGATAGCGGACGGCGTCCGGCGCGGGCAAAACGAACCCGCGCTCGCTCGCAAGCCGCTGGATGCGGTCGGGCGAGTCGAGGCGCGCGAGCGCCCGACGCAAGCGGGCGTTGTCGGCCTCCACCTGGGCGGAGCGGTCGGCGACTGCGGCGAGCTGGCGGCTCACCTGCAGAAGGTCGACGTTGAGGAAGACGATGCCGACCAGAAGCAGCGCGATCGTGCCGATCCAAAGGCGCGTGCGCAGCAAGCGGTCGACGGCGCGCTCGGGCAGTGCAAACGTCGCCGTGGGCCGGCGGACTGGCTCGGGCGGCGCCAGTACCCCGATCTGCGCCTTCTGCTGGCGCCGCCGCGCGCTCGGCGCCGGCGGGCGGCGCTTGGCCGGTCGCGTCTTCTGCGCCGTCCGCGGCGCAGCGGCCGGCCGTGAGCGGGGGGCAGCCGGCCGGGGGCGCGTGGCGCTCGTCCGCGGGCGCGCGGCGCTCGGCCGCGGGCGCGCAGCACGCCCAGCCGCGGCAACCTGCGGAGGTGGCAGCTCCTCTTCGCCGACGAGGGTGCGTGCCGCTACGGTCGCCGCGCGCGGACTCACCGGCCTTCCTCTCCCCCGTCGGCGCCGCCGGTCGCGAGCTTGCGCGCGACCCGCAAGCGCGCCGATGCCGAGCGCGGGTTCGCGGCAATCTCACCGGCGCGCGGGCGCACCGCACGGTTCGTGAGTAGCTCGGCCTGCGGCTGGCGGCCGCAGACGCAGATCGGGAAGTCGGGTGGGCAGGTGCAACCGCGCGCGAGCTCGCGCAGGAAGCGTTTGACACGGCGGTCTTCGAGCGAGTGGAACGAGATCGCAGCCAAGCGGCCACCTGGGGCCAGCAGCCCAAACGCCTCCGGCAGCGCGCGATCGAGCGATTCGAGCTCGTGGTTGACGGCGATCCGCAACGCTTGGAAGGTGCGCTTGGCGGGGTGTCCGTGGCCGAGCCTGCGGCCCGCCGGCACGGCCGACTCGATTACGGCCACGAGCTCGCCGGTGGTCTCGATCGGCCGCTCGCGGCGGCGTGCGACGATCGCTCGCGCGATGCGCGTCGCGTGCGGTTCTTCCCCGTACTCGCGCAAGACCCGCACGAGCGCCCGCTCGTCCCAGGCGTTGACTAGGTCCCGCGCCGACAGCGGGGCTTCGGGATCCATGCGCATGTCGAGCGGCGCGTCGCGCGTGTAGGAGAAACCGCGCCGCGGCTCGTCGATCTGCAGCGACGAGACGCCGAGATCGAAGTAGACGATGTCGGCCGTGACACCTTCTTCGCGCAGCTCGGCGAGCGCGTCGGCGAAGTCGGCGCGCACAAACCGCGCGGCGCACGGCCAGTCGGCTGCAAGCTCCTCGAAACGCTCGCGCACGAGCGGATCGCGGTCGATCGCGATCAGCGTTCCGTCCGGCCCGATCCGCTCCGCGAACAGCTGCGCGTGACCGCCGTGGCCGAACGTGCAGTCGACGACGGTGTCGCCGCTCGCCGGCGCGCAAAGCTCGACGAGCTCGGCGGCCATGACCGGCACATGCGCGCGCGCCCCCACGTCAAGAAGGATCGCCAAGACCTTCGATCACCTCCGCGATTTCGGCGTCGAGCTCTTGTGCGGCGCGCTCCCAGCGCTCGCGCGCCCACACCTCGAGGTGGTCGCCAACGCCGAGCACCACGACTTGCCGGTCGATACCGGCATGCTGCAGGAGCGTTTGCGGCAGGGTGACGCGACCGGCGGAGTCGAGCTCGGCGTCGAACGAGTTGGCCTGGAAGAAGCGTGCGACCTTGCGGTAGCGCGAGCCCATCGGGTTAAGACCGGCGAGCGCCTGCTCGAGGATGCGCTCATGGCGCTCTGGGGTCCAGATCGCGATGCAAGCCTCGGGATCCTTGGCGAGCACGACCCCGTCGGCGAAAGCAGCGCGGAACTTCGCCGGGATCGCGAGGCGGTTCTTCGCGTCCAGCGTGTGCTCGAAGTGGCCTCTGAATGCCAACGGTGAGATCCCCTACGGCGCCGGTGGGTCCGGTCCGGGGTGGCGGGGCGGGAGGAACCCCGCCACCCCGGCCGTGCGTGTCGCCACAGTAACCCACTCGGCCCCACTCTGCAACACCTTTACCCACAATTTGCCCCTGCCCTCCCCACCAGCCCGCCGCCCCCGCCCGCGAACCCGCTTGGCTACGCGCTTTACGCGCCGACCGCGGTTACGACCGTGGAAGCCGAGCAGTGCAAGAAGCGGTGCAGCAGGTCCTGTTGCACGCAAAGCTGCGTGCAGGCAGCACCCCTGCGAGACAACTTGCGCCCGTGAATGCAGCGCAGGTTGCCCCCGGGGGTGGTTGGCGCGGCGGTCAGATACCGAGCAGGCCGCCGCGACTCGCGAGCAGGGCGTGCACCACCGCGGCGAGAACGACGAGCATCACCGCGGGCACCATGGCGAGCGCGACCACGAGCTGGATCTTCGGTCCGGCCCGCGCCGCGGCTTCGCGCATCCGTCGTGCTGCGCGGTCGCGCGCCCGCGTGGCGTGACGGGCGAGGACCTCGTCGAGCGGCGTACCGTGGCGGAGCGCACGTAGCAGTACGGCGACTAGCTCTTCGATCTCGGGTTGCGGGAAGGCGGCGGCGAGCTCGGCAAGAGCTGCGCTCGCGGGCATGCCGCGCGCGTGGCGTCGCCAAGCTATCGCCCAGGCGCGCGCCAGCTCACCGTCGCTGCGGTCGCCGACCAATCCGATCGCACGCATCAGAGGAACGCCGCCGGCTAGGGACACGCGCAGCAGGTCGAGCAGCGGCGGCAGCTCGGCTGCGACGCGCAGTGCCCGCAGGCGCGCGCGCCTGCCCAGCCAGAGCTCGGGCGCGAAGAAGCCGGCGAGCGGCAGCGCCAGCGTCGCGACACCAGCTGCCGCGCCGGGCAGCAGCGCGCCCGCAGCGAGCGCGGGCGCCAGGGCCAGCGCGGCGCAAACGAGCTTGACCGCTAGAAGGTCGCGGGCGTCGAGCCAGGTAGGTGCGCCCGCTGCTGCCAGGAGACGTGCGAGATACGGTGGCGGGCGCAGACGCACGCGCGCCGCCACCAGGCGGAGGAGCGGTGTCAAGAGGGCGGTGCGCCGGCCGCGAGCGAGCGCAGCGACGATCGGCCCGCGGATGCATGACAGCCGCGTGCACGCTGGGCCGCGCAACGCGGCGGTGAGCTGCGCGACGCCGGCGAGTGCGCAAACGACCGACGCCACGGTGCAGCCGTAGAGGGCGAGCGTGCTCACCGTTGGGCCGCGCGCGCGATCGCGCGGATGGCGAAAAACGCCCCGAGCTGGAGGAGCGCCGACAGCGCGAGCAGCGGGCCAGTGATCGGGTTGCCGACAAGCCCCGCGAAGTAGCCGGGACTGATCAGTTCAGTGAAAGCCACGCCCGCCACGGGCAGGGCAGCGACGACCGCAGCCGAAAACCGCGCCTGGGCGGTGGCGGCTAGGGCCTCGCCCACCAGCCGGTCGTGCTCGGCGAACGCTCGCGCGCACTCGCGCAAAAGCGCCGGGAGGTTGCCGCCGACACGGTGCTGCACGAGGCAGGCAGCGACGATCGTGGCGACCCGCTGCGAGCGGCAGCGCTCGCGTAGAGCGACAAGCGCCGCTTCGGTGCTGGCACCGCGCTCGATCAGCGCCGCCGCGCTCGCCAGCTCGCTGCGCAACGCACCCGTCACGCTCGCCCGGGCGTGACCGAGCGCGCCCCGCAGCGAGTGGCCAGCGGCGAGCGAGTCGGCCAGCGCGGTGGCGAGGTTGCCAGCCTCGGCATCGGCTTCGCGTTGCCGCCGCCGCCGGGCCGCCCGGGCAAGCGCGTGGAGGGCGGGAACGGCGCCGACGCCGGCGAGAGCTATCGGCTGCCACGAAGCCAGGGCGAGCGCCGGAGGACACGCTGCAAGACAGGCGCAAAGCGCTGCCGACAGCGCGGCTCCGCGCCCCGGTGGGCTGCCGCGTAGAGCACCGTTGACCGCCTCCGCACAGCGCCCGACGAGCGCGACCAGAGGGCGCAACGGTGTGCGCTGCCGCGCCGCGAGCGCCGCTCCGTCGGCCAGCGCTGCACAGGCACAAACCGCGGCGCCGGCGGCCGAGAGGGTCGCGGCGTCAAAGCTCCCCACCGAGGCCGCCGCTCCCCGCTCGCTCCCCGTCCGTGCCCTCGCCCTCGCCGCCCGTGGCGCGGGCCGCGGCGCTGCCTCGCTCGCGACCGTTCGCAGCACGCGCGGCGCTGCGCGAGCGCCGCCACAGCGTGTTGCAGCCGAGCGCTCCATCGCGCGCCAGCTCCACGACCTCACTCACCACGCGCCGCCCACCGAGTTCGCGACGCATGTGCACCACAACATCGATGGCAGCCTCGAGCTGGGCACGGACGGCGGCGTGGGGCAGGTCGACGTCGGCCATGAGCGCCAGGACCTCGAGGCGCCGCAACGCGTCGCGCGGCGAGTTGGCGTGGATAGTGGAGAGCGAGCCCTCGTGGCCGGTGTTCATCGCCTGCAACATGTCGAGCGCCTCGCCGCCGCGCACCTCCCCCACCACGATTCGGTCGGGCCGCATGCGCAGGGCGTTACGCACGAGCTCGCGGATCGTGACCGCACCGCGCCCCTCGAGGTTCGCCGGCCGCGCTTCGAGGCGCACGACATGCTCGCGCTCGAGCCGCAGCTCGGCGGCGTCCTCGATCGTGATCAAACGCTCGCCAGGCGGAATCTCGCGGCAGAGCGCGGCGAGCAGCGTCGTCTTGCCCGATCCCGTACCGCCGCTGACGAGTAGCGAGCGCCGTTCGTGCACGGCCGCGACGAGCTCACGCGCGACGCGCTCGGGGAGCGTGCCGAGCTCGACCAGCTCGGCGAGCGCGAAACCACGCTTGCGGAAGCGACGGACGGTTAGACAAGGACCGTCGACAGCTAGCGGCGGGAGGATTACGTTGACACGCGAGCCGTCGGGGAGACGCGCGTCGCAGATCGGGTTGGCTTCGTCGACGCGACGCCCGAGTGGCGCGAGTATCCGCTCGACGACGTCGAGCAACGCGTCTCGGCTGGCGAAGGCGATGCCGGTGCGAACGAGGCGCCCGGAGCGTTCGACCCAGACCTCGTTCGGGCCGTTCACCATCACCTCGTCGACCTCCTGATCGGCCAGGAGCGGCTCGAGCGGTCCGTAGCCGTGCGCCAGAACGCGCAGGCGGTCGGCGACGAGCGCACGCGTGTCGGCCGGCAGCACGCCGGCCTCGCGGGCGACGAGGCGATCGATCGCGGCGGTCGCGCTCTCGTCTCTCCCGTCGCTCGCTTCGGTCACCTCGGCGAGCAGACGCTCGCGCAAACGGCGCGCGAGCTGCTCGAGCGGATCTTCGGCAGGAGCGAGTTCCCTGTTCACCCGTGTCGATAAAGGAACGGCGTCCGCCCCTTCGCCCCCCACGCGCTCAGCTTGGGAGAAGCGGCGAGGCGACGCTCGTTCCGAGACCGCTGCGCTCTCCGAGCCGCCGCAGGACGACAGCGGTGTCGGCGATCGCGATTCCGGTGAGGTGGTCGTCGCGCTGCTCGAAGTCGCGGACGATCGCCGCTAGTGCCTGTTCGTAGCGCTCGCTGTCGCCGCTCGCGATCGCAGCGATCGCTGCTGCCGTGCGCTCGAAAGCGCCGCCTCCGGCAGCCATCGCGGCGGCGGCGCGGCGGGCGAGCTCGCGCTCGCCGGCAGCGAGAGCTGCGAGCGCCACCGCGTAGGCGCACGCCGGTGACGGCAGCACGCCGGCGAGATCGACACCGGCCGCCTTGAGCGCGTCAAGGGCCGTCCGGCCGGCCGCGGCCGCATTGCTGCCGGCGAGCACGGCGCACTTCACGTAGCCGATCAACCGCCCGTAGCTTTCGGGCGGCGCCGAGCGCCAGCTCGCGAAGTACGCCGCGGCGGCGTCGCGGTAACGCGCTTCGGCCTCGCTCCGGCGCCCGGCGAGGAGCGCTTCGTGACCGGCCCGCTCGGCGTCGAGGGCCGCGCGGAGGGCGGCTTGGTGCGCCTTGAGGCGACCGTTCTCTCCGTCGTCGTCGTCACCGAGGCCCGGGGAGCCCGACCGGTGGCCCCGCCGCTCGCTGGCAGTGCTGCGCGCGAGCTCGGCGTGCAGCGCCCGAACGGTGTCGCGACCGACCTCGTCGCGCACCGCGGCCCGTGTCAGCTTGCCGACGAGCCGTTCGAGATAGCGCACGTACGCTTCCTGCTCGCGGCGCATGCGGTGCAGTTCGCGCGCGAGCGTCGGCTCGGCGAGCTCGGTAGCCACCGTCTCGGCAGCGAGCAGCGCGGCGACCGCTCGCCCTGCCACGGCGGCTTGGTCGAGTGCCCGCGCGAGATCGGCCTGCGCCCCGCGGGCGCGCGGATGCTCGACCCGACGCAGCGGCGCACGCTCGGCGAGCGGCGCGAGCGCGGCACGGGTCGCGTCGAGCTGGGCGCCGATCCGCTCGCGAAAACCCTCCCTCTCAGCGGTGGCCCCGTCGCGCGCGAGGACGCCGACGAGCTCGTCGAGCGCCGAGCGCGCGAGCGCCAGATAGTCGGCCAGCACCGCCTGCGCTCGCGTGCGCTCCTCACCGCTCATGCCCGTAGCACCTGCTCCAGTTCCGCCAGCAGTTCGCCCGCTGCGCGATAGCCGAGCTCGAGCGCGTCGACGCGAAAGCTCTCGTCGGGGCCGTGGACGGCGTCCTCGTCGAGCGCGAAACCGCTGAAGACGGTCGGCACGCCGGCGTGCGCCAGCTCGGCGAGGACCGGCAGCGTGCCGCCGCTTCGCGCCACTGCCGGCCCGCGACCGCAGGCGCGGGCGAGGGCGCGCCGCGCTGCCGCCAGGACGCGGTCCTCCGGATCGAAGAGCACCGGCGCGGCGCTCGCGATCGTCTCGGTCGCGAGCGAGACGTCGGCCGGCAACGCGCGCCGCAGCTCCGCAGCTACCGCTGCAGCCACCGCCTCGGGACGCTGGTCGGGAACCAGGCGCACGCTGAGCGTGCACGCGGCGCGCGCCGGCACGATCGTGCGCGGCGCACCGCCGGCGACCTCGTGCACGTCGAGCGCCGGCCGCGCCGTCGTGAGCTCCCAGAAGCGCTGCGAGCGCTCGCCCTCACCGGCGGCGCCCGCCACCCGCAGAAGCTCGTCGCCACTGCGCATCCGCGCCCAGCTAGCGCGCTCGATCGCGAGCGGCGGCCGGACTTTCTCGCCGAACGCCGGGTCGCAAGCTGCGAGCGCCGCGATCGCGCTACCGAGATCGTGCAGGGCGTTGCGCGCGACTCCTCCGTAGAGGCCAGAGTGGACGTCGCGCGCGGCGACCTCGATCCGCGCTCTCAGCATGACCAGGCCGCGCGCGCCGATGCACAGAAGCGGCGTGGAGGCGTCGGCCATCGTCGTGTCGAACACGACGGCGGCAGCGAAGCCCGAGGCGTGGTCGCGCAGCCAGCGGCAGGCGCCGGCGCTGCCGGTTTCCTCCGCGCCCTCGACGACGATCCGCGTGCGCAATGCGAGCTCGCCCGCGGCGGCGCGGTCGCGCACTGCCGCCAGCAGCGGCAGCATGTTGCCTTTGTCGTCGGCCGCGCCGCGGCCGTAGATGCGCCCGTCGCGCACGACGCCGGCGAAGGGATCGCAGCTCCAGCGCTCGCGCGGTCCCGGATCCTGGACGTCGTAGTGCCCGTACACCAGGAGTGCCGGTGCGTCGGGAGGACCCGCGTCGGCCACGACGAGCGGCCCGGCGTCCCCGACGTCGACGAGCTGCACGTCGCAGACCGGTTCGAGGTAGCGGCGGAGCCACTGGGCGGCGCGCACGAGCTCGTCGGGCCGCGGCGCTCCCGCCGACACCGAGGGAATGCGCAGAAACTCCACGAGGTCGCTGAGCAGCGATCCCGCCACGGCCGCGATTTTCGCGCACACGCGGGGTCGCGCCACGCTTGGAAGGCGAGCAGAGCTTGGTCGGCGACCGGTGCTCGGTCGGCGAGCAGCGATTGGCCGGCGAGCGACGCGTTGTCCGCGCCCGGCGCGTCGCTAGCGAACCGTCACAAAGCGCGCGAGCACGCCGGCCACGGCTTCGCGCCCTCGGCCCGCCACAGCCGCAGCGCGATCACGTCTTGCACGAACTCGGGCGCCTTGGCCGGATCGCCCCAGCCGCCGAGGCGCCGCCAGGTATCGCGCGTGAACTGGTACTTGCCACGGAAGCGTCCACCCCCGCCGATCGCGCGCGGGTTGCCACCCGATTCGCAACGAGCGATCCGTTCGAGTTCGTCGGGCACCCTCACCCGTGGCCGCTCGTCGGCTGCCGCGGCGTGGGCTGCGAGGTCGATGCGCAGCGCACGCGCGGTTCGGTAGTCGACGGTGCCGGTGGCGGGCAGCCGCCGTGCGCGCTGAAAGCGCGCCACGGCGCGGCGCGTAAGAGCGTCGTAAAGCCCGTCGCGAAAACGGGTGCGGAGCCGGCGTTGCACAGCGCGCACGCTGTCGGCGAAAGAGCCGAGGCGCAGAAGGGGAGCACCGACCGGCGGTGCCGCCGCACCGCCGCTGGCGCTGGCCGCTGGAACGGCGGGGGCAAGGCCGGCGGTGGCAAGCAGGAGCGCGACGACCATGCTGGCCAGGCCGGCCGCCGCAACCAGGGTACGAGCTCGGCCCCAGGTCACCCGGCTCGCGCGCTCCGACCGACGGCACGGCCGCCTCGTGGCGACACGACGTGCACGCGTCGTGCGCGCAGAAAGCCCTGCTTGGCGCATTTTTTGCCGGAGCGTCAGCACTGTTCGTTCTGCCTGTGCGCCTACGGGGTGAGCTGACGGGCTCGCGCACGTGCGCTACGCCGCTTGTGCGGCGATTCGCCCCAGGGCGACGGACTCGCCCGATGGGTCCCCCGCTCCCCGCCGCCGGAACGGCGAAGACTCGGCGACTAGGCGCAAATACAAGCACATTCGCCGGCGCGACGCCCGGGACGGCGCGACGCTCCGGCCGCAGCCGTGCTTAGCCCGCGCTCAGCCCGTGACCGCCGTGGTCGGCTGCGGCTCGAGTGCCAGCTCGAGCGCCTCGTCGATCGTCATCACCGGGTGGATGCGCAGCTCGCGTCGCACTTCGGCGGGGACGTCGTCGAGATCGGCACGGTTGCGCTCGGGGATGATCACGTCGCGGATCCCGGCAGCGTGCGCCGCCAACACCTTCTGCTTTATGCCGCCGACCGGAAGCACGCGGCCGCGCAGCGTCACCTCTCCGGTCATGCCGACGTCGGGTCGAACCGGCCGCCCGCTCAAGAGCGACACCAGCGCAGCGACGATCGTGACGCCGGCGCTAGGGCCGTCCTTCGGAATCGCTCCCGCCGGTACGTGGATGTGAAAGTCGCGGGCTTCGAACGCCGTCGCCGGGATACCGAGGCGCTCGTGGTTGGCGCGCACGTACGAGAGCGCGATGCGCGCCGACTCTTTCATCACGTCGCCGAGCTGACCGGTGAGGACCAGAGCGCCGCCGCTCCCCGTAGCCGGCATCGCAGTCGCCTCGACGAACAGGACGTCGCCTCCCGCGTGGGTGACCGACAGACCCGCGGCGACCCCGGGGATCGCGGTGCGTTCGGCTGTCTCTTGGAAGTAGCGCGGACGCCCGAGGGCGCGGCGCAGCGCGGCCTCGTCGATCCGCACCGGCGGCTTGGCGCTCCCGTCGGCGATCGCTGTGGCGGTCTTGCGCAGCAACTTGCCGATCTCGCGTTCCAGCTGGCGGACACCGGCCTCGCGCGTGTAGTCGGTGACGATCGTCCGCAGCAGGTCGTCCTCGATCGCCACCTCGTCGCCGCGCAGGCCGTGGCGTTCGAGCTGGCGCGGCCAGAGATACCCGCGCGCGATCGCGACCTTCTCGGCCGTCGTGTAGCCATCGAACCGGACGATCTCCATGCGGTCGAGCAGCGGGGCCGGGATCGTCTCCGCGACGTTGGCGGTGGCGATGAACAGAACGTCCGAAAGGTCGACGTCGACGTCGAGGTAGTGGTCGCGGAAGCTGTGGTTCTGCGCGGGGTCGAGCACCTCGAGCAGCGCAGCGGCCGGGTCGCCACGCCAATCGGCGCCGATCTTGTCGACCTCGTCGAGGATGACGACCGGGTTCATCGTCCCCGCGTCACGGAGCGCGCGCACGATCCGTCCCGGCAGCGCGCCGATGTAGGTGCGGCGGTGGCCGCGGATCTCGGCCTCGTCGCGCACACCTCCGAGCGCGATCCGCACGCACTTGCGCCCGGTTGCACGCGCGATCGACTCGCCGATCGAGGTCTTTCCGGTCCCAGGCGGGCCAACGAGCGTGAGGATCGCACCTGAGCGACGGTCCTCCTGGATGCCCCGCTCGCGCCTCAGCTTGCGCACCGCGATGTGCTCGACGACGCGCTGCTTGACGTCCTCGAGACCGGCATGGTCGCGGTCGAGAACAGCGCGCGCGTAGTCGGGATCGAGCCGCTCCTGCGAGCGCTTGCCCCAGGGCACGGCGAGCAACCAGTCGAGGTAGGTGCGGATCATCGACGCCTCGCCGGTCGCCTCGCCGCTGCGCTCGAACCGCGCGAGCTCGCGCTCCGCCTGTTCGCGCACGGCGTCGGGCATCTGCGCTTCGGCGATCCGCCGCCGGTACTCCTCGACCACCGACGCGTCGTCCTCGCCCAGCTCGCGGCGGATCGACTCGAGCTGTTTGCGCAATACGTATTCGCGCTGCTGACGCTGGGCGCCGCGCTCGACCTCCTCGCGCAGGTCGCGCCTCACCTGTAGCTCGACGAGCAGCTTCCGCGCCAGCTCGACCGCGAGCTCGAGCCGCTCAGCGACGTCGACCTTCTCGAGCAGCGCCAGGCGCTGATCGAGCGTCAACTCCGGCGCCAGCCCGATCGTGTCGGCGAGCGCGCCTGGCTCCGAGACGCCCGCGACGAAGCGGCGGATGCGCCCGTCGTCGCCGACCAGCTCGAGGATCTCGTCGACCACCGCACGGTAGGTGGCGGCGAGCTTCTCGATCCGCGGGTCGTCAGCGGCTGCGCCATCGGGACGCGGCACGACCACGGCGCTCGCGGTCCCGCCCCCCTCGTCGTTCACCGAGAGGATCTCGGCGCGCTCGATGCCGCGCAAGACCAGGGCCTGGGCATGCGACGCGTGGCGCTCGTTCTCGGCACCGCCGCGATCGTCGAGTGCCCCGTCCGCGGCCGCGCCGTCCGCCCGTTCGTCTTTGTCCACGGCGATTTCGTCGACAGGGAGCAGTGCGCGCCCCTCGACGCGCGCGACCGTCCCGATCCGCCGCAGCTCGCCCCCGCGCCGGGGTACGAGCACGACGAGGCGGCTCTCGCCCGCGTCGGCGACGAGCGTGACCGTCATGCCTGGCAAAACGACTGCGTCGTCGAGCGCGACAAGCGGCAGCGTCTGCGGCCGCCGGCCGTCGCCTGCCTCCGCAGACGCGGTGCGATCGCGCCCGTCGCGCGATCTCACAGCGCCGTTCTCGCGCTCGTTCGCGCCGCCGCCGGTGTGTTCGTCGTGAATGTCGTTCGGTTCAGTCACTTACTTCGCGTAAGTAGGATATCGGCAGTCCCCGCCGGTGTCCCAGACGAGGGTCCCGCCCAGACCGGGGTCCCGCCCAGGCGGGGGTCTCTCCGAGACCGGGGTCTCGCCGCCCGTCGTGCGATCCTCCCGCCGTGGCTAGCGGCGGCGACCTTTCGACCCCGGCGCGCGACGCGGCGGCGCGCGCGGCGCTAGCGCTCGTGCCGCGCGGCGGTCTCGTGGCGCTCGGCTCGGGCCGGGCCGTGTGGCGCCTCTGCGAGCTGATCGCTGGCGAGCGCGCGCCCGCGGAGCGCCCCCGTGCCGTGGTGGCGTCGGAGCGCACGCGCGCGGTGTGCGAGAACCTCGGTATCGCGGTCGCCGACCTCGACGGCCGCGAGCACCCGGCGCGCGCCTTCGACGGTGCCGACGAGGTCGACCCCGATCTGCGACTGCTCAAAGGGGCGGGCGGCGCGCTCCTGCGGGAACGGATCGCCGCGGCGGCCGCCGGCGAGCTGGTCGTGATGGTCGAGGAGGAGAAACTCGTCGGCCGCCTGGGCGAGCGCTTCCCGTTGCCGGTGGAGATCGTCCGGTTCGGCTGGCGCGCGACGCTCGCGCGGCTCGCCACGCTTCTCGCCGAGCCACGCCTGCGCTGCACGGAGGAAGGAGAGCCGTTCGTGACCGACGAGGGGCACTTCCTCGTCGACGGGCGGATCCCGCCCACAGCCGACCTCGACGGCCTGGCACGGGCGCTGCGCGAGACGCCCGGTGTGTGCGACCACGGGCTCTTTCTGAGCGAAGCGGCGCTTGTCCTCGTCGGCGATGCCAACGGCAGCGTGCGCGAGCTGGGCCGGGAGCCGTTGCGGCGACGCGGTACCTGAGCCGTCCCTCGCCGCGAGCGGCGCACGGTGTGTGCAGCGCTTAACCTCCCGGGCCGGCGGCAAGAGGGCCGACCGGCCGCTCGTCGCTGTCCGGTCGCACGAGCAGGCGCACCTCGCGCGCGAAAACGGCGGCCGCGGTGAGACGGACGGCGGCCCGCGTCGAAACCACGAGCGTTGCCAGGTGAGTGGCGCGGGCGCCGGCACCGTCGTCGCTCGCGCCCGCCGTCGACCGCTCGCCCAGGTCCCCCTCCCCGGCAGCAGCGGCAAGCGGTCGCAACGCGGCGAGCTCGGCGTTCTCGACCGCAACCTCGGTCCGTCCGCCATCGACCCCGCCCTCGACCGAGACGAGCACGTCGACGCGCGCCCCCGCTGCGACCGAATCGAGCGCGCTGCCGCCCGCGACGGGCAGCTCGAGCAGGCGCTGCCCGGGTGCGAGCGAGCGGCCGCCGCGCGCGCTCTGCTGACTCGCGAACGCTGCGACGGTGACGGGATCGCCGCGCAGCAGGGGGGCGCGCAGGCGCCTGCCGACGACGAGGCGGGGGTCGCTGAACGCGCTCGGCGGCGCGAAGCTGGCCGGCACGCCGACGACGGCGACATCGCTCGGGCGCAGCCGGCTGCCTGGTGGCAGATCGCGCACGGCGCGGACGAGAGGGAGGCGCGGCCCGGCGATCTCGTCGGCGGCGCGCGTCCGGCGCTCGACCTCGGCGACAGCGAACGCCGCCAGAACCACGCTCGCGACGAGGAAGGCCAGGCCGCGGCGCAGTCGCTGTTTTCGGGCGAGCGCACGCATGCGCGCGCTACATCGCCGCGCCGGTGGCTGGCAGCGTCGCTGGCCACTCCCTGGTCGCATCCCGGAGGAGCGGCACGAGCGCACGAACCCGGAACTCGCCACCCTCGTCCCGAGCTGTCAGCTCCCCACCGACGCCACGCACAGCGTCCGCCGCGATGCGCAAACCGAGGCCACCACGCCGCCGCGGAGGAATGCGGGCAGTGGCACCTCCCGCACCGTGCGGCGCGACCGTGTTCGCGACCTCGACAGCTGCGAACGAACGCCCGCCGTCGGTCGGCGCGGGCGTGATCGCGATGCGCAGCGACCCGCGTCCGTGGCGCACCGCGTTGTCAAGCAGATTCGCGAAGAGAGCCCCGAGCGTCGCTGGGTCGGCCGCGCTTTCCGCGCCCGGCGCGATACAACGCAGCACGACCTCGTCGTACGGCAGCGAGTGCGCCCGTGCCGCCAACGCCCCGCAAGCGGTTGCGAGCAGCGAGCCGGCGCCGCGGCGCGGGCGACGCCCGCGGGCCGTCGCGAGCTGCCGCCCGAGCGCGTTGTCGTCGCTCGCCGTGCGAATTTCGCGCACCGAATCGGAATGGGCCTCGCACGGCACCGAAGCGAGTTCGGCAAGCGCAGCCGCGACCGCTTCGAGGCGCCCGACCTCGGCGGCAAGCGCGGGCGCTAGCGGCGAGAGGCGCAGCACCTGGCAGACGGCGCGCAGCTCGTGCTCGCACTCGGCCAATCTGCGATCGGCGGCGCCCCTTGCCCGGTCCACGGTCGCCTCTGCGTTCGCGCTTGCGGTCAACATGGCTCGGCAAGGCGGTAGCCGACGCCGCGCACGCTCGCAATCCAGCGCCGCGGCGAGGCGGCGAGCTTGGCACGCAACCGGCAGGCGTGCGCGTCGAGCGTGCGCGTGCGTCCCGGCGAGCGGAACCCCCACACGTCGCGCAACAGCTCTTCCTTGGTGAACACACGCTCTGGGTCGCGCGCCAGCGTCACGAGCAGCGCGTACTCCTTGACCGTGAGCCGCACCTCCGCGCCTGCCAACGTCACGCGCCGCCGCTCGGGGTCGATGCACAGCTCGCCGTACGCGATCAGCCCTTGGCGCCGACGCCCTTCGCAGCGACGCAAGACCGCTTGGATGCGTGCCACGAGCTCCTCGTAGGCGAACGGTTTCACGACGTAGTCGTCGGCGCCGCGCACAAGGCCCCGCAGCCGCTCCGGCGGAGAGCCGCGCCCGCTCACCACGATCACCGGCAGCTCGGGGTCGATCCGCCGTGCCGCACCGTCGCCGCAGCGGACGGCGTCGAGGAAGGCAAGCCCGTCCTCCTCGCCGAGCGCGAGGTCGAGCAGCGCGAGCGCCGGCGGGTGGACGTGGGCGCGGGCAAGCGCTTCGCGCACGCCGCGGGCTTCGATCACGCCGAATCCGTCGGCGGCGAGGTTGTCGCGCAAGAAGGTGCGCAGGCGATCGTCGTCCTCGACGAGCAAAAGCGGCCGCTTTTCGCTGTGCAGCTCGGAAGCGGTGCGTTCGCTTGCTGGTAGAGGGCGCACGCCATCTAAAGAAGAAGCGGCGCCGACTTCGCCCCCGTGCCCGGCACCTTCGGACCCGCTGCTAGGCACCTTCGGCCCCGGTGCCAGGCAACTCCGCCCCCTGAGCCGGGCGTCTCGCCCTTTCGCGCCAGGTGCCGACACAAGATCTTGGGTGTCTCTAGCCTTCGGCGGCCGCGCCGACTCAGCGCTACCGGCGCGCTGCAAGCTCTGTTTCAGAGCTTCTTTCGAGGCAGGAATCGCGCCTAAGATGCCGACGCCTGCGGGTGGCGCCAGCGATCGCGCCCGAGCGACGAGCCAAGGCGGGCAAAGCGCGATGAGAAGACCTGCACGGAGAGGCAACTACGAGTCGGGATCGGACTACGTGCTCGAGTACGGCGAGCTGCGCTTCACCTTCAACGAGCGCGACTTCGTCGAGCGCGTGGAACAAGCTGCGATCAAGCTCGGCTTCGTCGACGGCCCGCTCGGCGACGCCGAGCGCGAAGACCTCGTCGAGCTGGCGGTCAACGGCGAGGTGCGCTCGCCCCGGTCGGACCTGGGAGAGCACATCAACGAGTGCTGGGACGAGATCTGCGGCCGCTCCGACGAGTCGCTCGTGCACTGGTTGAGGCGACTGGTCTTTCGCGGCGCCTGGCTCGACCAGCGCGTGCTCGAGGGCGAGCTCGACGTCGTTTTCGACGAGCGCACGCTCACGTTCGGCTACGCCCAGCCCGAGCGTGGCGGAGCGCTGATCGAGCTGGCCCCCGAACCGTCGTGGCGTAGCGTCGCCTACCGCCGCTGAACCAGCACCGACTGGACGGCACGCCCCACACGGCCGCTGCGGTCGTAGAGGGTGGCCTCGGCGACGCCGACGCCGCCGGCGTGCACGCGCATCGCCGCGTCCAAGCACACCCATTCGCCCTCGGGCTCGCGTTCGATCGTCAGCGTGAGGTCGGGGTTGAGGAACGTGAACTGCGACCAAGGAACGCTCGCGCCGATGCCGTTCGGGAAGTCGGCGGCCGCCGCCAGTCGCACAAGCGGCGAGGGCGCTTCACCCGCGACAAGCGGCACGCGCAAGCGAAACCATGCTGTCGCCGGCCCGGGTTCGGCGAACGAGCCGCGTACGAAGCGGATCTCGAGCGCGTCGCCGCCGAACATCGGGCGCACGACACCGGGAATCGTCGCGCGCGCCTCCTGGTCGTCGGCGAGCTCGCCCGCGTCGGGCGGAGGCGGCGGGTGGTCCTCTACCGGCAATCTCGTCACCTCGGCTCGCGCGACCCGCAGCGCCCGGGCTAGCACCAGCGGCTTGCCCGCAGCATCGGCGAGCGTCGCCTCGAGCAAGTGGACGCGCCGGCCGCGACGCAGGACCGAGGTCTCGAGATGCAACTCGCCGAGCGGCACGGGACGCACAAGCTCGTAGGTGACGCGCGCAAGTTGCAGGTCGGGGTCGGGGTCGAGCTGCTCGAGGACGCGCACGATCAGCGCCGCCGGCGCGCCGCCGTGCTGGGCGCGGGGATCCCACGGTCCGCGCGCATACTCGCTCGCTACGTAGACGCCGTCGCCGCGGTGCTCGAAGACTGCCGTCCCTGGCATCGCGCCGGGACTCTACGGCACTAAAGCGACCGGGAGGCGGCTTGGGCAGGCACCCGCACGGCTAGCGACCAGGTGCCACCAGCGGACGATCAGGCAAGCAGGTCAGCGCGCAGGGTGCCCGAGCGCTCGTAGCGAACGACAAGCTCCTCGCCCGGCGGGCGGTGCGGAGGGGGCTCGCCGAGCGCGAGCCGGGTCGTCGCCATCGCGAGGAGCTCTTCGCGACGCTCCGAGCAAGCTGCGAACACCGTGACGCTTCCCGCCCCCTCGAGGCTGCGCCCCGCCTGGAATACCCGGCGCGCGACGTCGGGAGCGACCGCATCGGCGCTGTCCAGCAACAGCACGGCCGCGCGGCCTCGCTCGGCCCAGCGCTTGGCGTATTCGGCCGCGAGCTCGACCGCTTGCGCCGCGTTCTCGGCCGGCACGTCGAACGAGCCGCCGAACAGGCGAAGACCCTCGATCGCCCGCCACTCGCCGAGCTCCTCGGGGCGGACGCCGGCGAGTGCCGCCACCACGATCGCTGCCTCGGGCGCGGCTTCGAGACCGGCGAACGGCAGCGTCGCGTCGCGCCGCTCGCACAGCTCGCGGGCGACTCGGCGCAGGAGCGTGCTGCGTCCGCTCCACGGCGGGCCGACGACCGCGACGCGCGAGCCGTAGCCGACCGGCACGCGGTCGAACGGCGGGCCGAGGCGGAGGCGCTCGACGGGGAAGCGTGCCGACAGTTCCTCGAAGCGGGGTCGCTCGAGCGGCGGCTCGGCGGGGCCGCCGGCTACCGACTCGACGCGCACGAGCGAGGGATGGCGCTCGCCCCGGCGCGCCGGCCGCGCACGACCCGTCACCTCATCGCCGGCACGCAGCGCGCAGCGCCGCGCCTGCGCCGCCGAGACGTAGACGTCGCGGCGCGAGGGACCGGTCGGGTCGACGCGAACGAACGCGCTGCCGTTCGGCAGGAGGTCAATGACACCGCTCACAAGCGACTCCTGGTCGCCGGACGTACCTTCCCCTGCGGAGCGACCCGCCACGGGGACCACCTCTTCATCGCTGGCGTCGAGCTGGCTGGGCGGCTCGCCTCCGCGTCTTCCCGACCGGCGGCGTCCGGCACGTTCGCGATCGCGCGCCGCCGCCGAACCACGCGCGCCCGCGCGGGACGCGCCCGCCTCGCCGACGCCGTTGTCGGTGTCTCTCTCGTGACCGACGAGGTCGTCGATACCGGCACCGGGACCCCACGCGTCCTCGGGACGCACCCCTGTCTC
Organism: Thermoleophilum album; assembly: GCF_028867705.1. Taxonomy (GTDB): domain Bacteria; phylum Actinomycetota; class Thermoleophilia; order Solirubrobacterales; family Thermoleophilaceae; genus Thermoleophilum. Next base: position 773,864 of record NZ_CP066171.1, on the reverse strand, counting down.
GACGTCGCCCTTGGCGTCCGCGACTACACCGACAGCTTCGGATCGCATGAGCGACCCCGCGCCTCCTCTGTCGCCGCCGGCGGTGCCGCTCGCCCGCACCTCGCTGCGCTCGCCCGCTAGCTTGCCGGCCGCAGCCAAGCGCTCCTGCGCCTCCTCGGCACGACTGCCACGTTCGAGGATCGCGTCCACCAGCGCGCTGCGCCGCAGTGTTCGGTAGCCCTCGATTCCGAGCTCCGCCGCCAGGGCGTGGAGGTCGGCGAGAGGACTTGCCAAGAGATCGGAGCGGTGGAGGACTGTCATGGGTTGATCGACGCCTTCGCTAGTTACCTGTGACGGCGGCAGCCTACCCCTCTTGGCCCACCGGCCGCGCGGAAGAGCTAGGCGACCACTACCGGCCCTGATTCCCGCCGCAGGTGCGGTTCGAGACGCAAGTCAGGGTCGACCGGCTCGCCACCGACTACCGCTGCCCAGACACGGAGGAAGTCCAGCGTTTGCGCTACGTCGTGGACCCTCACTACCTGCACGCCCGCTTCTACGGCGCGGAGGACGGCGGCGAGTGTGCCACCCAGGCGCTCGCTCGGACGGCGATTGCAGAGCGCACCAATGAAGTCTTTGCGCGAGCAGGCGAGCAGTACCGGACAGCCGAGCTCGTGCAGCCGCTCGAGCTGCCGGAGTATTCGCACTGACTGGTACGGAGTCTTGCCCACGTCGAGACCGGGATCGACGAGGAGGCGGTCGTTCGCGATGCCGGCTTCGTTCGCGCGGTCGCGCATCGCTGCCAAGGTGCCCAAGACCTCGGCTGTGATGTCGCCGCGCGGCTCGTCGTCGGGCAGTTCCTGTTTCGGCGGGACCGTGGTGTGACAGAGGACGAGAGCGGCGTTCGAGCGCGCGCACAGCGGGAGCATTTCGGGATCTGAGAGGGCACTCATGTCGTTGACCATCACGGCCCCGGCGGCAAGCGCCGCCTTCGCGACCGGCGCCCGCCAGGTGTCGATCGAGACGGGTACGCCATGTCGCGCGAGTTCGCGCACGACTGGCTCGACGCGCTCGATCTCGACCTCGACCGGTACCGGCGGGCGATCGGTACGCCCCGACTCGCCCCCGACGTCGATCAGATCGGCGCCGTCTTCGTACAGCCGCAGTCCCTGCTCGACGATGCGGTGAAGGTCGCGAGACCCGGGGTCCGAGAACGAGTCCGGGCCTGCGTTTAGTACACCCATGACGAGCGGGCGCCACGGGCGAGCGAAGAAAACGCGGTCCCCTGCTCTGAACTCAGCTTGTCGCGTCACGTGCGCACCCCGGCCGGTGAGGTTCGGCTGGAAGAGGTGCCGGGAGCCGCTCGCCAATTCGCGAGCCCTTCAGCGTTCGCGACCTCCTGCCAGCCCCGCAGCTCGCGCTCGAGCGCGATGGTGTCGCGACCGAGTTCCCGCGCGAAGACCGTTGCGGCGCGACGGGCGGCGACGCTGTCAGCCGCCACACCACTGGCGTGCGTCAACCCCAACCGCGTGCGCCGAAGAAAGACGTCGGCGAGCGAGCGCGCCTGCTCGCGACGCGCTGCCCACGCCACCTCGGCGAGGAGGTCGGGCGCGCCGGCAACGATCGGGACGGCGAGCTCGCGGTCGCTCGCGGCGAGCGCCAGCACTTCGCGCGCGGCATGACCGTAGCGCGCAGCGAGATGGCTCTTCGATTCGCCGCTCACGCCCTCGACCTCGGGCAGCAGGCGTGGATCGATCGGCATCCCGAGCGGGATCTCGTCGGTGCGACAGGGTGCGCGGCGGCCCTCGCGCTCGACCAGGCGGTCGACCACCGCCGCCGCCATGCGCCGCCAGGTCGTCAGCTTGCCACCGGTGATCGTCACGACGCCCGACGGCGATTCGAAGAGTTCGGCGCGGCGCGAGATGTCGACCGAGCTGCGGTCGTCGCCGCCGACGAGCGGTCGCACGCCGGCGAACGCGCCGACCAGATCGTCCGGCGAGAGGTCGCTGCCGAAAAACTCGTTGACCGCGTCGAGGAGGTAAGCGATGTCCTCGTCGGCGGGCGGCACGTGATCGAGCGCACCTGTGTAGTCGCGGTCGGTGGTCCCGATCAGCGTCCGGCTGAGCCAGGGCAGCACGAAGATCGAGCGGCCGTCGCCGGCGGGAACGATCGCCCCTGCCACGACCGGTAGCCGCTCACGCGCCACGAGCACGTGGGTACCGCGGCTCGGCCGGATGCGCGGCGCGCCGGGCAGGTCGCGGAGCTCGTCGGCCGGCAGCCGGTCGGCCCACACACCGGTCGCGTTGACGACGTGGCGGGCGCGCACGTCGAACTCGCCGCCGGTCTCGACGTCGACCACGCGCACGCCGACGGCGCGCCCGCTTCGGCGCAGCACAGTCCTCGCCTCGACACGGTTCGCGCACACCGCCCCGTAGCGCTCGGCTTCGCCGAGGATCGTCAGGACGAGCCGCGCGTCGTCGGTCTGGCAGTCGTAGAACAGGTAGCCGCCGCTCGGGCGTCGGGACGCGAGCGCCGGCAAGAGCTCGCTCACCTCGTCGCCCCCGATCGTCCGGTGCCGCTCGGGGCTCCACTCGTCCTCCCCCTTGCTGCGGCGGCCGCGGTGCCAGGCCATCACGTCGTACATGTTCAAACCGACGCCGATCAGCCGGTCGGGCCGTTTGCCGTCGAAGGCCGCGACCACCAGCGGCAGCGGGCGAACGAGGTGCGGCGCGAGCTTCACCATCAGCGCCCGCTCGAGCAGCGCCTCGCGCACCAGACCGAGCTCGAACTGTCGCAGGTAGCGCAGGCCGCCGTGCACGAGCTTCGACGAGCGGCTCGACGTGCCGGCCGCGTAGTCCTCGCGCTCGACGAGCGCTACCGTAAAACCGCGCGCCGCTGCGTCAAGCGCCACCCCGGCGCCCGTCACGCCGCCACCGACGACGACGACATCGAACTCCTCGCCGGCGATCGTCTCGAGCGCAGTGGTGCGGTCGATCACAGCGCTGAGCTTACGGGCGCGGCAGCCTGAGCGCTCCGCTCGCCGTGACCGCGACTGCAACGGCACGAGTGAGTCGGGGCGAGCCGAGCAGGGCGGCCGCACGCTCGGTGCCGCGCTCGTCGGTGCCGGTGACGACATACGCGAAGCCCTCGCCGGGTTCTTTCGCGCGGCTCGTGTCGACGACCGCGGCGACGAGTCCGGCACCGCGAGCGAGCCGCATACGCACCGCGCCGTCGGCGGCGAGTAGAACGAGCTTGTCGGGAGCGGCGAAGAACGCCCCGAGCGGTGTTTGCCGCGTGCCGAGGAGCGCGACCGTTCGCAAGCGCGCGATGTCGCGCCAGGCGCCGACGACGACGCGCACGCTGGCGCTCGCGGCCGACGTGCCGGGGAGCGACCTGCTCACCGGGATGCCAGCGTCCGCCAGTCGCTCCCGCGCGAGGCCGCACGCCTTAGACGAAGGCACCGCGCACTCTAGGCGCACAGGCAGCCGCTCGCCCTCGAACCCCTGGGCCAGCGGCTGCGGGTAAGCAGCGACCACAGCCGGCGGCGGCGCCGTTCCGGCGGGAACGCGCAGCCACTGGACGCGGTCGCCAGCGGCGATGCGGAAACGGCGTGGATCGGCTACGCGCAGGCCGTTCACGTAGGGAACGAAACGGATCGTGGACCCCTCGGCCGGCGCCGGCCGGGTGGCAGATACGGTCGCGGGAGCACGCACGGTGCGGGGCGGCGCGACCTCGCGGCCGCCGAGCGCGAAGACCTCGACGCGCCCACCGCCGGTGGCACGCTCGCTACCGCATCCCCCTGCGAGCAGAGCGAGTGCGAGCGCTGCCGCTATCGGCAGCACCCGGCGCGTGCGCGGACGGCCAGCAGCGAGCGCAGCCACCGTCGCCGCTGGCACCGCACTCGCGCAAACGACCACGAGTGCGAGCCACGCCAGCACGGAAGGGTGATCGAAAGCGAAGCGCGCGACCGCCAGCGGGTCGGGGCGAGCGACGGCGAGTCCGCCGGCTCCGAGCGCCAGGGCGGCGGCGACCGCGACGGCGAGCGTTTGCCGCACTCTCCCTAGCAGCACGGGCAGCGCCATCCCGGCGCGAGCGCTGGGCAGACGCCGTCCTGACACGGCCCAGACGAGCGCAAGCGCCCACGTGCCCGCGAACAGGAAACCCGCGGCGACGTCGCTCGGAAAGTGCCAGCCGAGAACGACGGTGGCGAGCCCCACTGCCAGCGCGAAACCCCCGCCCAACCCCGCGACGGCCGTTCGCAGCCGGTCGGGCACCGCCAAGGTGGCTGCAAGAGCCAGCGCCATGGCCCCCGTCGCGTGGCCGCTCGGCAACGCGCGCGGTTGCACGAACACGCCGTAGGCATTCGCCTCCGGGCGCGGATGCGCAAGGATCGTTTTTGCGACCTGGCCGAGCACCGCGGCGCCACCGACCACAGCGAGCACGAGCAGCGCGTCGCGGCGCGAACCTCGCGCCACTGCGAGCGAGGCGAGCGATCCCGAGGCGAGAGCGACGGGAAGCGGATCGCCGAGCGCGACGACCGCCTCGGCGAGGCGCTCGCTGCGCCCGCCGACCGCAGCGGCGAGCGCGCCGAGAGCGCGGGCATCGGTCGTCTCGCCCAACCTCACCGAGTAGGCGAAGACGGCGAGTGCGCAAAACACCAGCGCGCACGCGACCAGCGCGACGGGCGCTGGATCGAAGCCCCGGCTCTCTGCCCCGCTCGGCATCTGCAGCAGGCTAGAGATTGTCCGCCGCGGCGCGCGACGCTGGGCGCACTGGCGGCAGGAGCGGTGCTCGTGCCCCGCGGGCGGCTAAAATCACGCACCGTTGCCGGCCAGCGGCCGCAACTGCTCGTAAAGCCTCACAAGCCGCCATCGTCTAGGGGACTAGGACGCCGGCCTCTCACGCCGGAAACCCGGGTTCGAATCCCGGTGGCGGTGCTCGGACAGTTCTACGAACAGTTCTACGAAGTACCGGAAAAGGCCCGCAAACGCGGGCCTTTCTCGTGGCAGGTAACGGCCTCCATCGAGGCCGTGGGGAAGCCCTCCCACACACCGAGCCGAAAATCGCAGTGTTTATGCGAGATTGGCGCAGCGCTCAGGCGGGCGACACGTCATCACGTCAGCCGGATGGCACGGGCGCCGGCGAGCTCTACGGCCGTCCGGGGCCGGGAGCCAGATTGAGGGCCGCAAGCTCGGCGTAGTCGGTCAGGTGGCCGTTGAGGGTCTGCATGCACCCCTCGCAGCTGATGTCTCCGCTGATGTGCGCCAGGTCGTCGTCGTACATCGCGACGGGCGAGTCGCCAGTCTCGGATGTCGGGCAGCACTCGGGGTGGTAGTAGCCGTACCCGTCGACGACGAGAGCGGTCAGGTCGTTCATGGTCTGACCGTGCGGCAGGTCGGCGCAATTGCCAGTCTTCGCGGGCGATCGCGCCGGATAGCTGGCGGTGACCGCGCGGACGTCGGAAAAAGTGACCGCGGCACGGTCACTTCAGGGGGACGGCCTGGGCGATGCGCGTCGTGGGCGTGGCGTCAGGCGCTTGCCCGCGAGAGTGCTTCGGCTTCGCGTCGCCACTGATCCCAGGTGTCGTCCGGGTGCTTCTGCAAATGGCGGTAGACGACCGAGTACGACGGGATCGGCAGATCGCGACGGTCGGCGGCGATCTGCTTGAGGGAGCGCTGGTCGAGCTGCCGGCCGGGACCAAGCTCCCGGATGGCGAGGGCCATGCCCGCGATCAGCGTCTCGCGCGTCCAGCGGTGGCGAACCTTCTGCGGCCCGATACTCCCGTCGGCGGCTGACTCGAACCGGAGGCCGGCGTCCGCGACCTCGACCGGCGGCAGGCCGTCGAGCTCCCGCTGTGCCAGGACCGTCGTGGTCGCCCGCTGAAACTCCTCCGTGAAGCGGTCGATGCGTCGAAGCGCAACACCACGGTGGTCGGCCCAGTCGAAGATCTGCCGTCGTGAACGTGGCAGCCGGCCGGTGTCCTCTACGAACGCACGCACCGCCTCCTCGAGTGAGAGGCCGCTTCGGACGATGCGTTCGGGCGGCTCCAATCCGGCGCGCTCGAGTCCCTGCTCCCAGCTCAGACCATGGCGCTTCAGCAGATCGTCGATCGCGGTCAGCGCGGGTATCGCACGCGCCGCGGTCGCCGCATGCCTGGTCCTGGCGCTCGGGGCGAGTATCAGATCACGCGCGCGGACGTAATCGGTGCGGTTGACACTGGTCTGACCGAGGCGATGTGCGGCCTGCCGCAGCGCGATGAAGACGCCGGCGAGCGTGAGCCCCTTGCGCCCTTTGTCGGCCTGGAAGTTGCGTAGCTGACGGAGCGCGTCGTCGGGCGGCGCGTGGGCGGCACGCAGCAGCTGCGCCCACGAGACGCCAAGGCGTTTGGTCATGGAGAACGCTTGCGGTGCATCCGGAAAGCCGGCGGGCGCGCGGTGCTCGTTCCACGCGCGCGTGGTGACCGACGTCGGAGCATCAGCGTCGGCGTGCAACGAGACCGCCCGCACGATCTCGAGCAGCTGGCGCGGGGTGTGAGTGGCGGTGAACGGAGGCAACGAGAGCGAGACTTGCGCGGCCGCAGGACACAACGCAGCCCGGTGCGATGTCCACGCGGGACGGGCGGGCCTATAGCTACACCCTGAGAAGCCCTCGCGCGGCGCGGGCTGTCACCCTCGTCAGCCGGAAACGGGCGTTTGCGTCCGTCTGCCCGGTCTGACAACGTATGCGAACGTATGTTCGCCTCCACCGCGACCGCCCCGGAAGAGACTCGAACATTGGCCCTCGACCGCCACGCTCCTGAGTGGCTGCAGGACGCGACGAAATTCAAGACCCACGCCCACATCTTCAATCCGGTATGGGTGATCCGGACCCTGCGCCGCTACGAGGGGCCGCCGCACCGCCTGCTCGACCCGCTCTACCAAGCAGTCGAGGAGGCAGCCAAGGAAGCAGGCAGCGGGTTCGGGCGACCTCGCGGCGCCGGCCGCTTCGAGCTCGCGTACCTGGCGTTCGTCTTCAGCCGTCATCCGGACGTGCGTCCGTGGTGGCAGACCGCCGGCCGGTCGATCTGGCGCTCGTCGGGGTTCAAGGAGCGGCCGAGCTACGCGTTGTGCCAGCGGCGCTTTGCCGAGCTTGAGCACCCTGCGGTGATCGCGGCGATGGAACAGGTCGCCTCCACCCTCATTCAGCTCGCCGTGTCACGCGCGCAAGGCGACGCAGTTCAACGGCGGTCGCGGCCGGCGGGTAAGCGCCGGGCCGATGACGCCGATGGTTCGCGCCGAACGGCACCTGGACGCCGAGACACCCGAGCCTGAGCCGTCGGACATGCGGCCCGATACCGAGATCGGCGACGCCGACCGGATCGACCGCTCGGACGGGAAGCTGCGCGTCCGCGTTGGCGGCTGCTGGTACGCGGTGCTCGACGCGACCGCCGGCGTGCGCGCCTACGTCCGCGGCAACAAGGTCAAGCGGTTCTGGGTCGGCTTCTACAACGCCAAGGCGATCGACCACTTCATCGGCGCCCCGGTCGCCGTCCGGGTCACGTCCGCGTCGACGCAGGAGTACTACACGTACCCGGAGCTGCTCGACGCGGCGACCAAGAACACCGGCGTGCTGCCGCGCGCGGTCGTCGGCGATCGCGGCTACTCGGTGTCGCCGGCCTTTGAGCACAACACCCGGTTGGGTGTCGCGTCGGTGTTCCCGTGGCGGGCGTCGAACGTGCGGCCCGAGCGCGAGATGGAGGACTGCGACACGCACGACCGGCACGGCGTGGTCCGCTGCAAGCACTGCGGCTCTCCGACCCGGTTCATCTCGTTCACGCGCACCGCCGGCGGCAACCGTGGCCCGCGGCTGTACGTGCAGTGCCTGCAGCCGATCACGGCCGGCTGCGAGACGCGCCAGAGCATCGGCTGCAACGTGTCCTGGCGGATGCTGGTTCCGCTGTGGCGCGACACGCCGACGTACCTCGCGCTGCGTCACTCCCACCACCGCTACGAGCGCGTCCATCATCACTGGCGCGTGCGTTGGCGTTCCGGCGCCGACGATCACGCGCTGCGCCCCAAGCGCCGTGGTCGCGACAACCAGCAGCTGCGCGCGAACGCCGCGCTGCTCATCGAATGGCTCATGGTCTGCTGGCGGGAGGAGTGGCTGCCCGACAGCCGGCCGCGCGGCGTCCCGCACCGCGACCGCATCATCGAAGACGACGGCACCGGGTACGCCAGCTCGCTGGCGAACCTGCGCCACGAGCTCGGCCTGGACCGGCCGTTCGGCACCAAGGCAGTCGCACTCGGCATCGGGCCCGCCGTGCCGTTGGCGCTCAGCCCCGATGCCGTCGCCGACGATCCGGCGGAACCCGAGGAGCCGCCGGTCGTGCCGCCCGAGCTGCCCGGCGAGACCGAAGACCACCGCGAGGACCAGCCCGGCAAGGACGCCGCTGAGGTCGACGTCGACGACCTCGACGACATGCCGTTCTGACCGTCTGAGACTCAGGCAGCGTTCGATCCGGCGGGCGCGGCCGCTGGCCGTTTGGCAGCCCGCAGGCCGTTGCCGACCGCCAGCAGCTCGGAGACCTCGTGCACGGCGACGGCGACCACGACGGTCAGCACGCCGGCGATGGCGCTGGGGATAAGCACCGCCAGCAGGACGACGCTGAACAGCAGGTTCTGCCGCGAGATCCTCGTAGCGCGGCGTCCCAAGCTCAGCGCCTGGGCGACCTTGGTGATGTCGTCGGCCATCAGCGCGACGTCGGCCGCCTCGATCGCTGCGTCGGTGCCTGCGGTGCCCATGGCGATGCCCACGTCGGCGGCCGCCAGAGCGGGCGCGTCGTTGATGCCGTCGCCCACCATCGCCACCGCGCCGTGCTCGTCGTGCAGGCGCCTGATCTGCGTGACCTTGTCCTCGGGCTTGAGCTCGGCGTAGTGGGCGTCCAGGCCCAGCTGCGCGGCGATCGCGCGCGCGGTGCGCTGGCTGTCGCCGGTGAGCATGGAGATGTGCTTGACCCCGAGGCGCCGCAGCTCGGCGATCGCGCGGGCCGCTTCGGGCCGCGGCTCGTCGCGCAGCGCCACCAGCGCTAGGAGGCGGTCGTCCTGGCCGACGAACACCACGGTCTTGCCTTCGTCCTGCAGCCGGCCGACGTCGGCGGGAAGCTCGCCTGCGGCGGCGCGCTGGGCGACCAGCTCCGGGCTGCCGACCCACACCTCGGTGCCGTCCACTTGCGCGATCGCACCATGCCCGACGAGCGCTTCGAACTGTTGTGCCGCGGCGGGCTCGATGCCCTCCTCGCGGGCGCGGGTGACGATGGCCTGGGCGAGCGGGTGCTCGGAGCGCGCCTCGACCGCGGCGGCGAGCGCGAGCGCCTGGTGGCGGTCGTAGCCGTTCAGGGGGATGACGTCGGTGACCTCGGGCGTGCCCTTGGTGAGCGTGCCGGTCTTGTCGAACGCGACGGCCTGGATACGGCCGAGCGCTTCAAGCTGCAGGCCGCCCTTGACCAGGATGCCGTCGCGTCCGGCCCGGCTGATCGCGGCGGCGACAGCGATCGGCACTGACATCACCAGCGCGCACGGCGCGCCGGCGACCAGAACGGTGACCCCGCGCAGCGCCGATTCGGTCCAGTCGCCGTCGACCAGGCCGCCGATGACCGCCACCAGCACCGCGGCGAGCAGGACCGCGGGGCTGTAACGGGTGGCGAAACGGTCGACGAACCGCTGCGCGCGCGACTTCTGGCTCTGGGCCTGTTCGACCAGACGGACGATCCGCTGCAGCGTGTTGTCGGCGTAGGGGCGGGTGACCTTCACCTCGACGGCGCGCTGGCCGTTGACGGTGCCAGCGAACACCTGCTGGCCGGGGCCCTTCTCGACCGGGACCGACTCGCCGGTGACCGGTGCCTCGTTGAACGTCGAGCTGCCCTCAAGGATCACGCCGTCGGTGGGCAGCGCCTCACCGGGACGGACCACGATCACGTCGCCGACGCGGAGCTGGTCTGCGTCGATCGTCTCCTCGCGCCCGCCGGTCAGCCGTCGCGCCTGCTTGGGCGCGAGATCAAGCAGCTCGCGGATCGCCGCCCGCGTGCGGGTGAACGTCAGCTCCTCGATCGCCTCCGCCAGCGAGTACAGGAACACCAGCGCGGCCGCTTCCTCCCACAGCCCGAACACGATGCAGCCTGCGGCCGCGAGCAGCATCAAGGCCTCGATGCCGATTTCGCGCTCCTCGATGAACTCCTCCCAGCCTTCCTGGGCGAAGAACCACGCGCCGATCGGGATCGCGGCCACGAACGCAGCGATCGCCAGCGCCTGGGGCGCGTCGATGAGCTCCAGCACGATGCCGGCCAAGAGCAGCAGGCCGGCGATCAGCGCGTTGCGCAGCGGCGCGAACTTGTAGGTCGCCTCGCGCCAGCTCATCGCCTGGGCCGGGGCCACGGACTCGCTCATGCGGCCTCCCGCCGAGCGGCCAGCGCGCCGTAGCGCGGGCAGGCCATGATCCGGTCGGCGGTCCGCTCGAGCACGCTGTCGACGGCGCTGAGCACCGCGTCCAGGCCGTCGACGAGGCGGTAGTGGATCTCGCGGCCGTGGCGCTCGCGCTCTACCAGGCCGCAGTCCCACAGACACGACAGATGCCGCGACACGTTGGACTGGGTCAGCCCGGTGGCGTCGACCAGGTCTGAGACACGCCGGCTGCCGTCGGCCAGCTGCTCGACCAGCGCCAGCCGCGACGGGTCGGCCAGGCCGTGCAGGAACACGGCGCGAACCTCCGTGGAAAAACTCATCACCGAACCTCCGTGGAAAAACTCATCACGTATGACTATACACGAATATGAGCGTCTGGTAATGCTTTAGACATGACTCGACGCTCATACGTTCTCACCGCCGCCGGCCGCTCCGCTGCGCCGCGGTCGTAGCCGGCGCCGCGGCATCACGCGTGCGTCCATCGCCGAGGCGCGCGCCGCACAGGGCGAAACCGTGGCACCCATCCCGTTCATCGGGATCAAGGGCTCCAGCCGCTTCATCGTCGGGCACGGGGGCGAGGTCTAAGGAGCAGCCGGCGTGGAGCTCTCGCACGAGCTAGACCCGAACGATCTCAGGGCGCTCGTCAAGGATCTCCACCAGGGCGACGTGCTCGACGTCGCGAAATCGGTACGGCTCTACTCACCCGACACGCCGTCGTACCCGCACGAGGTCGAGGGCGTCCCTCACGATGAGCCCGTGATGACGATGGAGACACAGCTGCCGAGCGGACTGTGCGTCATCGTCTCCCAGGACTGCGACCTGCGGCGGATGCCGGACACCGAGCCGTACGTCATCGTCGCTCCGCTAACGGAAGTGGAGGAGACCACGTATCGCGAAGCGGCCGACAACATGAGCACCCGCTTCTTCGCGTATCCGCCGATCGAAGGGCACGAGCACCAGCAGAACCTCGTCGTCGACATGCGGGTGCTCTCAAGCCTCGAGAAGACCGCGCTGCTGTCCCCTCACATCGAGCGGATCCCGTGTCCGCTCTCCGGCCCCAAGCGCGACGACCTCCTGGACTTCCTCGGCGACCGCTTCGGCCGCAAGCCGTTCCCAGATGAGATCGAGCGCCAGGTTATTCGGCCGATCGAGAGCGCGCTCAAACGCGTCCGCCAGAAGGAGGGCTTCGCCGGTGTCTTCTCGTCAATCGCGTTCATCGGACTGAACTGGTCACCCGGCAAGAGCTACTGCAGCCTCATGGTGCTACTGGATCCATCGCGCCGTGAGCGGCACAAGGTCGCCGAAGAGGACGTTGAAGCGGTGAAGAACCGGCTCGCCAAGGCGCTCAACCACTTCACCCGCGACGGCGACTACTCGGTCCACCCGAACATCCATGACGTCACCGAGGTGCAGGCCACGGTCGTCCTATCGCACGACGAGATCCCCTTCGAGGTCGAGCAGCTCGAACTCGACTGATCACCTTGGCTTACCTCATCCTGATGGCGTCAGCTGCCGTGTGCAAGATCCCGGTAGGCACGTGTGTGGGGCGGCTGAAGCTGAGGTCCGAAGACCGCATGAACACTCGGCTCTAGGGACTTCGTAGATCTCTCCTGCTCTCGCCTCTCGACCGGCTCGAGTCAGCGGTCATGCAGCAGCCGCTGCGACGAACAATGACCGCGTTGCAGGTTCCTATACGCCGCGTGTGGCGCTCTAGAAGCGGTTGAGATGCTCGAGCGGCCGCTGCACGACTGAGCCCGGGGAGCCGTTTAGGGCGAGACACGGACAGTGAGCACAGGTAAAAGCCGACCGTGCTGACCTGCGCGGTCGTTTTTGTGTACAAAAACACTCAGTGCGTAACGTGGCGCTGCGGGAAAGGCGTGCCGGTCGGCTGCCCAGGTCGTGGATCGCCGTCGCGCCGTTCGCCGCCGCTCTGATCGCCCACGAGCTCCGCTACCGGCTCGCCGGCCCTGCTGTCGCGGCGGATCGCCCACACGGGTACTTGGCTCCGCTCGACCTCGTCGCGGTGGCGCTGTTCGCGACAGCCTGCGGGGCGATCGTCGCCTACGCGCTACGCCCACCGCACAGCAACCGGCGATCCCAAGGCGGCGCGAGGCTGGTCGCCGCTTCTTCGCTCTCCGCGCTCCTCGTCTACCTCGCTCAGGAGACCGTCGAGGCGTTAGCCAGTGGGAGCGCGATCACGAGCTATGTCTTCGCCCACGGTGGCTGGGTGGGTCCGGTGGTCGCTTGCGCCCTCGGTGCGCTTGCCGGTGCCACAGGACTCTTCTGTCGGAGCGCCCAGCTACCGCTCGAGCCGGTCGCCGCGCCTTCCTTGCGGCCGCTCCTCGTGGGCGTATCAGCAGCGCCTGGCGCACCACCGAGCTTTCGCGACCGTCTAGCACCGCAGCCGCGCGGGCCTCCTCCAGCCTGCTGCCAGAGCCCCGCGAGTTAGCCGCGAGCCTGAGGCTCGCGCCGGCAATCCGTCGGGTGCTCTGTGCCCAGCAGCGGGAAGGTCCAACCTCGACGAGGAGGAAAGGCACAGTGCAACTCTCGTTTTCGCGTTCCTTCGTGCGCGGCGGAACGGTGCGCACCCACCGGCGAGTGGCGATCGCTGCCGTCTGTGCGGCAGGGGTTCTGTTCGCCGCGACCGGTATCGCCACCGGACACGAGTCCACAAAGACGCATCCCGCACCCACGGGAATGAAGGTGGCAATCCGGTTGCACAAAGATGCTATGTCCGGCTGGAACCTCGAGGTGCGGACGCGCAAGTTCCGCTGGGCGCCGCAGCGCGTCAACGGCAAGCACCGCCCTGGCGAAGGCCACGCCCATCTCTACATCGACGGCCAGAAGATCACACGGCTGTACGGACCTTGGTACTACCTGAAAGCCGACTTGCTGCCGCCTGGCAAGCACACGGTGCGGGTCACCCTTAACGGCAACGACCACGGCGACTACGTGCGCAAGGGAAAGGTGGTCGCCGCAACCAAGACGATCGTCGTGCCGCGGGCAGGTGGCGGGGCCGGTTCGTCGGGCGGTGGCATGAGCATGGGGCACTAGAGTCGACGCGGACCATAGAGTCGACGCTGACCATCGGGGGCGGGATCACCCGCCCCCGATGCCGTCCCAGGGACTCTCTGGAACCGGGCGTGGGTCCTCGCAGGTTCGCGCAGCACGACGACCGCTCGCGTTCGTGCTAATTAGCCTTAAGCGCGACGTGCGCGGGAGTGTGGCCGCTACCGCGACAAGTGGCGCGCCCGCATCGCGAGTCGATCCGGCGAAGGAGGGACCGGTGGCAGGTCGAACGTCAACGCCCGAGAGCTCCGCAACGTCGGCGCGACATACCGCTGCCCCTACGGGCGCACGGCCGCGACGCTACGCCGGTAGCGTCGACCAGCTGCGCGCGACACCGCGCATGTTTGAGAACGACTTGCTCGAGTTCCTCTCGCGGGTGCATCCGGCCGTGCCGGTCGTGATCTTCGGACCGGTCGTGCTCGCGCTTCTGTACCTCGGGATCGATGGCGGTGTAGCGCCGCTCGCTGCACTCGCGCTGGTCGCCGGGGGCTACGCGTTCTGGACGTTCTGCGAGTACTGGATCCACCGCGCTGTCTTCCACTTCGAGCCCGAGCGCGGCTTCGGCGCACGCCTGCACTGGATCATTCACGGTGTTCACCACGACTACCCGAACGATCCCAAGCGGCTCGTGATGCCGCCATCGGTGAGCGTGCCGCTGGCGCTGCTTTTCTGGCTGGGGTTCGACGCTGTCATCGGCACGCCGCACGCCTACTTTTTTGGCGCCGGGTTCTACGGCGGCTACCTGCTCTACGACATGATCCACTACAGCGTCCACCATCACCGGCCGCGGACGCGACTGATGCGTCTCTTGCGCGAGCTGCACATGCGCCACCACTTCCAGGACGCCACGCGCGGCTACGGCATCAGCGCGCCCTGGTGGGACGTGGTCTTCGGCACCGTCCCCCAGCGCGGCGGCCGCCAGCGCAAGGGCGCCGAGCAGACCGCCGGCACCTAGGCGCGACGCTCGCTCCGCCACAGCGCGCCTTTCCCCGCACAGGCCCGCTTCGCGCGACACCGATCCGGCGCGAGCGCGGGTAGGCGCGTTCCCCACCCGGTGGTGGTGGTGAGGCTAGCTAGCTAGCTAGCTAGCACCCCCGCGACACGCACTGCCGCGGCTGTAACGGAATTGCAACACGCGCGGAACGCGCATGAAACACCCGCCGCGCATGATCGGCCGCAGCGGCCAAAGCGGTCGGGCGCGGGTCGCGGGGCGTCGCCGCTCCCCTCGCCGCGACGGCCGCAGCGTGATCGGTTCCGACACCAAGGGGGTTGTGGATGAAAGCGGTCCCGCAAGCGCAGGCCAACCGGTCTACTGCCTCGCCAGGAGCGCGCGACGCCGCGGTCGCAACGCGGGCAGCCGAGCTACGCAAAAACTGGCTGCGCGGCCGCTGGCTGCACTATTGGCAGCCCGAAGACGAGCGCTTCTGGGCGATCGCTGGCAAGCGCATCGCGCGCAAGAACCTCGTGTTCTCGATCTTCGCCGAGCACCTCGGGTTCAGCATCTGGGTGCTCTGGACGATCCTCGTCGTCAACCTCCCGAACGCGGGCATCGACGTCACGCTTGCCGAGCAGTTCTGGCTTACCGCTGTGCCGAACCTCGTCGGCAGCTTCCTCCGCATCCCGTACACGTTCGCGGTCGCCCGTTTCGGCGGGCGGCTCTGGACGTTCGCGAGCGCGGCCCTGTTGCTGATCCCGGCGCTGGCGGTGGCGCTCGTCGTACCGAGCGGCTGGCTCGCGGCACAGGCCCCGGACACGCAGTTCTGGATCTTGCTCGCCTGCGCCGCGAGCGCCGGCCTCGGCGGCGGCAACTTCTCCTCGTCGATGGCCAACATCTCGTTCTTCTATCCCGACGGAAAGAAGGGCCTGCCTCTAGGTCTCAACGCCGCCGGCGGCAATCTGGGCGTCGCCGTCACCCAGCTCGTAGTTCCGCTGGTAATCGTGATCGGCGTGCCGGCAGCCGAGCTCGCCGATCCTGTGCACGAGGTCAAGCTCGCCTACGCCGGCTGGATGTGGGTTCCGCTGTTGGTCGTAGCGGCGCTTTGTGCGCTGCTGTTCATGGACAGCATCGCCGATGCGCGCACCGACCGCCGCAGCTACGTGCAGGCGCTCACGGAGCCGCACACGCTGATCATGTCGATCCTCTACATCGGCACCTTCGGGTCCTTCATCGGCTACTCGTTCTCGCTGCCGCTCGTCATCAAGAACACCTTCCCTGAGTTCCTGGCCGAGAACCCGTTCATCGCCACCTACCTGGGCGGTCTCGCTTTCCTCGGCGCCCTTGTGGGCTCGGTGTCGCGTCCGTTCGGCGGCTGGCTCTCCGACAGGTGGGGTGGCGCGCGCGTGACGCTCGCCTGTTTCCTCGGGATGGGCGCTTTCACACTGCTAGCGATCGCCGGGATCGCTAGCCGCAGCTTCCCGCTCTTCCTTGGCTCGTACCTCGTGATCTTCACGCTGTCGGGCATGGGCAACGGCTCGACCTACCGCATGATCCCGGCGATCTTCGCCACGCTCGGGCGCCGCCACGCGCGCAGCTCGGGACAGAGCGAGAGCGCGGTTCGAAACGAGTTCAAGCGTCGCGCCGCCGCCGTGATCGGCATCGCCGGCGCGGTGGGCGCGTTCGGCGGCTTCCTGATCCAGCTGGTGTTCCGCCAGGCGAGCTTGGGCGTGTCGGCCGCGATGAAGCAAGCCGACACGGTCGCCGAAAAGCTGCGCATCGCGGAAGCCAACGCCGACTGGGCAATCCCGGCGCTAGCGGTCTTCTGCGCCGGCTACGCCGTCTTCGCGGCGATGACGTGGTTCTTCTACCTGCGGCGTTCCTTCGCCGTCGGCCGTGTACCGAGCATCGCGGCGGAGGCGACCGTGTGAGCGGCACGGCTCGGCCCCGCCGGCGCCACCCTGTAGCCGACACCGCGCACGGTCTCGATCAGGTGGCGACCGGCGGGGCCGAGCTTGCGCCGCAGGCGCTGCACGCACACGTCGACGGCGCGCTCACCGGCAGGCTCCTGGCATCCCCACACCGCCAGCAGCAGGCCCGCGCGGGAGTGCACGCGCCGCGAGTTGGCGACCAGGTGGGCTAGGAGGTCGAACTCGAGGCGCGTGAGGGCGACCTCGCGCCCCTCGACGCTGCAGCGGCGGGCAGCGAGGTCGAGCTCGACGCTCCCCCACCGCAGCGTGTTGCCACCGCCGGGTCCGGTAGCGCGACCGATGCTCCCCGCGCCATCTTCCGTCTCCGACGTGCTGACACCAGCGCGGTGTTTCGCGGCGCGCAAGGCACGAGCGATGCGCAGCTCGAGCTCGGCGAGTCCGTAGGGCCGCACTACGAGCTCGTCGCAGGCGAGCGCGAGCCGGCTCTCGCTCGTAGGGTCAGCGACAGCGACCACCGCCGCACCGGCGGCTTGCGCTCGCGTGGCGGTGCGAACAAGGCGCTCCGACGGTTCCCGGTCGCGCTCGATGGCGACGGCTACGAGCGCTGGTACACGGTCGCCGGCTCGGCCGTACTCGCCAGCCGACGCCGCGCCCGCCTGTAAGGGCGGGTCGTTGCCGTCCAGAACAGCGAAGCCCTGGGCGACCAGCGGGCGACAGTGATACCCGAACGCCGACAGCGCGGCTACCAGCAGCTCGCGCTCGTCGCTGCGCACAGCGTGCACCCAGGCGTCGCCTACCATCGCGAACAACAGACAAGCGCGCGTCCGCACGCGACCGGTACGCCAGACGGTCGAAGCGCAGGGCGGGGGCCGCTCTACATGGGGTCGTGGCGTGGCCACGAACACGCGGCCGCGAGCCGTTTGGATCGCCCGCGCCAGCCTCGACCTAAGCCTAAACCAGTGCGGATGGAGGGATTCGAACCCCCACGGGCTTTCGCCCACGGCCTCCTGAGGACCGCGTGTCTACCAGTTCCACCACATCCGCGCGGTGCGGCGATAAAAGTTAGCGCCGCTTGCGGCGCGTCGACGCGGTCGCGATCGCATACACGCGCGTCGGCGCGGTCGCGATCGCATACAGTTCGAGCCCGCTCGTTCGCGATCGTCCAAGGCCGAAAGGAGGCTGCATTGGCTTACGAGGTGCCACCCCTTCCCTACGACTACGCCGCGCTCGAGCCGCACATCGACGAGGAGACGATGCGGCTGCACCACGACAAGCACCACCAGGCGTACGTCGACAAGGTCAACGCGGCGCTCGAGGGCACCGAGTGGGCGGACAAACCGATCGAAGAGGTGATCCGCAACCTCTCTCAGGTGCCCGAGAACGTGCGCACCGCCGTGCGCAACAACGGCGGCGGCCACCTCAACCACACGCTGTTCTGGGAGTGGATGTCGCCTGACGGCGGCGGCGAGCCCGAGGGCGCGCTCGCCGAGGCGATCCAGTCGACCTTCGGGTCGTTTGCCGACTTCAAAGCGAAGTTCAAGGAAGCCGGCGTCAACCAGTTCGGAAGCGGCTGGGCGTGGCTCGTGTGGGACGGATCGGGCCTTGCGATCGTCTCCACGCCCAACCAGGACAACCCGCTCTCGGACGGCAAGACGCCGCTGCTTGGCGTCGACGTCTGGGAGCACGCCTACTACCTGAAGTACCGCAACCGGCGTCCCGACTACATCGACGCGTGGTGGAACGTGGTCAACTGGAAGAAGGTCGCCGAGGACTTCGCGCGCGTGGCGCGCTGACCGACTAGGCGCTCCAAGCGTCAGGGGCGGCGCAAGCCGCCCCTTTTTTGTGCTGCAAGCGGGCGGGTACAGCGATCGCCGCAAGACCGCGCAACCCTGCTCGGGGTCGCCTACCGGGCGCGAGCGTCACGCGCACTAACGTTACGGACATGGGCGCGCCGCCGGAGTGGGAGTCCCATGCGCTAGCCCGCCTACGCGAAGCGGGGTTCAGAGAGTCGCGCGCACGGCGCGCCGTCGTCGCCGCGCTCGCCCGTCGCGAGTGTGGCGCGAGCGCGCGCGAGATCCGCGACGCGGTCGAGGAGCTCGGTGTGCGGATCGGCGTTGCGAGCGTCTACAGGACGCTCGAGCTGCTCGCCGAGCTCGGTCTAGTGCGCAGCATCGGTGCGCCAGGTGAACGCAGCAGTCGCTTCGAGCCGGCGGCGCCCGACGGCAGCCACCATCATCACACCGTCTGCGGCAACTGCGGCAACGTCGAGACGTTCGAGGACCCCGAGCTCGAGCGCGTCCTAGCGCAGCTGGCGGAGCGGCTCGCCTTCGCCGTCGACGACCACGACGTCACCCTGCGCGGGCTCTGTCCGGACTGCCTGCCGCGCTCGCTAGCGCCGCGCGACAGCCGAAGCGCCCGCCGCTGAGGCCGCGCACGACGGCGTCGGCGTTGCTCGCCAACATGCCCAGGTAGCTGGCGGCGCGACCGCTCGGCGCAAGCGAATCGGTGTAGAGCGGTTCCCCGAGCCGCGCTCCGCTGGCGCGCACCAGCGCACGCTCGAGCCGGTCCGAGGAGCCGTGCTCGGGGAAAACGGCGGGCACGCGACGTCGCCGCATCTCGGCAGCAAGGCGCTGGATGTCACGCGGCGAGGGCTCGGCCTCGGTCGAGAGCGAGGGGATCACGGCTCCCACCTCGACGAGACCGAAGCGGCGCGCGAAGTACTGGAGCGAGCGGTGCGTCGTCACGAGCTGGCGACGAGGGACCGGCAGCCGGTCGATGCAGCCGCGTACGGCGGCAGACAGGCGGCCGAGCGCGGCGGCGAAGGCGGCAGCGCGGCCTTCGAGCGTTCCCCGCTGCGCCACCCCCAGCTCGGCGGCACGAAGCGCCAGCGCCCGCGCCGCGCGCGCGGCGCGGCGCGGGTCGTGCCACCAGTGCGGGTCGCCTCCGACGAGGCCCGCGGCCGCACCCAGGTCGACTGCACGCTGCGCGTCGTAGCCGGGGAGGCGTGTCACCCACTGATCGATGTCGCCTCCCGAGCGCACCACGAGATCGGCGCCGGCTAGTGCCCGCGCATCGCTCGGCTTCGGTTCGAAGTGGTGCGGGTCGCTGCCCGCACCCATGATCGTGCGCACCGCGACGTTCGACGGGAGCACGTGGCGGGCGATGTCGGCGCCGACCGCGGTTGTAGCGACAACTTGGGCGCTGGCCGCTTTCCCGCTGCGAGGGGATGCTCCCTCGCCCGCACCCTCGCCACCTCCCGCGCAGCCGCCGGCGACGATCACGAGGGTGGCTGTCAGCGGTAGGAGGGCGCGGCGCCAGCGCGCTCGCTTGTGGACGAACGGAGAACTCGAGAGCGATCGATGCGCGAACACGCGCGTCACTCTAGCGCAAATGAGAATGATTCTCATTTAGCTGCTGTCGCTGCAGCGTCGGCCGTGCGTGGGGACCGGCGCTAGGCGACCGCCGGGGTGGGCGAGAGCGGCAGCCGCTGGCGCCGACTCCGGGCGCCGGCGGCGAGGTCTGCGGCCATCGCCTCGACTTGGCGCGCCAAGCCGTCGAGCAGCGATCGCCGCGGAGCGAAACCGAGCTCGAGTCGTGCGCGCTCGCCGCAGGCGGCGGTAGCGAGAACGTCGGCAGGGTGCTGTTCGCGAGCGGCGGTGCGGGCCTTGCGACCAGTCAGTCGCTCGAGTGCGGGCACGAGATCCTCGAGCGCCACGGACCCGCACCCCGGGATGTTGTAGGTGCGGCCCGCTACTCCGCGTTCGAGCGCTGCCGCGATGCCTTCGCAAGCGTCCTCGACGACCGTGAGCTCGCGGCGCGCTCCCGAAGGTGCGCTCCACGGCAACGGCTCGTCACGCAGCAGAGCGGCGATCCAGCGCGAGATCGCCATGTCGGGTCGCTGCCCGGGTCCGAACACGGTAAACAAACGGACGATCACGACGTCGGCGCCGCGCGAACGGTGAAGCTGGCGACAGACACCTTCGGCGGCCGCCTTGCTGGCGGCGTAGAGCCCTTGGGGTGCGAGCGGAGCGTCCTCTGGCGTCGGTAGAGCCGGGGCGTCCCCGTAGACCGATGAGCTCGAGGCGAAGACGATCCTTTTTCCGAGCCGCGCGCACGCGGCGACGAGGCCGGCCGTGACTGCGACGTTCTGCTGCCAGAGCTCGCCGAGCGTCGCCCGCTGGCGCACACCCGGCAGCGCCGCGAGATGCACGACGCAGTCGTGGCCTGCGACGAGCCGCTCGACGTCGCAGCGGGCGAGGTCGAGCAGGCGCACAGCGCAGATGTCCTGTTCGGCGAAGCGCGCGAGCGCGGCGGGACCCGCCGGCGGGAGGTACGACGAGCGCAGGCAATCGACCGCCGTCACCTCGAAGCCGCGAGCGCGGAGCGTTAAGCAGAGGTGGGAACCCACGAAGCCGAGCCCTCCCGTAACGAGCACCCGCAGGCGCGCGCCACTCCGCCAGCCCCGGGGCGACACCCCCGCTCGCCCGGACTCGACTCCTACCGTCACGCGCTCCATTGGTTAGGGAAACCTAACAAAATCCCCCTGCTGGGGTTGGGATAGCGGTCGGTTCCGGCCCGCGACACGCTCCCAGCTCCTTGCCAGCCGAATGCGACGGACCGTCCCGGCGCGCCGCCGGACGGCGCACCGCCCGCTACAGCACCGGCTCGGTTCGCTCCTCAGGCCGGTCCGCTGGTGGCGACTGTCGCTCTCGCGGGTACCTCGCCCAGCCGCGCCCGCGCCCGGCCCGCCCGCTTCGCCGCGTACAGGGCACGATCGGCAGCGTCGAAAATCTCGTCGCGCGTGGGATAGGGGCTGCGACCGACCGCCACGCCCGCGCTCACCGTCAGCGGCGTCTCGCGATCGAGTTGGCGCTGGCGCGCGACGACGCGCTCGGCGAAGGTCAGGGCGTCGTTGGCGTCAGCGTCGTAGAGAACGGCCGCGAACTCCTCACCGCCGATCCGCGCGAGCACGTCGCCGCGTCGCGCGCTGCGCCGCAAAAGGCGAGCGAACTGCACGAGCGCACGGTCGCCGGCGGCGTGGCCGAGGGTGTCGTTGAGCTGCTTGAAGTGATCGAGATCGAACACGACCAACGCCACCGGGGCACCGCTGCGCTGGGCACGCGCCAACTCGCGTTCCAGCGCCTCCTCGAAGCCGCGCCGGTTGACGAGCCCGGTGAGCGGATCGGTGATCGCGCTGCGGCGGAGGTGCCCGACGAGCTCGGCCACCCGCTCGCGCAGGTACACCACCACGGCGACCGCTACCGACACCGTCACGACGGTGTCGACGAAGAGAATTGCGCGCATCTCGATGTCCGGACGCAGCGCCAGCGCGCCCGCGAAGCTCGCCCAGGCGAGCGCGACGATGGCGACCACCCAGCGCCAGCGCAAGAAGTAGGCGCCGAAAAGCAGCGGCCACAGATAGAAGGAGGAGGTCCCGGAGATCGGTTTCGCGACGTAGACGGCGGCGCTGACAAGACCGATGCCGTAAACGACGCCGACGAGAATCGCCGCGAGCCCCTCGAGACGCCCGAACCAGATCACTGCCGCTCCGAGCGCAGCCAGGATCGCGATCACACGGAAGCCGTCGTGGTCGCTCGGGTCGACGTCCGGCGCTTGGAGGATCAAAAGCACCGTGACCGCGCCGGCCAAAAGCATCAGGCTGGCGATCCGCCGCGCCATCTCGGGCTCCTCGTAGCCCGGCGTCGCGGCGATCGGCGAGAGCCGCGGCCGTCGTCTTGTGCGCCTAGGGGGCGCCGTGAATTTCCCCGCGAACATCGCTCGACCTCGCCGGCCGCCAGCGGGCGCTGGCCAGCGCTCCGCCTCGAGCAGCCACAAGCGCAGCGCGCCGCCGTGCCTCGCCGCAACTGCGGAGCGAAGTCGGGGCGGCCGGATTTGAACCGGCGACCTTTCGGCCCCCAGCCGAACGCGCTACCAGGCTGCGCCACGCCCCGGGAGCGGGCGACGGGATTCGAACCCGCCCTAGGAGCTTGGAAGGCTCCTGTGCAGCCACTACACCACGCCCGCTTGCGCCGCCGATTCTAGAAACTCCCCTACGAGAGTCGCTCACCCGTCAGCCAGCGGCGCGGATTGTCGACGAATATCCGGCGTTCGTCGTCGGCGGACAACCCCCGTTCGCGCAAGGCCGGGAGCACCTTCTCGAACACCAGCACCATGCTCCAGTCCGGGCTCACAGCGCCGCCAGCGACGAGCTGCTCCACAGCTTCGGATGGGAACCAGTCGATCGTTGCGCAGAAGTCCTGCGAGACGAGGAGCCGATCAACGTAGCCGCGCTCGACTAGTGCCAAGAGCGTCTCGTTGCGGCGCTCGAGCGGCAGGAACATCTCGAGGCCATAGCGATCGAGGCCGACGTAAACCCCTTGCTCGAGGAGCGGCACGATGTAGTCGAGATCGTCGCTGTCGCCGGTGTGGGCGAGCTGGACCTTCTCGGGCGCCACGCCTTCCTCCAGAAAGATCTCGAGCTGTCGGGGACCGGTGTTCGAAGCAGGGCGCGTATGCGCCATGATCGGCACGCCGGTGGCGCGGCTGGCGCGCGCCGCGGCACGGTGGATCTTTTCGACGTTCTCGTTGACCCCCGGCTCGTCCGCCGCGCACTTGATGAAGGCCGCCTTGATGTCGGTGCCCTGGATCCCCTCGGTGATGTCGCGCACGAAGAGCTCTGCGATCGCGTCGACGTCGCGTGTGCGGAAGAACATCGGTAGGTGGTCGTAGGTGTAGATGCCCGTGCAAGCGATGATCTGCACGCCGGTGCGCTCCGATACCTCGCGCATGAAGCGCACGTCGCGCCCCCCGAACATCGCCGTCGGATCGCAGATCGTCCTCACACCGTGCGCTTTCGCGGCGTTCACCGCCTCGACAGCGGCAGCGAGCTCGGCGTCGCGGTCGTAGAGGTGGGGCCACTGCTCGGCGACCGCTTCGTCACGGAAACGCACGTGCTCGTGCACGAGCGTCAAACCGAGCTGCTCTGCCGGGACCGGTCCGGTAACCGTTTCAACCTCAGCCATCCTGCCTCCCCCCTTGACTATTCGACCCCGCCGGTCGGCGCAGCACCGCGCTCGCCCCGACTAGGAGGTCTGCCGATCGCTGCCATCACGTCCGCGCAGCGTGCCGCGGTCGAGAACGATGCCGACCAGCAGACCCCCAGCGGTGATGACGAGCGCAAGCGCAAGCTCGGCGACGATCGCGCCTTGCACGCCGTCCTGGGTCATCGCCAGAACCGCGAGCGCTACCGGCAGCGCGAAACACGCGGCCTTCCACAGACCGGGCGCAGCGTAGCCGAAGCCGAGCCCGCCGATGAAAAACAGTGTGTAGGCAACGGCGTCCAGTTCCGCCCCCTCTTGTGCGATCGACTCCTCCGCTGGCGCGTCACGGAGACGCTCGGGGGCGATCCTAAAGGCCCGAGGGGGCGAAGCGGAACGGAGCGGGGCAGGCAGGACTCGAACCTGCAATCGCCGGTTTTGGAGACCGGTGCCTTATCCAATTTGGCCACTGCCCCAACTTGCAGCGGACACGATTCTAGAATCGTGCGCCCGGCGGGCGTGGTGGAACGGTAGACACGCCGGCCTTAGGAGCCGGTGCTCGCAAGAGCGTGGGGGTTCGAATCCCTCCGCCCGCACTCCCGGGCTGCCCAACATGGCCGATCGAACCTCGACTTTCGGCGCTGCGGCGCCGTAGACTCGGCGGTGCGATGGAGGGTCGGGCTAGAACGCAGCAGCCGCCGACGGTCGTCGTCCATCCGAACCGCGACACAGCGGCTGCCAAGGCGACGCGCGTCGCTATTGTCGCGCTGCTTGTGGCCAGCATCGGGCTGTTCCTGATCGTCACGATCGGTGGCTGGTCCCAGCTCCAGGGCGGGCAGATTGTGCCGCTCGCGTACGCCCTGATCTATGGAACGATCGCGATCATGGTGTTGCGCTGGCGACGCGGCGTGCTGCCCGTCGCCGCCGCGCTTGCGACCCTGATCGCTGTCATCGCTGCGATCGCGGGCCCGGCGTGGTTCGACCGCGATCGCGCCGGTTTCGAGCCATCGAACATCGACGCCGAGCTGCTCGGGACGCTCACGCTGGCGATCGTGCCCGTCCAGCTTCTTTTGGTCGCGTTCGCGCTGCGCGGATTTGCCCAGAAGTGGAACGTCGAGGTCGAGCTCGACGACGAAGAAGCGCGACGCTACTTCCGCGGCGACTGGCACGGCTCGGCCCTGCGCGGTCGCGCGAGCGCCTAGCATTCGCCGCGCAAGCCCGGGTGGCGGAACTGGCAGACGCGGGGGACTCAAAATCCCTTGCCCGCGAGGGCGTGTGGGTTCGAATCCCACCCCGGGCATCGGCGGCACGCACGAGTTTCGTCTTGGCGACGCCCTCGCGCCGCCAGGACGAAACGTCGATCGCGCCCGACGGCGAGAACCTACGGCGCCGAAGGAGTCGCCTGTTCGCCCTCCGAGCGCGAGGGCTCTCCAGGAACGGGCGGGACGGAGCCTGCAGCGTGCGGTGCCTCGCCGGCGGCCGCCCGCACTCCGCCGTAGGCCATCGCTACCGCCGCCGCTAGAGCGACGAATACCCCGAAGCGGCGACCGATATCGATTCCCGCTGCTTCGAGGAACGCTGGCACGCTCGGGCCCGGCGAATCGATCAGGCGGTAGAGCACGAGAGCCAGCGCTAGCAGTGCGGCGCCGGCGACAACGCGGCCGCTGGGCACGGGCAGCTCGCGTCCGGTCGCCTGTGCTGCAGCTACGGCGATCACGACCAGCGCCGCGAGGAAAAGAAGGACGTCGATCAGCTCGAGCGCCTCCCACCCGCTCGCGGTCGTGTCGAGCCCGCCCAAGCTACTGCCGAGAGGCCCCTCGAGAGTTATCCCGTACCACGGCAGGAACAAGGACACGACGAGCACGACAGCGCCAGCTGCCGCGATCTTCACGGCTGGGGTAACGCGCCCCAACTCTGCCTGCATGACTCCTCCTTCGGGAAAATCCGCCGACAGCTCGTCAGCGGACGCTCTTCCCGCTCGTGCGGCCGGCGCGGCGCCGATAGCAGGCGGCAAAACGGAGCCGCAGCAGCCGGCGCGAACGGCTCGAGCTGAACCTAACGCGCGTTCTGCACTGCGGGCAAGGTCTCGAGGAAGGCGACGAAACGATCGAAGGCCTCGGGGTCGCTCAGCGATTCCCTGCTTGCGGCACGCTCCGGCGGCGTGCCCATCAGGATCCGTTTGACCGGCACCTCGAGCGTCTTGCCCGACAGCGTGCGCGGGATCGCCTCTACCTGGTAGATGGCATCGGGAACGTGCCGCGGCGAGCAGTCTTCGCGCACGCGCTTACGGATACGCGCCTGCAGCTCGTCGTCCAGTTCGACTCCGTCGCGAAGAACGACGAACAGCGGCATCCAAGATTCCCCGTCGCCCCGCGGAACGTCGACGACGAGCGCGTCCTCGACCTCGTCGACGGCGAGCACAGCTCGGTAGATCTCGCTCGTCCCCATCCGCACGCCCTGCCGGTTGATCGTGGCGTCAGAGCGTCCGTAGATGACGGCGCTGCCGCGCGGCGTGATCTCGATCCAGTCGCCGTGCCGCCACACGCCCGGGTAGACGTCGAAGTAGCTCTGGCGGTAGCGCGAGCCGTCGGGGTCGTTCCAGAAACAGACGGGCATCGAGGGCATCGGCTCGGTGATCACCAGCTCGCCCACCTGCCCGACCACGCTGCGCCCCTGCTCGTCGAACGCTTCGACCTTGGCCCCCAGGGCGCGCGCCTGCAGCTCCCCGCACCACACGGGCAGCGTCGGCACACCCCCAACGAAGGCGCTGCACACGTCGGTACCGCCGCTAGTCGAGAACAACCAGAGGTCGCGCTTGACCTCCTCGTACACCCACACGAACCCTTCCGGCGACAGCGGCGACCCTGTCGATCCGACGCTCCGAAGCGCGGCGAGCGACAGCTCACGCCCGGGCTTGGCGCCCGCCTTCATGCAGGCGTGGATGAAGGCGGCGCTCGTCCCGAAGCAGGTGATGCCGACCTCGTCGGCGAGACGCCACAGGGCGAGCGTGTCGGGGTAGGCGGGGTTGCCGTCGTAGAGGACGAGCTCGCTGCCGGCGAGGAGCCCCGACACCAGGAAGTTCCACATCATCCAGCCGGTCGTCGTGAACCAGAAAAAGCGGTCGCCCGGCCGGAGGTCGGTGTGCAGGTGCATCTTCTTGAGATGCTCGAGGAGGATGCCGCCGTGGCCGTGCACGATCGCTTTGGGCAGGCCGGTCGTGCCCGACGAGTAGAGCACCCACAGCGGGTGATCGAAGGCCACTGCCTCGCAGGCGAGCGGTTCCTCGACCGCGACGAGCTCGTCCCAGCGGCGAGCGCGCGGGATGTCGGCGATGCGTGGTTCGCCTCGCAAATAGCCGAGGACGTACACGGCACCGAGCGTCGGCAAGTTTTCGGCGAGCGCGCGCACGGCGTCGAGACGGTCGAAGTCGCGGCCCCCGTAGCGGTATCCATCGATCGCCAACAGCACCTTGGGCTCGATCTGAGCGAAGCGATCGAGCACGGCGCGCACGCCGAACTCGGGCGCTGCGCTCGACCACACTGCACCGAGGCTCGCGGTGGCGAGGAACGCCGCCACGGTCTCGGGTACGTTCGGCATGTACGCGCAGACGCGGTCGCCCGGACCGACGCCCGCCGCTCTCAGACCGGCACGGATCCGCGCCACCAGCGCCCGCAGCTCGCCCCAAGTCACTGTCGCCGGCGGCCGGGTCTCCGAGTAGGCGTGCAGCGCTGTCGCTGTTTCACGCCCTTCCCAGGCGCGAAACACGTGGTCGGCGTAGTTCAGGCGCGCGCCTGGGAACCAGCACGCTCCGGGCATCTTGCGCTCGGCCAGCACCGCTGACGGTGGCGTGGTGGCATGGACCGCGAAGAAGTCCCAGATCGCTTGCCAAAAATCCTCGAGCGCCTCGACCGACCACCGCCAGAGCGCGTGGTAGTCGCCACCGAACTCGAGGCCGTGCCGCTCGGCGATGAAACGCTCGAAGCGCACGAGCGCCGTCCGCTCGCGTAGCGCGCGGTCGGGCTCCCACAGGACCTCCCCCCTCCTGGCCAGGCCCATCGCGGACGGCAGCGTAGCGCCTTCGCGGCGAGCGCTGCCGTGCCAACCGCGCGGCGTCGCTAGCGACCGGGACGGGACGCTCGCAACCGTCGCGCGACGCTCGCCAGCGCGCGGTGGCACCCGCTAACTGCTAGACGGGAGTGACCGGGTTGTTCTTGGCCGGCCAGTCGCGCCGTTTGCTGCGCGCAGCGGCGAGGCGCCGCACAAGCTCGTCGCGCAGGTCTTCCGGCGCGACTACGGCGTCGACGACGAGCTCCGACGCCAGCCGCACGATGTCGATCTCGCGCGCGTACTCAGCCCGCAAGCGCTCCGCCGTGCGCTCGCGCTCAGCGGGATCGTCGATCGCTTGCAAACGGTTGTAGTAGACGGCGTTCACCGCCGCCTGGGGGCCCATCACTGCGATCCGCGCCCACGGGAGCGCAAGGCACGCGTCCGGTTCGAAGGCCGGCCCGGCCATCGCGTACAGGCCGGCACCGTACGCCTTGCGCACGATCACCGAGATCTTCGGGACCGTCGCCTCCGACACCGCCGAGATCATCTTCGCCCCCGCCCTGATGATCCCCTGGCGCTCGACCTGCGTGCCGATCATGAAGCCCGGAACGTCGGCGAGGAAGATCAGCGGGATGTTGAACGCGTTGCACGTCCAGATGAAACGCGCCGCCTTGTCGGCCGAGTCGACGAACAACACGCCACCCCGCACCTTCGGCTGGTTGGCGACGATCCCAACCACCGATCCGGCGAGGCGCGCGTAGCCGACGATCAGCTCGCGCGCCCACCGCTCGTGGACCTCGAGGAAGCTGCCCTCGTCGACCAGTGCCGCGATCACCGCGCGCATGTCGAAGGGGCGGTTCTCGTCGTCGGGCACAACCTCCTCGAGCGGCCGCGCTGATGGGCTCGGCGGTCGCGCCGGCAGCTGCGGCGGCTCGCCGCGGAAGTTGCTCGGCATGTAGGAGAGGTAGCGGCGGACGAGATCGATCCCCTCGCTGTCGCTGGCGACCAGGAAGTGACCGCAACCCGAAACCTCGCAGTGCATGCGCGCACCGCCCATCTCTTCGAGCGTCACCCGCTCGCCGATCACCATCTCCGCCATGCGCGGCGATCCCAAATACATCGACGCGTTACCGGCATGCATCACGACGACGTCGCAGAAGGCGGGGATGTAGGCGCCGCCGGCCGCCGACGGGCCGAGCAGCAGGCAGACCTGGGGCACCACCCCCGAAAGCTGCACCTGGTTGAAGAAGATTCGCCCGGCGTGGCGGCGGCCGGGGAACATCTGCACCTGGTCGGTGATGCGCGCGCCCGCAGAGTCGACGAGGTAGACGATCGGCACCTCGAGCCGCAGCGCTCGCTCCTGGATGCGCACGATCTTCTCGACCGTTCGGGGCCCCCACGAGCCCGCCTTGACGGTCGGATCGTTGGCCATCAGGCAGATCGGTCGACCGTCGACGGTCGCTGTGCCGGTGACGACGCCGTCGGCCCCGAACCCTTCTTCCTCGGCGTGCGCGAGCAAGCCGTCCTCGCAGAAGCTGCCGGGATCGACGAGTCGTGCGATCCGCTCGCGCACAGGGAGCTTCCCTTGTTCCGCGGCCTTGCGCCGGTGGTGTTCGGGCCCTCCCGCTAGAGCGCGCTCGATCGCTGCAGCGAGCGCCGGAACCTCCCCTGCCTGGGCTCCTCGAGCTTCCACGGAAGCGAAGTGTCCCACGAGGGACGGTTACGCTGCCCTCATGGCGCTAGTGGAGGTCGTCGATCGGGGGGCGGTGCGGCACCTGGTGCTCAACCGCCCCGAGAAGCGGAACGCCCTGAACGGAGAGCTGTGCGCGGCGCTCGGCGCCGAGCTCGAACGCGCCGCCGACGACGACGGTGTGCGCGTCGTCGTGGTGCGCGGCAACGGCGGCGTGTTCTCGTCGGGCATGGACGTCGGCGAGCTGCGCGAGCTCTCGCGCGCTCCCGAGCGCCTGCGGGCTTTCCGCCGCCGGCTGATCGCCTGGTGGAACCTGCTCGAGGAGATGCCGAAGGCGACCGTCGCCCAGATCGAGGGGGTCTGCCTCGGCGGCGCGTTCGAGCTGGCGCTGGCGTGCGACCTGCGCGTTATGGCGCGCGAGGCGACAGCCGGCATAGTCGAGACGCGCGTCGGCTTGATCCCTGACGTCGGCGGGAGCTCACGGCTGCCAGCGGTGGTCGGGCTCGGCAACGCCAAGGAGCTGATCATGACCGGCAAGCTGATCGACGGTGCCGAGGCTCATCGCATCGGCTTCGCCAACCGCGTCGCCCCGGCCGCCGAGATCGACGCCACCACCGCCCAGCTCTGCGACGAGCTTTTGGCGTGCGCACCGCTCGCCGTCGGTCGCGCCAAGCGCGTACTTGACCAGGTCGCCAAGCCCGCCCTCGCCGCAACGCTCGAGCTCGAGGTGGCGCTCCAGGAGCGGCTCGCCGCGAGCGCCGATTTCGGCGAGGCGACGAACGCTTTCTTCGAGCGCCGCGCGCCGCAGTTCCGCGGCCGCTGAGCGGGGCGCGGGGCTTCTTCGCACGTCGACGTTTAGTCAGTCGCAGGCGCGGGAAGGCTCGAAGCACAGGCAACCGTCGAAAGGAGAAGCGACCATGCTCGCGATTTCCCCGGCGGCGAGCGAAGCGATCCGCGATCTGCTCGCCGCCTCCGAGATGCCCGAGGGTTCGGGGATGCGGATCACGCTGGCGGGATCGGGCACCGCCGGCGCGCTAGAGATCTCGCTGCGCGAAGGGCCCGAGGCCGAGGACGAGATCGTCGAGGTGGCAGGGGCCGCAGTCTTCATCGAGCCGCAAGCGCTGCCGCTCGTCGACGACAAGGTGCTCGACGCCCACGTCGAGCGCGACCACATCGCGTTCGCGCTGCTCCAGCAGGGACCGCCCAGCGCCAGCTAGCGGCCTCGACACCGACAGCGCGCTCGCTGCGGCGAGAATCGGCGCGCCCCACCCGCGCGTCGAGACCGTCGCTCCGATCCGTTGAGCGCTTCCGCGCGAAGCGCCTAATCCTCGCTCGCCCAGGCGCGGACGATCGCTTCCGCGATGTCCACAACCGCCGCGACGCAGTCGATGTCGACCTGCGCGGGCATGTCGCCCGGGCGGTGGTAGTTCGGAAAACCGCCGTCGCGCGGCGACAACACAGACAACGCAGGGAAACCGCGGAGCCGGGCTAGCGCCGGGTCGGTCCAACCACCGATCCGCCAGCGCCGGGGCACGGGCGGCCCGGCACGTCGCGCCGCGTTGCGAGCGAGCTCGATGTCGCGCTCGCCGTAGCGGACCGGCCACGCTCCCCCCTCGGCGACCAGCACCACCGGCTCGCCCGATCCGACCGTGTCGAGGCCGAGGAAGAGCGTGTTCGCCCGGTCGAGGCGAGCACCGGCGCTAGCGAGGTAGGCGGCCATGCCCCCAATCCCCGCTTCCTCGGCGCCGGTGAGGACGACCTCGACGGTCGCGTTCGCAGGGCATCGCGCCGCGAGACGGCGCGCTAGCTCGAGGACCGCGGCGACCCCGCTCGCGTTGTCGTTGGCGCCGGGCACGGGAGCGCGGGCGAGCGACTCGGCCGTAAGCAGCGCGCCCGCAGCGAGCACCCGTCCCGCAGCTCGCGCTATAGCGGCCGGTGCTAAAGCCACCGCCGCGAGCGCGAGCTCCGGGACCAACGCAAGCGAGGCGCGGCGGCCGCTCCGCCGTGCCAACCTGTCGCCGGGACGCACGATCGCGGGATGCCAGATGATGCCGACCCGCGCGCAATCGCGGTTAGCGCCTCTACGTCGTTCGCAAGGCGCGCGTGCACCCCCTCCGCTGCTGCGCGGGCGCCGCCAACGGGGTCGCTCAATCTGCGCGCCCCGTCCAGTCGATCGGACCGGCCGTCAGCAGGTGGCTGCCGAGCGGACGCCCAAGCAGCTCCTGGACGGCCTGGGCGCACGCGAGCAAGCGCGCCAGATCGATGCCTGTCTCGTAGCCCATCTCGTGCAGCATCGAGACGAGATCCTCGCTTGCGACGTTGCCGGTCGCGCCGCGCGGCACCGGGCAACCGCCGAGCTCGCCGAACGACGACTCGAACGACCGGACACCAGCGTCGAGGGCCGCCACCACGTTGGCGAGCGCCTGACCCCGCGTGTTGTGGAAGTGGGCGGTGAGCTCGACGCCTGGCACTTGCTGGCTGGCCCGCTCGAAGAACTCGCCGACCTGGCGCGGGTTCGCCATTCCGGTCGTGTCGCCGAAACCGATCTCCTCGCAGCCGAAGTCGCGCAAGGCACGAGCGATCTCGAACACCCGTTCCGGCGGTACGCGCCCCTCGTAGGGACAGCCGAAGGCCACCGAGATCACCCCCTCGCACCGGAAGCCAGCCGCCCGCGCTCTCGCGACGGTGCGCTCCAGCCCGGCCAGCGACTCGGCGATCGAGCGGCCGACGTTGCGTCGGTTGTGCTCTTCGCTCGCCGAGAGGAACACGTTCACCTCGTGGAACAAGCTGCGACCGGCACGCTCGCAAACCGCGAGCGCACGCTCGAGTCCGCGCTCGTTGGGGATGAGCACGCTCAGCGACACCCCGGGAGGAACGTCGATCCGCTGCAGCACCTCCTCGGCGTCGGCGAGCTGCGGGATCACGTCCGGACGCACGAAGCTCGTCACCTCGAGACGCTCGAGACCGGTGCGCGCGAGGCACTCCACCAACCTCACCTTGTGCTCGGTGGGGATCACCTCGGGCTCGTTCTGGAAGCCGTCGCGCGGCCCGACTTCGCGGATCTTCACTCGCTCCCCCGTCGACGCGTTCATCGCACGTTCCCTCTCCCTTGTCGACTCGCTTGCGGCGCGACCAATTGTGTCGCTCGTCGCGCGAGCCCGCGGCGCGCGCCCCAATCGGCCGCGAGTGCCCCGCCCGCGGGGAGTGTGTCAGGCCGTGAAGAGCGCTAGACCATGCCGAGTCCGCCGCTCACACCGAGCGTCTCGCCGGTGATGTAGCTCGCGTCGTCGCTCAGCAGGAAGACGATCGCTCCCGCGACCTCCTCCGGTCGACCGATCCGCCGCAGCGCAGTCGAGCCGACCATCGTCTCGATCAATTTGCGCCCCCGTTCGCCGAGGTGCTCGGGGGCCGCCATCAAGAGCGGCGTCTCGATCGGGCCCGGCGCCACCGCGTTGCACGTGACGCCGTAGCGCGCTCCCTCCCGTGCCACGGCCTTGGTGAAACCGATCACCCCTGCCTTGGCGGCCGAATAGACGCTCGAGCCGCGCGAGCCGACTCGCCCCGCCTCCGAAGCGACGTTCACGATGCGCCCGAATCGGCGCTCCTGCATGCCAGCAAGGACCGCGTGCGTACAGGCGATGACGCCGCGCAGATTGATCGCCAGAACGCGGTCCCACTGCTCGGGGCGAGTTTCGACGAGGAAACCGAACTCGTCGGTACCGGCATTGTTTACGAGCAGGTCTACGGCGCCGAGCTCGCGCTCGACCGCGCCGACCGTGGCGCGCACTTGGTCGACGTCAGCCACGTCGCACCGGTACGGGCGCCCGCCGGTCTCGTGGGCTACGCGCTCGGCACCGGCCATGTCGATATCTACGACGGCAACGCGCGCTCCCTCCTCGGCGAGACGCCGGCACGTCGCCGCGCCGATGCCGCTTGCGCCGCCCGTAACGACCGCCACCCTTCCCTCGATTCCGCGCATCGTGAGCATCACGCTCGTCAACCTAAACCAGCGCCGCACTCGCGCGAGCCGCTCGCCCTGCGCCCTTGCGCTAGGCTCGCGCGCCTGTGGCGACGGTACCGATCATCGGCGGGACGGGCGCGCTCGGGTTCGGTCTCGCTTTGCGGCTCGCCGCTGCGGGCGAGCACGTGGTCGTCGGGTCGCGCGACATCGGGCGCGCTAACGAGGCCGTCTCCCGTCTGCGCGAGGTCTTGCCCCAGGCGTCGGCGGAAGCGGCGGTCAACGAGGAGGCAGCGACCCGCGGCGACGTGGTCCTGCTCTGCGTGCCGTTCCGCGCCCAGTCCGAGAACCTCACGCGTCTCAAGCCTGTGCTCCAGCCGGGGCAGGTGCTGGTCGACGCCACCGTTCCGCTAGCGGCGGCGTTCTCGGGCAAGGCGACGCGGCTCCTCGGCGTGCCCCAGGGGTCGGCGGCCGAGCAAGCGGCCGAAATGGTTCCCGACGGCGTCGACGTCGTCAGCGCTTTTCACACCGTCTCCGCCGACCGCCTGCGTCGGCTCGACGAACAGCTCGACGAGGACGTTCTGATCGCCGGCGACCGACGCGCAGCCCGACGGCGTGTCGCCGAGCTCGTGCTGCGCATCGACGGGCTGCGGCCGGTCGACTGCGGCCCGCTCGAGATGGCGCGGATGATCGAGGGCTTGACGCCGCTGCTGATCTCGATCAACCGCCGCTACCGAACCCACGCCGGGGTGCGCATCACCGGACTCCCCGAAGACGCCGCCGGACACTGGGCGGATTGACACGAGCTGGCGGCGATGATCGCGCTTCTGTCGGGAGGCACCGGCGGCGCGAAGCTGGCGCGCGCCCTCGCCGAAGCGCTGGCCGACCCTGCCGACCTCGCCGTGATCGCCAACGTCGCCGACGACGTTTGGGTTTACGGCGTGCACGTGTCGCCAGATCCCGACCTTGTCACCTACTGGCTCGCCGACCTCATCGACCCGCGCGGGTACGGCATCCGCGGCGATAGCTGGCACGTTATGGAGGCGCTTGCCGCCTACGGGCGGGACCCGTGGTTCCGTCTCGGCGACCGCGATCTGGCGCTGTGCCTGATCCGCACCGAGCTGCTCCGCGCCGGACGGCGCAAAACGGTCGCCCAACAGGCGGTCGCCGACGCGGTCGGCGTGCGGACGCGGGTGCTGCCGGCCACCGACACCGAACTGCGCACACGCGTACGCGCGGCCGGCAGCTGGTTCGACTTCCAGGAGTTCATGGTTCGCGAGCGAGCACGGGGACCGATCGAGGCGGTCGAGGTCGAGGCCGCCGACGACGCGGCACCGACGCGCGAGGTCGAGGCGGCGCTTCACAGCGCTCGGTTGATCGTGATCGGACCATCGAACCCGGTCATCTCGATCGGGCCGATACTCGCGGTGCGTGGCGTGCGGGGGGCACTTGCCGCGCGCACGGTGCCGGCGATCGCGGTCAGCCCTTTCGTCGGCGGGCGCGCAGTCAAGGGACCGACCGACGCTTTTTGCGCTTTCGCCGGAATCGAATCGAGTGCGCGTGGGATCGCGAACGCCTACGCCGGTCTCGTGGACGGCATCGTCGCTGACGAGCCCGTGGACGGGTTGCCACATCGGGTGACCGACACGCGCATGGACGATCGCGCCGGCCGCGCCCGTGTCGCGCAAGCGGTGTTGTCGCTCGGACGCGAACTCGGTGCGAGGATTCCGCCGACGACCACGAGAAGCGAGGGGGCGAAGGCACCTTGACGAGCCGCGACCGGGACCAGAGCGGCAGGGCCGGGGGCAGCGATGGTGGTGGCGGCAGCGGCCGCAGTAGGAGCGGGAGCAGCGGAGGCGCAAGCAGTACCGGCCGCGCGCCCGACACCGCCCTCGCCAACTGCGCGCAGAGGTCGCAGCGGGTTGTCTGCGTGGTGACAGCGAAAGCGTTCGCGTCCGCCAAACAGCGTCTCTCTCCTGTCGTCCCTGCCGCTGCGCGCGCCCGGCTTGCCGAAGCGCTGCTCGCGAACACTCTCGAGGCGGTGGCGAGCTGTCGCGAGATCGACGCCACCGTCGCTGTCGTCGGCTGTGCTTCCGGTGCGGCGGTCGCTCGAGCGCGTGCCGACCGGACTGTGGAGGACGCAAGCAACCCCGGTCAGTCGGGCGCCGCCGAGCTAGGCGCGTCGATCGCTTGCGACGAGCTCGGCGCCAGCCACGTCGTCCTCTTGCCCGCCGATATACCGCTCGTCACGGCGGACGCGCTCGCGACGCTCGTGCACGCTGCGCGCAGCCGCGCGATCGTGATCGTCCCCGACCGCCACGGAACCGGCACGAACGCGCTGGCCCTGTCGCCGGCGGACGCGATCCGCCCTTCGTTCGGCGACGGCAGCTGCGAACGCCACCGTGCTCTGGCGATCGCCAGCGGCCGGAGCTGGGCGTTCTTGCGCGACAGCCGGCTGGCGCTCGACATCGACACCGTCGACGACCTAGCCGCCGCGGCGTGGTCGCTCGCCGGCCGCAGCGGCCGCACCGCGGCCGAGCGCGAGCTGGCCGACGCGGTCGCCGCGGCCGCCGCGAGCGCCGACCTGCGCCCACCGGCGGGTGCCAGGCTCGGCTCGCCAGCGGCTACGACCGCGAAGTGAGCGACCGTCTGATTGTCGAGCCGCTGCCGCCGCTCCCCGAGATTTCACCGGGGTGCGATCTCGCGACGCTGCTCGCCGAGAGCCTGCCGAAGGGAGTCACGGGAGAGGAGGTGCTCTGTGTCGCCCACAAGGTGGTCTCGAAAGCCGAGGGTCGCATCCGGCCGCTGGCGACGATCACGCCCTCCGCGCGTGCTCGCGCTCTGGCGAGGAAGCTCGGCAAGGACCCGCGTCTCGTCCAGGCGGTCCTCGACGAGTCACGCGCGCTCGTACGGGTCGGTCCGGGTGTTCTGATCTGCGAAACGAACCACGGCTTCGTGTGCGCCAACGCCGGGGTGGATCAGTCGAACACGGAACCCGGCACCGTGGTTCTGTTGCCGTGCGACCCCGACCGCTCGGCGCGCGAACTGCGGCGCGGAATCGCGCGCGTGCGCGGCGTCGCACCCGCGATCGTCGTCACCGACAGCTTCGGTCGCCCGTTCCGCGTGGGCACGGTCGACGTGGCGCTCGGCTGCGCGGGGCTCACCCCGCTGCTCGACCTGCGGGGAGCGAGCGACCGCTCGGGACGCGAGCTGAGAGCGACGACGATCGCGATCGCCGATGCAGTAGCTGCTGCCGCCGAGCTGGTGCGCGGCAAGGCCGACGGCCGAGCCGCGGTGCTCGTGCACGGGCTCGGCCGCTTCGTCCAGCGCGACGACGGGCCAGGTGCGGCGGCGCTGTTGCGCGAGCGCGCCCACGATCTGTTCCGATCGGGTGCTGAGTCGGTCGACCACGGTGTCTCCGGGCACCTATCCGCGCCCGGCTCCGGACCAGTGATCGACGAAATGCCGAGCGCCGACCCTTGACCTCAGCCTAGATACCGAGTATCTATTGGCGTCAGATGGGAGGGCGGGATCGCTTCTCCGCCCGCCTCGGGCGGCGCGACTTTCTGGCGGCCACGGGCGGCGCGTTCTTCGTCTGCGCCCTCGGCGAGCGCCAGTTCACGGTGCGCACGGCGCGCGACGTGCAGCGGGTCGATGCCGCCGCGGCGTCGCTCCGCCGTCCCGCTTCGGCGCGCCGCGACCGGGTAGACAGCTTGAGCTTCGCGACGCCTGCACCGGCCCCCGGCGGCCGACGGCGCGAGTACTGGCTCGTCGCGCGACCGGTCCGCTGGCAGGTGACCCCGCGCGGGTACGACGAGTGGCACGCCCGCCGCGTCCCGCGTGTGACCTTCCGCGCGCTCGCCTACCAAGCGTGGTCGGCTGGTTTCGCACACCCGCTCGGGCCGCCGCGCATCCCCGGGCCGACGCTCGAAGCCGAGGTCGGCGACGTCATTGTCGTGCACTTCCGCAACGGCGCCGAGCGGCTGCGCCAAGCTCTGACGGTGCACCCGCACGGGGTGCGCTACAACCCCGAGTACGACGGCGCCTACCTGGGCGAGTTCACGCGTGCCGGTGGCTTCGTCGCTCCCGGCGAGGAGTTCACCTACGTCTGGGAGGCGACACCCGACTCGGTGGGCGTCTGGCCCTACCACGACCACGGGCCGAACCACACCCTCAACACCTTCCGCGGTCTGTTCGGCGCGATCGTCGTACGCGAACGCGGCGCCGCCCGACCCGACCGCGAGTACGCGCTTTTCCTGCACAACTTCCCGCCCCAGATCACGGGCGCCGACACCGTGCTGCACTGCATCAACGGTCGCGCATTCGCGGGCAACACACCGACCTTGCGCGCACGCGTAGGAGAGCGTGTCGCGATCCACGTGATCGGAATGGACTCCAACTTTCACACCTTCCACATCCACGGCCACCGCTGGCGCGACAGCGCGGGCGCGCTCGTCGACTGTCCGACCGTCGGGCCCAACGAAACGATCACCGCCGCGTTCACCGAGGACAACCCCGGCCGTTGGCTCTACCACTGCCACGTCTTCAGCCACCAGGACGCCGGCATGGCGGGCTGGTACTTGGTCGATCCCAGATGACCGACGAGGGAGGAAGGAAACGATGATCAAAACGCTAAGCCTGGCGGTGGCGCTGAGCGCTGTGGCGTTCGCCGCGCCCCCCGCGCTCGCTGCCGAATACCCGCCCCCGGCCAATCCGGGCAAGGTCCCGGCAGCGTCGAAAAAGGGTCGCAAGCTCGTCGTCTGCAAGCGCGGCTGCCGCTACAAGACGATCCGCGCTGCCATCAAGCGGGCGACGGGGCGTGATCTGATCGTCGTGCGTCCCGGCACCTACCGCGAGGGCGTGCAGATTCTCGGTCGCCGCTACGACGGCCTGCGGATCGTTGGTGATCCCAAGAACCCGCACCGTGTGCGTCTCGACGGCAAGGGGGTGCGCGGCGCCGGCGGCCAGAACGCGTTCTTCGTCAACGCCGCTGACGGCGTGACGATCCGCGGCTTTTATGCGCGCAACTACAAAGCCAACTGCTTCTTCGTAGTCAACGCCGACGGCTACACGCTCGACCGTCTCGTCGCCGAACGCTGCGGCGTTTACGGAATCTACGCCTTCAACTCCAAGGGCGGCACGATGTCCAACTCCGAGGCGTACTACAACAACGACTCGGGCTTCTACATCGGCCAGACACCGCCCCAAAAAGGCCGCAAGAAGCGTTCGTTCGTCACCAACGTGAAGTCGTATCTGAACGTTCTCGGCTTCTCGGGGACGAACATGCGTTACGTGACGATCCGCCGCAGCCAGTTCTTCAACAACGGAGTTGGCATCGTCCCGAACGCGTTGCGGACCGAGAAGTATCCGCCCCCGGAAGAGAACGTCATCGCCGACAACGACGTCTTCTGGAACAACTTCAACTACTACCGCGGAGCGCCTTTCAAGATCCCGACGAGCGGACCGGCAGGACTGTCGGCCTACCCGATCGGTATCGGCATCCTGCTCTTCGGAAGCCAGGGCACGATCGTCGAGAACAACCGCATCTTCGGGAACTGGCTGGTCGGCTTCGGCATGGTCCAGCAGTTCGAGCTGGCCGGCGATAGCGACCCGAAGCTGCGCGAAGCGGCGACGTTGCGTAATAACGTCGTACGCAACAACCGCTTCGGGCTCGACGGCAAGGACCTCAACGGCCGCGACCTCGCCTACGACGGCTCCGGAACGGGCAACTGTTTCCTGGGCAACGTCCTGACGAGCCCGGTGCCCTACCTCGGTTCGCAAGCTACCTACGCACCCTGCCCCGGGCCGAGCGAGAACGCCATCGATCCGACCGTGCTTGGGGAGGCGGCACAGTGGATCGCGGCCCAGAACCCGAAGAAGCCGGAGACGTTCGAGCAGTTCTGGCTGCGCCATCCGCATGCGCCGCGCAAGGGCGTGAAACCGGTCGAGCGCTATCGACGCTGACTTCGGGGGCAGGAGGACGGCATGGACGCGAACAGGCGAGAACGAACGGCCGACCGCCGCGCCGGGGACACCCGGCGCGGCGCGAGGCTCGCAGGTGGCGCAGTCCTGCAACGCCTGCCGGCCACTGCCCTCCTGGCTGCCGGTTGCGCGGCACTGGCGGTCGCGGCGAACAGTCGCAGCGAGCGAGCGGACGCCGCTCGCCAGCGCCAGGTCACCGTGAAAGTCGGCGACTACTTCTACAAGCCGTCGCAGCTGCGGATTCGCAGCGGGACGACGGTCGTCTGGCGCTGGCCGCGGATCCCCGGCGACGTCCACGACGTCTATCTCGCGCGCGGCCCACGTGGCGTGCGCAAGTTCCGCTCGGCGCTCGCCGCCAGCGACTACACCTACAAGCGGCGGCTCACACGGCGCGGTACCTACCGCATCATCTGCACGCTCCACGCCGAGATGACGATGCGCATAGTGGTCCGCTAACAGCCCGCGGGCGCGCCATGGAAGCGCGCCCGCGGCTGTGTCATTCTGGTCGCATGAAGTACGTCTTGATGTCCCTCCTTGCGCGCAGGCCGGCGCACGGCTACGAGCTGCACCAGGAGGTGGAAGAGCGTTTGCACGGCCTGATGTCGTCGGTGAACCCGGGCCAGGTGTACGCGACGCTGCAGCGCCTCGAGCGCGACGGCCTGATCGTCGGCAGCGATGTCGAGCAGTCGGAGCGGCCGAACAAGCGCGTTTACGAGCTCACGCCGAGCGGCGAGGAAGAGCTGCGGACGTGGTCGCAGTCGCCCAGCCCCCCCACCTACTTCCGCAACGAGTTCTTCCTCAAACTGGTGGCTGTCGGCCTGTCCGGCATCGGCGACGTCGGCACGTTGCTCGGCCGGCAGCGGCGCGAGTGCCTGCAGGCCTTGCGCGACGCCGAGGAGCTGCTGCGCAGCGACCGAGCTAGCGATCCCGCCGTGGCCCTCGCCGCCGAGGCGTTGCAGCTGCACCTCGAGGCTGACCTCGAGTGGCTCGAGCGCTGCGAGGAGCGCCTTGCGGTTCACGCTCCTAGCTAGGGATCTGCACAAACGCTTCGGCGAAGGTGCAGCCGCGGTCGAAGCGGTGCGCGGGGTTGATCTTGCTCTGGCCCCGGGCGAGTTCGTCGCCTTGACCGGTCCCAGCGGCTGCGGAAAATCGACGCTCCTGCACTTGATCGCTGGTTTCGAACGCCCCGACCGGGGCACGATCGAGATCGGCGGCGAGCGCGTCGATCGGCTGTCGGAGCGCGCCTGGGCGTTGCGGCGCCGGCGCACGATCGGTTTCGTGTTCCAGTTCTTCAACCTTGTCGACACCCTCACAGTGCAGGAGAACGTGGAGCTGCCGGCGATCGTCGCCGGCACGCGGCCGCGCGTGGCGCGCCAGCGGGCGCGCGCCCTGCTGGCGCGCCTCG
Organism: Thermoleophilum album; assembly: GCF_028867705.1. Taxonomy (GTDB): domain Bacteria; phylum Actinomycetota; class Thermoleophilia; order Solirubrobacterales; family Thermoleophilaceae; genus Thermoleophilum. Next base: position 733,399 of record NZ_CP066171.1, on the reverse strand, counting down.
GTGTCGAGAATCGCGCCGGCGAGCTGCCGTCGCGCCTCTCGGGCGGCGAGCAGCAACGGGTAGCGATAGCTCGCGCGCTCGCGGCCGAGCCACTTCTTCTGTTGGCCGACGAGCCGACCGGCAGTCTCGACTCGGCCGCTACGAGCGTCGTTCTCGGGCTTTTGCGCGAGGTGCACGCGCGCGGTCAGACGATCGTTCTCGCCACGCACGACCAGCGCGTCGCGAGCGCCGCCGATCGCGTGCTGCAGATGCGCGACGGCCGCATCGTCGAAGAGGCGGTCCTCGTCCCGGGAAGCGCGTCATCGACGCTCGAGCGCCTCTGGCGCGTCGATCCGCGGTGAGCGCGCGGCCGCGCCACCGGCAGCACGGTGTGGGCATAGGGTGCGCCGCGCGTGCCCGCGCCGTGTTCAGCGCCCAACTACTGCTGCTGCGCGCCGCACTCCGCGACGCACCGGTGCAGTTTCTGCTCACCGCGATCGTCGTGGCCTCGGCTGCGGCGGTGCTCACGATGGCGATCGCCCTCTTCGATGTCGGTCGCGACCCGCTGCGGCGCGCCCGCGCCGCCGCTGGCGATCCGACCCTCGTCGTGACCGGAAGCGCACGCGACGTTCGCGCCGCAGCCCGTCTTCCCGGCATCGCAGCGGCCGGTCGCGATCTGCGCCAGCGGCACGTACTGCTCCGGGGTAGCGGTCTACGGATAGCGGCCGCCCTACGCGAGTGGGACGACGCCGCGACGGTCGACCGACCGCTCGTCGAACGCGGTCGGCCACCGCGGCCGTGGTCGCGCAGCGAGGTGGTGGCCGAGCGCACGTTCGCACGCGCGTTCGGGCTGGCCGTCGGCGACCGGCTAACGGTCGGCGGTCGGGGCGTGCGGGTGGTGGGGATCGCCGGCACCGTCTCGCTGCCGCCGTTCGATCGCGCGCGCGAAACGCTGATGTGGGCGCCACCACAGCTCGTCGCCGCTGTTTCCGGTCGCAGCGAGCTCGTGCGCGCGATCCGTCTCGCCGACCCGAGCAGCAGCGCGTTGGCACGCTTCCGCGCCCGCTTGCGCGCCCTCGCCCCGCGCGCACGACTGGCGACGACGAAGGCGGTCGCCGCCGACTACGCGCAGTTGACGCGCCTCGAGACGGTCGTCCTGCAAACGTTCGCTCTTTTGGGTCTCGCGGCGAGCTGTTTCGTTTTCGCAACTGCGACGAGCAGTCGCGTGCTTTCACGCACCTACGAAGTCGGCTTGTTGAAAGCGCTCGGCCTCGGTCCGATACAGGTCGGTTCGCGCTATCTGCTCGAAAACTTGGCGATAGCCCTGCCGGCGGTGGCTATCGGGACAATCGTCGGTCTCGCTGCGTCCCGGCCGCTGCTCGCCCCGCTCGTCGAACTCGTCGGCGCCCCGTTCGTGCCGTGGCCCGGTGGTGACACCGCAGCTGTCGCAGCGGCGATCGCCCTGGCCGCGGTCGCACTGGCGACGCTGCCCGCCATCGGACGGGCGGCGGCTGCTCGCGTCGGCAGCGCGTTGGCCCTCGGGCGACCCCAGATGGTGGCCGCACACCGCGCGCGGCTAGCGGGTTTGGCGCTGCGTCTGCAAGTCCCCGCACCGATCGCGCTGGGGGTGGCCGAGACCTTCGCACGCCGCCCGCGCGCCTGGCTGTGCGCGGCCACTCTGGCGTTCGCTGCAGCGATGCTGGTGGCGCTGGCGTCGATGGAGCACACGTACGCACGACTGCTCGCCGACCCGGCGCGCGACGGCCGCCCGTGGGATGTGCAGGTAGAGCCAGCTGCCATCCAGCCGAAACTGCTCGCGAGTGCCGAGCGCGACAGCGGTGCGCACGTAAGGTCGCGCGCTGCGATCGCACGCGTCGGCGCACGCGTCGCCGGCCAGCGGGTCGTGGTGCGTGTCGCACGTGGGGCCTGGCGATCGATGCAGCCGACGGTCACCCTCGGTCGGCCGCTGCGCCGTTCCGGGGAGGCGCTGATCGGACGCCGGCTGCTGGGCGAGCTCGGCGTCGCGACCGGTGACCGGGTGCGTGTAGAGGTGGGCGGCCGCCAGTTCGTCGTGCGTGTCGTCGGGCGCTACGTCGAACCTTTCGACCGGGCGCTGACCCTCTGGGTGTCGGCCGCGACGCTGCGACGTGCCGGCCTCGCTCCGCCGCCGGCGCGCCAGTTGCTGTTACGCCTCGACGATCCCGGGCGGGACCGCGCCTTTGCACGCGCGCTCCGTGAACGCGTTCGAGGAGCCTTCGCCGTCGCGGTGTCGCGCGACATCTGGCGTAGCGAGCGCGCCCAGGCCCGCCGCGTGGTCTACGCGCTCGAGGCGGTGCTGTTGGGAATCGCCGTTATCAACGTTCTGTGCGCCTTCCTTTTGGCGGTCAAGGAGCGGGCGCGCAACCTCGCGCTCTACAAAGCGCTCGGGCTCACCCCGCGCGAGCTGGCCGGGGTGGTCACGGCGGGAGCGGCGTTGCTCGCTGTGCTCGCTACGGCGGCAGGGGTACCGCTCGGCATGTGGGTGTTCCGAACCCTGGTCATCGTCCTCAACCCGCACGACGGCCCGGACGTTGTGGCCTGGGCGCCGCCATGGGCGCTCGCCGCTCTGCTGCCTGTCGCTCTTCTGCTCGCGACAGCAGCAGCGTTGCCGCCGGCGCGGCGCGCGGCGCGTCTAGCACCGGCTGCGACCTTGCGCAGCGAGTGAAAGACGAGCCGCGCGTCTAGCGCGGCGACCGAGCCACGCGCTGCGTGTCGAGCGCGGCGAGCGCAGCACCTAACCGGCCACCGGCAGCGCCACCGGCCGCCGCGGAACCTCGCCGATCGGCCACCGCCGCCGGATCGTGTAAAGCGTCGTGCGCTCCGCAGCCGGCCGGCCGGCACGGTGCGCGGCCTCGACAAGATCGGCGGGGTCGAGGCGCACGCCGTGACGCGAGCCGGCGAGGCGCGAGATGTTCTCCTCCATCAGCGTCCCGCCGAGATCGTTCACACCCCAGCGAAGCGCCTCGGTCGCGAGCTCGAGACCCATTTTCACCCAGCTCGCCTGCAGGTTGCGAACGGTCTTGCCGAGCGCGAGGCGGAACACCGCGGTGTGCTTGAGGTTCTCCTCGGGCGCGATCTCCTCGATGCCGTAACGGCGGCCGAGCAGCGTCTGGTAGGGAATGAACGAGAGCGGCACGAACTCCGTGAAGCCACCGGTCCGTTCCTGCACGCGCCGCACGACGCGCATGTGCTCGGCGAGCTGCTCGGGGGTTTCGATGTGGCCGAACATCACCGTCGCCGTCGAACGCAGGCCGATCGCGTGCGCGGCCTCGATGATCTCGACCCAGCGCGCGACGGGCAGCTTGTTGGGAGATATTCGCTCGCGCACACCGTCGTCGAGGATCTCGGCCGCCGTGCCCGGGACCGAGCCGAGCCCGGCTTCGCGCAGCCGCTCGAAGACGCCGCGCGGACCGAGCCCCGAGCGCTCGCACATCCACTGCACCTCCATCGGCGAGTAGGCGTGCAGGTGGATGTGGGGCGCCACCCGTTTGGCGACCCGCAACCAGTACAGGTAGTCGTCGAGCGTCCAGTCGGGGTGGATGCCTGACTGCATGCAGATCTCGGTGGCGCCGTAGGCGACCGCCTCCTCGACGCGGCGCACGAACTCGCCCTCGTCGAGCTCGTAGGCGTCGGGGGAGCGCCGCGACTGACCGAAACCGCAGAACGCGCAGCCGACCGTGCAGACGTTGCTGACGTTGATGTTGCGGTTGACGACGAACGTCACCGTGTCGCCGACGAGCTCGGCGCGCAGCTCGTCGGCTGCTTGGCGGATCTCTTCGATCGCCTCGGGGCGGCGCTCGGCGAACAGTGCCGCGAGCTCGTCGGCGGTGAGCTCCTCGCCCTCGCGACCGCGCGCGACAGCGCGCGCCACGAGATCAGGCCGCGGCACGCGTCGTCGCTCGACGCGCGCTGTCCGCTCGGTGCGCGGCAAGAACGTCCAGTAGCGGATGCGGATGACGTCGAGCACGCCGCGGTCGAGCCACTCTTCGTTCATGTAGCGCGGGTACACGCACAACCGCTCGCCGAGCGCGTAACCACGCGCCGCGAGCCGCCTGCGCAGCTCGAGCGGCGAAGGGAACGGGTGCTCTGGGGAGATGTGGTCGCCGTTCGCCGACAGACCCCCGAGATCGGTCGCCCCGCACTCGACGAGCTCAAGCCACCAGTCGGCCAGGTTCGGCGGGATCTGGATGCCCACGTCCGGCATCAGCTCGCGACAGACGCGGACCAGCTCGCGCATCTCCTCGAGCGTCACCTCGCTCGCCCACGACGGCAGCGGCTGCTCGTGGCCGCCGCGCGTTCCCTCGCGCTGCGCTCGGTCGGCGATCAGCGCTGGCTCGCGGCCGTAGTAGCGGGGATGGGGCACGAAGTTCTGGAGGATCACCTCCTGGATGTGCCCGTAGCGGCGGTGGACGGCGGCGATCGTCTCGAGCGCAGCGATGCGATCGTGGCGGCTTTCGCCGATGCCGATGAGGATGCCGGTGGTGAAGGGGATGCGCAGCTCGCCCGCCAGCTCGAGCACGCGCTGGCGCACCGCAGGGTGCTTGGTGGGCGACCCTTGGTGGACCACCAGGTCAGGCACGATCGACTCGAGCATCAACCCCTGCGAGGCGGTCACACGGCGCAGGCGCGCGAGCTCTTCGCGCTCCAGCACGCCGATGTTCGTGTGCGGCAGAAGCCCGCGGTCGAGCGCCCGCTGGCACGTCCACTCGACGTAATCGAGGAAGCTGTCGTGCCCCCACGAGCGCAAGCGCTCGCGCACCTCGCGGTTCTCGTCGGGCGCCTCGCCGGTCAGCACCAGCAGCTCCTTGGCACCGCGCCGGACGGCGTCGTCGAGCATCCGCTCGACGGCTTCAGGCGCGTGCAGGTGGGGCTTGTGCGTCGCGAACGCGCAGTACTTGCAGTAGCAGCGGCAGGTCCGCGACAGCGAGATCGTGTAGTTGCGCGAGAAGGTGACTCGCCGCACCGGTGGCAGTCTACGCCCGTGCAGCGGGGGCCGAGGCACGCCGCGCCGGCGGCAGCGGGCTAACAGCGGCCCGTGCGCGGCCGGTCCGGCGAGCAGCGATCGGCCACCTCCGGCTGCGCGCGGTAGTAGCCGGCTATCGGCGCTCGGCTAGCGCTTGCTCGTGCGCGCCGGCTCGCCAGCGAACGCCGTCGGCTCGGCATCGCGGGGATCGCCGCCGTGCAGGCTGCGCAGCGCGACGCTCACTCCGCAAGCGGCGAGCGCGGCGAGCACCGGCGCGGCGACGTACACGAGCAGGAACTTGCCGACGCCACCGAAAGAGGGCGCCACGAGCGCCGGCCCGAAAGCGCGCGCAGGGTTCACAGCCGCGCCGGTGAGCGGACCGAAGATCATCGCCGCCACGCCCAGCGCCGCACCCAGCCACAACGGACCGGCGCCAGCGTTGGGATGCTGGCGCTGCACGATCTCGATGAAGATCCACACCAGCAGGAAGACGCCGATGCCCTCGGCGAGCATGCCGAGCGCGGCGTTACCGCTGAGCCGGTCGCTGACCGCCACGGCGCCCCAGTCGAACGGACGCCCCTCGTCGAGGAGCAGCAGCTTGGTGAGCAGGGCGCCGACCGTCGCCCCAGCGAGCTGGCAGACGATGTAAACGACGGCGTCGGCGCCGCGGATACGACCCAGCGCCGCCATAGCCACGGAGATCGCCGGGTTCAGGTGGCCGCCGGAGAAGGGGCGCAGCGCGTAGAAGAGGAGCGCGAGCACGAGCGCGTGCACGAGTCCGATCACCGACCAGTCGATGAACGGCGTCGGGTTGGTCGCCGTCGGCTCGGCGAGGAACAGGCTGAGCGTCGCCGTGATCGAAAAGACGAGCAGCAGCGTTCCGACGAACTCGGCCAGGTACGCGGCGGGTCCACGTTCCTGCAACTCGCGACCTCCTTCGTGCTGGTTTACGGTCGACGGCCGGGCTTGGCCACGGCGACGGGGGCAGTCTAGGGAGTCGCATAGACGTACGCGCGGTGAGCGCCAGGTGCGCCGTTTCGAAGGCGCTCGTCGACGCTCTAGGCGGTCACATCGACATCCGCGCGGTGAGCGCGCGCCAAAGCGGTGGAGCCAGCAGGCGCAGAGCCGGAACGAGCGCGTACGGCCGGGGCACGTAGCGCTCGGCGCGCCGCCCCGGACCGGCGGCAACGATCGCGCTTGCCACACGATCGGGCTTCGAGACGATCCAGCGCGTGAGCGGGTTGCGCCGCAGCCCGCGGTGCGGAAAGCCCTCGGTGGCGATGAACCCCGGCAGGACGACACCGACGTGAACGCCGTGGCGCCGCTCCTCCGCGCGCAGAGCGTCGCTCCACCCGATCAGCGCGTGTTTCGAGGCCGCGTACGCCCCCTGGCGGGCCAGGGCGATGCGACCCGCGACGGAGCTGACGTTGACGATCGCGCTCGGTGCCGACGTGCGCAGCAGCGGCAACAGCGCTTCGGTGAGACGCACCACGGCGAGGAAGTTCAACGCCAGCGTGCGCTCGACGTTGGCGGCCCCGCCGCGCTCGGGGTCGCCGAACGCGGCCCGCCAAGAGGCACCCGCGTTGTTGACGAGCAGGTGGAGAGCGCCGAGCTCGCGGCACCGCTCGCCGACCGCTGCGGGCGCCGCGGGGTCGGTGAGATCGACAGCGACCGCTGTGGCCGAGCCGAGCTCCGCGGCAAGCCGCTCGAGCCGCTCACGCCGTCGCGCGACGAGCACTACGTGCCACCCGTCCTTCGAGAGCCGGCGGGCAGTCGCCTCGCCAATCCCGCTGGAAGCGCCCGTCACCACGGCTATCCGCTGCTCGCTCACTGCTCCTCCCTGACGACTCCTTCTCCCGCGCGCATTCTCGTCCGCGTTACGCCCGCTCGCTCCACCGCTCGCACGGCCAGCGCGACGACGTCGCGGACCAGGCGCGAGCGAGGAACGACGACAGCGAAGCCGAGACGCTCGCCGAGAGCGCGAAGGTCGAAGCGCACGTGCGGATAAAAGCCGACGGCGGGGACGTCGACGCGGCACGGCGACGACAGCGCACCGCTGGCGAGTGCTTCGAGGTCGACAATCACGACATCGAAAGGGTTCGCGGTTTCCCGCTCGGCGGGTTCGGCGAGCAGGCTACCGACCTGCACGACCGGCACCAGCTCGGCGTCGTTGCCAGCCGCGGCGAGCGAGCTGAGCAGCCGCGACGCGAACAGCAGGTCGTCGCAGGCGACCGCGATCCGCAGCGCGGTCACTGCATCCGCAGGCGCTGAAACTCGCGCCGCACGGACTCCGGACGGCCCCACATCGGCACCACCTCGGCGCGACCTGCGCGCACGTCGCGGAGGGCCAGGGCGGCGTCGATCCCCTGCTCGTCGAGCAGGCGCAGCGTGGCGCGCACAGCGGGCACGGCAGCGGCGTGGCCGAAGCGGTGCGCCACGCGGATCGTGAAGCGCAGGCCGTCGCGAGTGTCGGGGATAGCGTTGACCTGGGTGAGGAGCGTCGCCGCCTCCACGAACTGTTGCGGGCGGCGCAACTCGAGGTCGAGCTCGAGGTAGCTCCAGTCATCGGGCAACGCCGTAACGATCCGTTCGAACTGCTCGACGAGGCTCATCGCGGGCTAAGGGTACGCTCTCGCCGGGCGGCGGGGTCCGCTCCGAACGGTGGCCGCGGCGATGGCCAGGCTCGGCGCCGGCACCGCCCGGTAGCGACGGCATCAAGCGACGCCCAGCGTCCGCGCGAGCAGGAAGATGTTGAGCGCGCTTACGAGCAGCGCGATCGCTGCTGCCGCCGCTGTCGTCAGGGGAGCGTTGGCGAAACGGCCCATGACCCGCCGCCGAGCGGTGAAAAAGACGAGCGGGACGAGCGCGAACGGGATCCCGAACGACAGCACCACCTGGCTTATCACGAGCGCGCGCGTGGGATCGAAACCGGCGCCACTCACGGCGAGCGGCGGCACCATCGTCACGAGCCTACGCAGCGTGAGCGGCAGCGAGCGGCGCAGGAACCCTTGCATGACCACCTGACCGGCGTAGGTACCGACACTGGAGCTCGAGAAGCCCGACGCCATCAACGCCACCGCGAAAGCCAGCGCCGCCCCGCCCCCGAGGAGAGTCCCGAAGCCGGCGTGCGCCTCTTCGATCGTCCCAACGTCGAGCTGCCCGTGGAAGAGCGTCGCTGCAACGATCAGCATCGCGGCGTTGGCGGCACCCGCAAGCGACATTGCGATCACGACGTCGATGCGCTCGAACCGCAACAGCTCACGCACCTCATGCTCGTCGCGTGCGGGCACGCGGTCCTGCGTTAGCGCCGAGTGCAGGTAGATGACGTGCGGCATCACGGTCGCGCCGAGGATCCCGGTCGCGAGCAACACGCTCTCGGCATCTTCGAAGCTGGGGACGAGCCCCTCGGCTACCGCGCTCGTGCTCGGTCCGCTGGCGAACATCTCGTAGAGGAAACCGACCAGCACGATGCCGAGGAGGCTCGCGATCGCTAGCTCGAACCGGCGGTAGCCGCGCGTCTGTAGGGCGAGGATCACGAACGCCACCGCCGCTGTGACGAGCGCAGCGGGAAACAACGGCATCCCGAACAGCAGGTGGAGCGCCAGCGCACCGCCAATGAACTCGGCGAGGTCGGTGGCCATCGCCACGAGTTCGGCTTGGATCCACAAAAACCAGACGACCGGTCGCGGCAGGTGCTCGCGACATAGCTCGGGAAGGTTGCGGCCCGTGGCGATCCCGACCTTCGCCGAGAGATACTGCACGAGCATCGCCATCAGGTTGGCGGCGACGATCACCCACAGCAGCAGGAAGCCGTAGTCGGCGCCGGCGCTGATGTTTGTCGCGAAGTTCCCGGGGTCGACGTAAGCCACGGCGGCGACGAACGCGGGGCCGAGCAACGCAACCGTTTGCCGGATGCGGCCGCGCGCGCGCAGGCGCTCGAGCGGGCTCGGCTCGAGCAGCGATGTGGTGCCGCCGATCTTGGCTTCGCGCTGGGCGCCGTTCAGTGGTCGCGGGCGGCCTTCACCGCCGGTTCGGTACATGGACGAGCAGTTTAGCCGCGCCAAACTTTTCGTTTTGCCGTGTACGACATCTACCCTTGCGACGTGTTTGCACCGTCGGTCGAGGAGTACGAGCGCGCCGAACGCTCGGCGGTGCGCGTCGAGCTGGGCACGCGCGCGCTGTTCGAGGTCAGCGGTCCCGATGCCACCGAGCTCCTGCAAGGACAGGTGACGAACGACGTCGCCGCGCTGGCGCCGGGCACGGGCTGCTACGCGCTGCTCCTCACCCACAAAGCACGCGTCCGCGCCGACATGCGCATCGTGCGCTTGGACGATCGCGACGGCGCGCCGCTCTACCTCGTCGAGTCGGAGTCGTTCGCGCGCCCGGTGCTCGCCCACATGCTGACCACGGCCGCGGTCGGCTTGCGCGCACGCTTTCGCGATCTCGGCGAGCGCTTCCAGCTGATCGCACTGGTCGGTCCGCACAGCGACCGCTTCGTCGCCACCCCGCCGGCTGCACGCGAGCACGCGGTCAGCGCCGCCGACGGCGGTTTCGCGCTGCGAACGTACCTGGGGATCGACCTTCTCGTGCCTGCGGGCCAAGCTGCCGTGGCCCCGGGCGACGAGCTCCGGAACGGGAGCCGAGCGCTTCTCGAGTGTTTGCGCGTCGAGCACGGACGGGCACGACTCGGCATCGAACTGGGCAGCACTGTGATGCCCGCCGAGGCCGGCGTGGTCGAGCGCGCCGTCTCGTTCACCAAGGGCTGTTACGTCGGTCAGGAACCGGTCGCCCGCCTCCACTACCGGGGGCGACCCAATCGACTGCTGCGCGGTTTGCGGCTGAGCGGCGAGGCCGCTCCTGGGGCCACGCTCGTGCGCGAGGGGCGCGAGGTCGGGAAGGTCGGCACCTGCGTGCGCTCGCCGCGCTTCGGGACTATCGCCCTGGCGCTCGTGCGGCGCGAGGTGGAGCCCCACGAGCGGGTAGCCGTTCTGCCCCCGCCAGCCACCGACGAGGAGGGGTCCGGTCGACGGTCGGCCGGCGCTCCTACGAGCGACAAAGCGCAGGCCGACGAGCGGCCCCAGGTGCACGCCGAGGTCGTGGCGCTGCCGTTCCGCGGCGACGCCGACGGCGCATCGTCGGCAGGGGTCGCCGGCGCGCGCGAGGGCGATTAGCATCGCCTCGATGGCGAGGGGAGGCGCAGAGGTAAAGCGGCGGCGCAGCGGCACACGCGTGCGCGGTCTGCGCGCCGACGGCCCGCTGTTGGGAAGCGCACACCTCACGCTCGAGGCGGGCTCGGAGCGCCTGCGACCGGCGCAACCGGCCTTCGACGTCCATGCCGACGCGCTCGAGCTACCCGTTCAGGAGCCGGGAGGTCCGCTGCGTGCCGCGCCCGAGCCCGACCTGCGCGAGCTGCGGCGGCTTCTGCCACGGCCCGAGCCCGAGCGGCAGGTCGACGATTGGGGCCGCTCGCAGCGCGTTCTCGACGCTTTCATGCCGCTGCTCGACTTCTATTACCGCTACTGGTTCCGGGTCGACGTCGAGGGGATAGACAACGTCCCGTCCGAGGGCGGCGCGCTGCTCGTCGCCAACCACTCCGGTGCCCTGCCCCCTGACGCGCCGATGGTGATGCAGGCGATCCGCCACGAGCACCCGAACCCGCGGCCGCTCTACATGCTCGGAGAGCACTGGTTCAAGGGCTATCCGCTCGTCGGCATGCTCGCCAACAAGCTCGGCCTGGTCGCCGCCCACCCGGCCAACGCACAGCGCTTGCTGCGCGACGAGCAGCGCCTCGTGATCGTCTTCCCCGAGGGCCAGAAAGGAACCCGCAAGGTCTTCTGGCAGCGCTACCGGCTGCGCCGTTTCGGTCGCGGCGGGTTCGTTCGCACGGCGATCCTCGCCGGCGTGCCGATCGTGCCGGTCGCGGTCGTCGGCGCTGAAGAGGCGATGCCGATCTTCGCGCACGTACCGCTACTCCAGCGCCTCACGGGCCTGATCTACTTTCCGATCAACCACGCCTTCCCCCACTTCGGCCTTGCGGCGGGCCTCATGTACCTGCCGGCGAAGTTCCGGATCCGTTTTCTCGAGCCGATTGACATGGCGAGCTACGACCGGAGCGACGCCGACGACGCGGCGTTCGTGCAGCACCTGGCCGAGGACGTCCGTTCGCGCATCCAGCGCGAGCTCGACGCGATGGTGAACGCGCGTCGCTCGGTGTGGCTCGGATAGCGAGCCGGCGTGGTCGGTCGGCGCGGAGCGGGGCGATTGCGGTCGGCGCGCAGCGAGGCGACTGGAGGCTTCCCTACCGCGCCCTGGCGACGAACGCTTGGGTTAGGGTTTCGGCAAGGAGTGGTGCCGGTGCGAGCGAGGAGCGTCAAGATCGCGGCCGCAGCGGTCGCTTGCGTCGCGCTCGTCGGCTGCGGGTCCGAGCGCTGGGCCGGCAAACCGCGCCCGGCCCCGCCCGTGTCGCTGACCGCGGCGATCACGCGCGACGGGCTGGCGATCTCGCCCGATCGCGTCGGCGCGGGCGAGGTGGAGCTGCTCGTCTCGAACCAAACGGGCGTGTCGCAAACGATCACGATCGAGGGCGAGCGCGACCGCGTGCGCTCCGACAAGATCGCGCCCGGCGACGCCGCTAGCCTCGTTGCCACCCTCTCCCGCGGCGACTACCTCGTGATCGCCTCGCCGGGGGCACGGGGCGGATCGACCGCGCGGCTCGCGGTCGGCGCGCCGCGCCGCGACTCGTCCGACGAGCTGCTTCTCCCCTAGTCGCGCCCGCGCCAGCACGACTCCGGCCCGCTGGTCGGAGTCCCGCCTCTTGCCGCGATACTTGCGTGCGTGCAAGCAAATACGACAGCCCGGCACGGCGGTCGCAAGACCGGCGCGGTCGCGATCGCGCCGGCGCGAGGTCGCGACCGGGCCGCCGTCGATCCGCGTTCCCTCGCGCGCGGGCTCGGCGCCCTCCTCTCGCGCCTCTTGCACGAAGGTCAAGCCGAGCTACTCGCCCACACCGATCGCCACGACCTCGCACTCACCCAGATCAAGCTGCTCGGCCTGCTCGCCAACTCGCCCGAGCCGCCCGCCGTCAGCGACATCGCCAAGCGGCTCGGGCTGTCGGCCGCCGCCGCGAGCCGCGCCGCCGACGGACTTGTGCGGCGCGGACTCGTCGGGCGCGAGCGCGACCCTCACGACGGGCGCGCGCGACGGGTGACGCTCACCCCCCGGGGGCGCGACGCCTGGAGCGAGTTCTGCGGGATCCGTCGCGCCGCGCTCGAGCGCTACGCGCGCAGCTTGACCGGCGAGCAGCGCGCGGCGCTCGCGGCCGCGCTCGACGCCCTCGGCCTGTTAGCGACTGAAAAAGGAGACGGCAAGTGAGAGTTCGCCTACCGAAGCTGCACGACGGCAACCGCCGCTGGTGGACGCTCGGCGCGATGTGCTTCGCGCTGTTCATGGTGATGCTCGACAACACGGTCGTCAACGTGGCGCTGCCGTCGATCCAGTCCGACCTGCGCGCCTCGCTCGCCGGGCTCGAGTGGACCGTCAACGCGTACACGCTGACGTTCGCCGTGCTGCTCGTGACGGGGGGTCGTTTGGGCGACATTCTCGGCCGCCGCCGCGTCTTCCTAGCCGGCGTCGTGATCTTCGCGCTGTCGAGCGCGGCGATCGGTCTCGCCCCCACGCAAGCCGCGCTCGTCGCCGGGCGGGCGGTTCAGGGCGTCGGCGCCGCTCTGATGATGCCCGGCACGCTGTCGATCATCTCGAGCGTCTTCCCGCCCCACGAGCGCGGTCGCGCGATCGGCACGTGGGCGGGCGTGTCCGCGCTAGCACTGGCGATCGGACCGGTGGTCGGCGGCGCGCTCACCGAGTACGTCTCGTGGCGGGCGATCTTCTTCCTCAACCTGCCCGTCGCCGTCGGCGCCGTCGCAGTGACCCTGTTCGCGGCGCCGGAGTCGCGCGACGAAAGCACCCGCCACCACATCGACTACCCGGGCATCGCCACGCTCTCGCTCGGTCTCACCGCCCTCGTGCTGGCACTGGTCGAAGGAAACTCCTGGGGCTGGGGGTCGGCGCGCATCGTCGCCTTGCTCGCCGCAGCCGCGGTCGGGCTCGTCGCGTTCGCGGCGATCGAACGGCGCGTCGCCGAGCCGATGGTCGACTTCCGCTTCTTCCGCTCGCGCACCTTCTTCGGAGCCAACACGGTGGCGTTCGTCGTGTCGTTCGCGATGCTGGCGATGTTCTTCTTCCTCGCCCTCTATATGCAGAACATCCTTGGCTATACCGCGGTCGAAGCGGGCGTGCGCTTCCTCCCCTCGACGCTGATGATCGTGCTCGTGGCGCCGATCGCCGGCCGTCTTGCCGACCGCATCGGCCCTCGCGTGTTGATCGCCAGCGGTCTGTCGCTCGTCGCGGTAGCGATGCTGTTGCTCACCCGCATCGACGTCGACACCACCTACGGCGAGCTGCTCCCGTCTTTCATGCTCATGGGTGTCGGGATCGCGCTGACGATGTCGCCGATGTCGACCGCGGCGATGAACTCGGTCGCCGTCGACAAGGCGGGCGTCGCCTCCGGGATCCTCTCGATGAGCCGCATGGTCGGCGGCACGTTCGGTGTCGCGGCGCTAGGTGCCCTCTTCCAGCACCTGGCGCGCAACCGCCTCGCCGAGCTCCTCGCCGGCAGCGGGCTCCCCGCCACCGTGCGCGACGAGCTAGTGCACAACCTCGGCTCGGCGCACGAACGCGCCATCGCTGCCGCCAACCCGGCGCTCGCCGCGCGCGTCGGCAAAGCCGCGGCCGAGGCTTTCGTCTACGCGCTCTCGGGCGGAATGTGGCTATCCGCGTCGCTGGCCTTCACGGGCGCGGTGGCGGCCCTGATTCTCATCGCCCCCGGCCGGATCGGCCACGGCAGCGAGACACCGCAGGAGGCGGCAGCCGAGACGTTCGTCGCCTAAGGCGCCGCGCTGCGGTGCGCCATGCCCAGCCGTCGCTCGATGCGCTCGAGCGCGCGGCGGGCTTGGGCGAGCTCCTCGACGAGCTCGGGGCGGGCGCTGCCGTCGCTGTCGCGCCCGGCCCCGTGCGGCGACGGCGGTGCGATCCCCTCTGCGTGTGAACCCGCGGCGCGCTGGCGCGTGCCCTCGAGCTCGCGCGCCTCTTCCAGCGAACCGATGATCACGCCGATCAACAGGTTGAGAACCAAGAACGCAGCCACCATCACGAAACTGACGTAGAACGGAACCGCGAGCGCCGTGGCGCGCATGCCGTCGGCGACCAGGTCCGGCAGGTTCTCGAGCGACAGGAGGATGAACAGCGTGAGCGCCGCCTTCCCGATGTCGCCGAACCGTTCGGGGTCGCTAGCGCCGAACAGGATCCAGCCGATCATCCCGTAGACGTACAGCGTCAGCGCCGTCAACACGGCGACGCCGGCAACGCCGGGAACGCTGCGCGCGACGGCGGTGACGAGCAGTCGCAGCTCGGGCATCACCCGCACGAGCCGCGCGATCCGGGCGAGGCGTAACAGCCGCAACAGCGTCACGTTCTCGTGCAGCCCGGGCAGGACGCTGGCGCCGATCACGGCGAAATCGAAGACGTTCCAGCCGCTCGCGAAGAAGCGCAGCGGACGCCGCCCGTACGACGCGAAGCGCAGAACCAGTTCGACGACGAACACCGCCAGCAACGCGCGATCGGCGGTCGCGAGCGCATCGGCTGCTTGCGCCCTCAGGCGCGGGTACGTCTCGAGGCCGAGGACGATGGCGTTGGCGACGATCAGCACCGCGACGGTGGCGTTGAAGAGCGGCGCCTCGACGATCTGCGCGAGTACGGCGATGCGATCTCGGTCCGGGCCGGCCCCGGTCTCGCTGCGGCGGTTCGTGTGAGCGGTTGTGTGGGAGTCGGCCGACACCGCTGGTGGAAATCCTCGCAAACACGACCCGCACGGCATCGACGAGTGGGCCCCGCTACGATGCCGACCCGTGCTGGTCGAGATCCGCTGGCATGCCAACACTTTCCGCGGCGACGAGCTCGAGCGTCATCTCGCTGTGCTCGCGCCCCTGGCGCTCGAGTACGGGGCCCGCTGGTGGGCGCTGTACCGCGCCGTCGAGGCCGGTCTCGACTTCGTGCAGCTCGCCGAATTCGAGAGCGAGCACGACTTCGACCGCTACTGGTACTCGGACGAGGCGAGCGCTATCCGCGAGCGCGCGATGGGCACCTTCCAGGTGCCGGTCATCCCGAGCTTCCACCGCCTCGTCGGACGCGGCGAGCTGCGTCCAGCGAGCGCACTGAGCGGAGACGAAGAGCCGGCGACGGCCTGAGTCGGCGACGGCCGTCTGCCGGCGGTGATGGCCGCTCAGTGCTGCTCTAGCGGCGCCATCGTGAGGCCGGCGGCGGCGAGCTGCTCCCAGTAGAGCTCGGCTGGCTCGCGCGGACCGGACCAGACTGTCGCGCGCCCCGTGTTGTGGATTTTGTGGGCGAGAGCCATCCCTTGCTCGTAGCTCACGCCGGGCAGAACGCGCGCCAGGGTCCGCGCCACCCAGTCGAAGGTGTTGTGGTCGTCGTTGAGCACGACAACGTGCCAGGGGTCGTCAAGCCCGCTCCCGGGGCCTCCGGCTTTCGGCTTGTCGAGGACGAGCGTCGTCAACGGCTCCCCTCCTTTCGCTACGGACGTGAATCCTTCACTTCCGCGCGCTTTCGCAGGTACCGCTCGAGCCCGAGGAACAACTGGTCGAGCGGCGCGACCGCCTCAAGTCTACGAAGCGACGGCGCATCGAGCGCTGCCGCGAGCCGCGCCCGCAGCCACCGCTCGAACTCGTCGCGGCCGCAGGAGCGGGCGAGCGCAACGAGGTCGCCGAGCGAGGCGCGCATCGCCACCAGGTGGCGCTCGACGTCGCTGTAGATCCCGAAGTGAGTGAGACAGAGGGCGCTCGGGCGGAGGCGTTCGACCGCTTCCAGCGACCGCAGCCACGCTTCGACGTCGATGTCCGGCGGTGGCGTCGGCGCTACCACCACCGGGTCGGGGGTGACGCGCACGCCACAGGCGTCGCCGATGAACGCGGCCCCGCTGACGGTGTCGAAGTAGGCGACGTGGTGGGAAGCGTGGCCGGGCACGTACTCGACGCGGAAGCGGTCGATGCGCTCGCCTCCGGCGAGCGCTACCAGGCGGTCGGCGGGCACCGGCTCGGTGCGCCCGAAGAGGTTGCCGAGATTCGGTCCGTACAGGCGCTCGGCGCTCGCCAAGAGGCGCGACGGGTCGGCGAGGTGCGGTAGCCCGCGCTCGTGCACGTGCACGCGCAGCCCGGGAAACAGGCGGCAGAGGGTCCCGGCGGCACCGGCGTGATCGAGGTGGATGTGGGTCACAAGCAGGGTGTGCGGCTCGCCGGGCAGTTCGGCCAACAGCTTGTCGACACACGAGGCCGGGCCGGGGTCGATCAGGAAACCGTCCACCCAGTAGCTCGCGATCGCCCCGGTGGTGCCACGGAAGCCGACATCCAAAAGCCGCGCCGGAAGCTCGCTCACACGCGCGACCTTACAATCCAAGCGATGAGCGAAAGCGGCCACCGCCTACCCGAGCGCGACAAGCCCTGGCTGATGCGCACTTACGCGGGCTACGGAACCGCCCGCGAATCGAACGCCCTCTACCGCCGCAACCTGGCCAAGGGGCAAACCGGTCTTTCGGTCGCCTTCGACCTACCAACCCAGACCGGCTACGACCCCGACCACGAGCTGGCGCGCGGCGAGGTCGGGAAGGTCGGTGTGTCGATCGCCCACAAAGGCGACATGCACACGCTGCTCGACGGCATCCCGCTCGATCGCATGAACACCTCGATGACGATCAACGCGACGGCGGCGTGGCTGCTTGCACTCTACATCACCGTTGCCGAGGAGAACGGCATCGAGCGGCGCGTGCTGCAGGGCACGACGCAGAACGACATCCTCAAAGAGTTTCTGTCGCGCGGCACCTACGCCTTCCCACCCGAGCCGTCGATGCGGCTCACCGCCGACACGATCGCTTTCTGCGTCGAGCAGGTGCCGAAGTGGAACCCGATCAACATCTGCTCCTACCACCTCCAGGAGGCAGGGGCGACACCCGTTCAGGAGATCGCCTACTCGCTGTCGAACGCCATCGCCGTCCTCGACCGCGTGCGCGAGCGCGTCTCGCCCGACGTGTTCCCGCGCGTTTTCGGCCGTATCTCCTTCTTCGTCAACGCCGGCATCCGCTTCATCGAAGAGCACGCCAAGTTGCGTGCGATGGCGCAGCTGTGGCGCGAGATCGGACGCGAGCGCTACGGCGTCGACGACGAGAAGTACCTGCGCTTCCGCTACGGCGTCCAGGTCAACTCGCTCGGTCTCACCGAACAGCAGCCCGAGAACAACATCATTCGCATTGTTCTCGAGGCGCTGGCGGTGACGCTCGGGCGCAACGCGCGCGCGCGAGCGATCCAGCTGCCAGCCTGGAACGAGGCGCTAGGCCTGCCGCGGCCGTGGGACCAGCAGTGGTCGCTGCGCATCCAGCAGATCCTCGCCTACGAAACCGACCTCCTCGAGTACCCCGACATCTTTGAGGGTTCGCGGGTGATGGAGGCGCTCGTCGCGGAGCTCGTCGAGGGCGCGCGGCGCGAGATGGCGGTCGTCGCCGAGCGCGGCGGCGCGGTCGAAGCGGTGCCCTACATGAAGGCCAAGCTCGTCGAGTCGCACCGCGAGCGGATGCGCAGGATCGAGACCGGCGAGCTCAAGGTCGTGGGTCTCAACTGCTTCACCGAAGCGGAACCGTCGCCTCTCCAGCAGGACCAGGATGGCGGGATCCTGCGTGTCGACCCCGAGGTCGAAGAGCAGGCTGTGGCGGCCGTGCGCGAGTGGCGCAGCCGCCGCCAGCAGGACGCGGTGGAACGGGCTCTCGAGGCGCTCCGTGAGGCAGCGGCCGACCCGGCCCGCAACATCATGGAGCCGTCGCTTGAGGCGGCGCGGGTCGGTGCGACGACCGGCGAGTGGGCACAGGCGCTGCGCGACGTCTTCGGCGAGTACCGCGCTCCGACCGGTGTCGCCGACGCGGCGGCTGTCGAGCTCGACCTCGACACGCTTGCTGAGGTGCGCGAGCGCGTCGACCGCGTGTCGCAGGCGCTCGGCCGCCGGCTCAAGATCCTTGTCGGCAAACCCGGCCTCGACGGCCATTCGAACGGTGCCGAACAGATCGCCGTGCGCGCACGCGACGTGGGGATGGAGGTGGTCTACGAGGGCATCCGACTCACGCCGTCGCGCATCGCCCAGGCAGCGGTGCAGGAGGGCGTGCACGTGGTCGGCCTGTCGATCCTCTCCGGCTCGCACCTCGAGCTGATCCCGCAGGTCGTGCGCGAGCTGCGCGCGGCAGGCAGCGACGTGCCGGTCGTCGTCGGGGGGATCATCCCGCCCGACGACGCTCAACGCCTGCTCGAGGCAGGCGTGGCGCGCGTGTACACGCCGAAGGACTTCGAGCTGACGCGCATCATGGGCGAGATCGTCGACCTGGTCGCCGACCACTTCGGCGTCACCGCCACCGCGGCTTGAGCCAGCCCGCCGAGCGTCCCTGCGGCTCGCGGCACGGCGAGCAGGTGTCGGAGCTTCCGCCGCACTCGTCACGAGCGGACGGCGCCCCTACGGCCGCCGTCGAGCTGGCACGTCGTCTCGCCGGCAAGGACACCACCGCAGCACCCGCCGCTCTCAACATCATCGAGGATCGCTCCCCGCGCGGGCGCGCCGCCGCCGCAGCGCTCCTCGCCGAGCTCGCGCGCAGACGCGCAGCTGCTGGCGAGGCGCCAATCGCGGAGGGCATCGCGGTCGGCGTCACCGGCCCTCCCGGCGCGGGCAAGTCGACACTGCTGTCGGCACTGGTCGCCGAGTGGCGCAAGCGTGGACGCACGGTGGCGCTCCTCGCCGTCGACCCCTCTTCGCGTCGTTCGGGCGGTGCGCTGCTCGGCGATCGTGCCCGCATCCAGCACGACCCAAACGACCGCGGCGTTTTCATCCGCTCCACCGCAGCCGCTGGCCGTCTTGGCGGGCTTGCGCCCTCCACCTTCGACGCGGTCACGGCGATGCGAGCCTGTTTCGACGTCGTCGTCGTCGAGACGGTCGGCGTCGGCCAGTCCGAAACCGACGTCGAGGACGTCGCCGACGTCGTCGTGCTCGTCGTCCAGCCGGGGAGCGGCGACGTGCTCCAGTTCCTCAAGGCGGGGATCATGGAGGTGCCCGACATCCTCGTCGTAACCAAGGCCGACCTCGGCGCACCTGCGCGGCGCGCGCGGCTCGACCTCGAGCAGGCGCTCGCCGCGCTCGGCGTCCGCGACACTCCGGTACTCGAGGTCGCGTCGCTGCCACCGCCGCGCGGCATCGACGCGCTCGTCGCGGCCGTCGAGCGCCGTGCCGCAAGTCCCGACATCGACGAGCGCCGCCGCGAGGGCCGCCGGCGCGCAGCGCTGCGCGAGTTTCGCAGCGAATACGGGGAACGGGCGCTGCGCGCGCTCGGCGGGGAGCGGGCAGCGCTCGCGATCCTCGCCGAGCAACCCGAGACCGCGACCGTCGCCGAGTTGGTCGAGACGCTCGCGCTACGGTGCCGCTCATGAACGGCGCACGTGAACTTTCGCCCGACAAGCGACCGCCCGCCGAACTCGAACCGGCAAGCGAGCGTCGACGTCGCTGGTTCGACCTGTTCCTGCTGCCACTTGCCGCCTTCGCCGCAGCTACCGCGCTTGCTCAGCTCCTCGGTGCGGCCAATCTCGGCACGGCAGCAACGTTCGGGCAGATCGCCTTCGCCGCAGCGCTGGTGTGGGTGTTGCTGCGAGCCGGCTGACGGCGGGTCGTCGCAGCGCAGCTTTGGACCAGCCGCAGGCGTAGTGGCCTGACCGAGCCGCAGCCTCTGACGGCTCGACCGCCGCTACCGGGCGGGGTGGGGGCTGTACGCTGCCGCCATGACAGTTGGCGCTTTCGTTTCACCGGGACGTTCGCTCGAGCGCACGCTGGAGCGGGTCGAGCTGGCCGACCGCCTCGGCTACGAGGCGATCTTCACCACCCACATCGCCGGTTTCGACTCGCTGACGGTGTTGATGGCGTACGCAACCCGCAGCCAGCGTGCACGGTTGGGCACGGGGGTGTTGCCGATCTACTCGCGCACTCCCGTCGCCTGCGCCCAACAGGCGGCGACCGTCGACGCCTTCTCGGGCGGCCGTCTCGTGCTCGGCTTGGGGGTGTCGCACGCCCCGATCGTCGAGGGCTGGTACGGGCAGAAGATCGACCGGCCGGTGCGCGACATGCGCCACTACTTCGGGGCGGTGCGCGCGATCCTGCGCGGCGAGGAGCCGCCCGCTAGCGACCGTTTCCCAACCGCCTTCCGCTTCGCGGGCGTCGAACCCCCCGCCCGCGTTCCGATCTACATCGCCGCGCTGTCGCCGCGGATGCTGCGGCTCGCCGGCGAGATCGCCGACGGCGTGATCCTGTGGCTGTGCGTGCCCGAGTACATCGAGTCGGTCGTCGTGCCCGAGGTCCGTGCAGGCGCCGAGCGGGTGGGGCGCGACCCGGGCGCTGTCGCGGTCGTGGCGGCGGTGCCGTCGGCGGTGACGGACGACCGCGACACGGCCAAGGAACGCTTGCGCAGCGACCTCGTTCCCTACTTTTCGCTGCCGTTCTACCGGGCGATGTTGGAGCGCTCGGGGTTCGGTGCCGACATCGCGGCCTTCGACCGCGCGATGCAAGAGAACGGTCCGCAGGCAGCGGCCGCAGCGATATCCGACCGCTTCATCGCCTCGCTCGCCGCGATCGGGCCCGAGAGCGAGGCGCGCGCGGCCGTCGAGCGCTACCAGCGCGCCGGTGCCACGCTGCCCTGCGTCGGCCCGATCCCCGGCACCGATTTCCAGGCGACGCTCGACGGTCTCGCACCGCGCTAGTTGACAGAGGCGCGGTCCGTCGGCGCAGCTCCGAGACACCTGTCACCGCAGCCCGTCGACGCGCCAGCCGCCCTGCGTGCGGGCGAGGATCAGCGTCTCTCGCACCGCTGGCTCGCCTGCCGACCGCGCGCGAACGGTCGCGACCGCGAGCGCCCCGCGGATCGTGATCTCCTCGATCCGCACGGTCGGGTCGCGAATGTCGCTGGCCGCGAGCGCGATGAAGCGTTCGCAGTTGACGCCGCCGGCGCGCTCGCGGGCAGCGGGCGTCAGGAGCTCTTCACAGATCGTCCGCCAACGTTTTTGGCGGGCGGCCGTGGCGAGCCCCTCGACGACAGCGGCGATCGCGTTCGTGTCGGGGGATGCTGGGGGCGGTTCGACGTCGGGACCGAAGGAGCACCCCGCCGGCGCGAGCGCCAAGGCGAGAACAACGGCGAGGCCCCGGCGGCGCGTCAGCATCTCTTCGATCGCCAGCATAATGGGGCAGATGGACGAGTCCGCCCGCGAGTCTGTCGGCACGCTGTCTAGCTGGCTTCGTTGTTACCGCTGCTGGTCCCGCAACCTCGAGGTGCAGGTGCACTACGAGGGGATCCTCAAGGTCGACCCGGAAACCGGGGAAGCTCAGGACCCGGTCGAGGAGGTTCAGGAGGCGGTCGTGCAGTGCCTCGACTGCATGCACGACCAGCCCCACCTGAGCCTTGCCTTCTACGAGATCGACGGCAGGCGGGTCAGCCGGCTCGAGCCGGTCGAGGATCGTTGGGAGCGGCTAGTCACCGGCACCCCGTGGGTCGCTTCGTGCACGGTGACGGTCGACGCCGACGACGTCGAGACGTGCTCGGGTCCCGAGGCCGCCGAGTCGCTCGCCTACGCGGCCTTCGGCGAATACGGCACGCGCGAGTTCTTCACCCACGTTCGCTTCCACAAGCACGAGGACGACAAGATCGTCGTCCATCTGCTCGTCGAGCTGTACGCACGCTCGGCAGACGAGGCGACACAGGTGTTGGAGCAGGCGGCGCGCGGCCCGCTCGCGATCACGTCGTTGGCCGAGGAGTCGCGCCCCCCGGCGGCGACCGGCGACGATCCGCACTGACTTCTCGGCTCGATGGCGCGGCCGCTGCGCGTGGCGCTGATCGCCGAGGAGGCGACGGGCGCGCGCGTTCTGCGTAGCCTGCTCGACCGTGGCGTCGAGCCCGTGCTGGTGTTGACCGACTCGGTGCGTGCCCACACGGCCCGCGGCGGGCCGGTCGCCGAAGCGGCGCGCAGCGCCGGGCTGTCCGTCGAGCCGGCAGCCCGGGTGCGCGATCCTGCCTTCGCCGCGCGGCTCGCCGACTCCGCCGACTTGGTGTTGAACGTGCACGCCCTCCACGTTCTGCCGCCGGCGGTCGTCGCGGCGCCGCGCATCGGTGCTCTCAACCTCCATCCCGGCCCGCTGCCCGAACTCGCCGGACTCAACGCGCCCAGTTGGGCGATCTACCTCGGTGAGCGCGAGCACGGCGTGACGCTGCACTGGATGAGCGCCGAAATCGACGCCGGGCCGATCGCTTACTGCGAGCGTTTCACGCTTACCGGGCGCGAGCGCGCTTTCCAGCTCGCCGCGACCTGCGCGCGCTTGGGCGTGGCGCTGGTCGAGCGCGCTGTCGACGAGTTTCTCGCCGGGCGCGAACCGCCCCGGCGCCCGCAGGACTTGTCCCGGCGCCGGCTCTTCCCTGCGGGCCCGCCTTGCAACGGACGGCTCGAGTGGTCGCGCCCCGTACGCGAACTCGAGGCATTGGTTCGCGCCTGCGACTACGGGCCGTTCCCCTCGCCATGGGGCGAGCCGTGGATCTTGCGCAGCGACGGTCTGACGCTGTCTGTGACGCACGCCGAGATCGTCGGCGGCAGCGCCTCACACCCAGCCGGCACGGTGATCGCGGCGCACGGCCGGCGTGCCGTCGTGGCAGCGGCCGACGGCCTTCTGGCAGTCCGGCTCGCCGCCCCCTCGGCAGCGGGAGACGACGGCCGCTCCTCTACCCGGTCGCTGCTCGTGCCAGGCGAGCGCTTGCCCGTCTGAACGTCCGGGGAGCCGTGTGGCGAGCGACGCTGGCGGCGCCGGTGGCTGCGACGCGTGTGCTGGACTACGCTGTGTAGAGGTGTTCCCGGACCGGCCCCGTTTACGGGTTTATTCGACCTGCCCCCAATCGAAGGACTATCCGGACGGCACGCGGTATCTGCGCGCCGTCCGCAATGTCGCGCGCTGGAGCGAGAGCGCCGGCTGTGCCGGCATCCTCGTCTACACCGACAACGGCATCTGCGACCCCTGGCTCGTCGCCGAAACTGTCATCGCGGCGACCGAACGGATCGCGCCGCTCGTCGCTGTCCAGCCGGTGTACATGCACCCGTACTCCGCCGCCAAGATGGTGAGCTCGCTCGCCTGGATGCACGGGCGCGCGGTTGCGCTCAACCTCCTCGCCGGCGGTTTCCGCAACGATCTGCTCGCACTCGGCGACGACACCCCCCACGATCTCCGCTACGAGCGCACGCGCGAGTACGGCGAGATTCTGCTGGCTCTTTTGCGCGGCGAGACGGTGACGCACGAGGGTCGCTGGTGGACGGTGCGCAACTTGCGGCTCGTTCCCCCGCTCGATCCCGACCTTTTCCCAGAGGTGCTCGTGTCGGGCTCTTCGCCGAGCGGGCTTGCGACCGCGGAGGCGCTGGGCGCGACGCCGGTGCGCTACCCGCAACCGCCCGACGAGGAGAGCGACCTGCGCGGCGGCGTACGCATCGGTGTGATCGCGCGCGTAAGCGCCGAGGAGGCTTGGACGGTCGCTGGGGAACGGTTCCCGGCCGATCGCAAGGGCCAGCTTCTCCACCAGCTAGCGATGCGTGTGTCGGACTCGCACTGGCACACGCAGCTGTCGCAACGCCACCACGACGCTCCAGCCGAGATCGCGGGTCGACGTGGCCCGGATGGCGCCGAACCGAGCCCCTACTGGCTCTGGCCGTTCCAGAACTACCACACCTTCTGCCCCTACCTTGTCGGCAGCTACGAGCGGGTCGGACGCGAACTCGCCCGCTACCTGGAGCAGGGAGCGAGCCTCTTCATCCTCGACATCCCAGCGTCCGCTGAGGAGCTCGAGCACACCGCTCGTGCCTTCGAATACGCCACGCTGCCGTCCGCTCGGACGCCGCGCGAATGACCAGCGATCCGCTGCGTCTCGAGCACTTTCTCGACGCCGCTGCGGCTGCCTCACCGCAGGCGACGGCCGTGGTCGGGAGCGCAGAGCGGCTGACCTTCGCCGAGCTCGACGAGCTGAGCGCACGCCTGGCGAACTGTTTGCGCGACGTGTGCGGGTGCTCATCCGGGGACCGCGTCGTTCTCGCTGTCAACAAATCCCCGCGCGCGATCGTGGCGATGCACGCCGCGTTGCGTGCTGGTTGCGCGTACGTCCCCGTCGACCCGGACAGTCCGCCGGCGCGCAGCGCGCTCGTTCTCCGCTCCGCTGATCCAGCTGTGATCGTTGGCGACCGTCCCGGACTCGAGCGGGCCCGGGCTAGTCTCGACACGCTCGGCGCAGCCAGCCGCCCACTCTGCGTGGCACTCGAACCGGACGGCGATCCGCTCGCCGACGTCGCGGCGCGCACATGGCTCGACCGTCCGCGCAGCTACCCGCAGTTAGCGAACGGCGACAGCGATGTGGCGCACATTCTCTTCACGTCCGGCTCGACCGGCGAGCCGAAAGGGGTACAGGTGACGCACCGCAGTGCGGTCGCCTTCGTGCGCTGGGCGGTTCGCCACTTTGCGATCGCGCCCGGTGAGCGGCTGTCGGGTCATCCGCCGCTCCACTTCGACCTCTCGACGTTCGACATCTACGGCTCGATCCACGCCCGCGCCGAGCTGCACCTGGTGCCGCCTCAGCTCAACGTCGACCCGCGCGGGCTCGCGCGGTTCATCCGCGAGCGCGAGCTCGTGCAGTGGTTTTCGGTTCCGTCCGTCCTGACCCTGCTCGCACGCTTCGACGCCGTCGCCGACCATGATTTTCCGACGTTGAAGCGCCTGCTTTGGTGCGGAGAGGTGCTGCCGACACCGGTCCTGCGCCACTGGATGCAGCGGCTACCGCACGTGCGTTTCACGAACCTCTACGGCCCCACCGAGGCGACGATCGCCTCCAGCTACTACGACGTCCCGGCCCTGCCCGCAAGCGACGACGAGATCCCGATCGGGCGCCCCTGCCCAGGGGAAGAGCTGCTCGTGGTGCGCGAGGACGGGAGCGAAGCCGCCGTCGAAGAGGTCGGTGAGATCTGGATCGCCGGGGTGGGTCTGTCGCCGGGATACTGGCGCGACGCGGAGCGAACCCGCCGCGCGTTCGTCGCTCACCCGCGCGCTCCGTCGCGGCGCTGCTACCGGACCGGCGATCTCGGCCGCCGCGATCGCGACGGCCTCTTCTTCTTCCACGGCCGGCGCGACGCCCAGATCAAGCATCGTGGCTACCGGATCGAACTCGGCGAGATCGAGGCCGCTCTCAACAAACTCGACGC
The DNA here is from genome assembly GCF_028867705.1 of Thermoleophilum album. GTDB lineage: Bacteria > Actinomycetota > Thermoleophilia > Solirubrobacterales > Thermoleophilaceae > Thermoleophilum. The sequence goes on along the minus strand of NZ_CP066171.1, from coordinate 708,010 downwards.
CGTGCGGGAGTGCGCGGTCGTCGGCGTGCCCGTGGGAGGTGTCGAAGGGACGGCGATCTGCGCTGCGTGGAGTCGACGTCCACAGGCCGACGCCGACCACGCGCTTCTACGTCGGGAGCTGGCTGAGCTTCTCCCCCGCTACATGCTGCCGACGCGCTGGTTGGAGCTGCCCGAGCTACCCAAGAACGTAAACGGCAAGATCGACCGCCGTGCGCTGGTCGAACGGTTCCGCGAAGAGGTTGGAAGATGAACGCCGATGTCGAGCGACGGATTGTCGACCTGATGCGCGATGCCCTGGCGGTCGAGCCGCCCGGCCGCGACACCGACCTGTTCGAAACCGGCCTGCTCGACTCGCTGGGGCTGGTGACGTTGATCAGCGAACTCGAGCACGAGTTCGGTTTCCAGCTGGCGCCCGACGAGCTCGAGCTCGATTCTTTCCGGACCGTGAAGGCGATCGCGGCGCTCGTCGCGCGCCACACCACCGCTGAGCGCACCCTCTAGTGGGCGACGCTGGCGAGCGGCGCGGCTTGCGGCACGCTGCCGACGCGCGTAGGGTCGCGCGACTCGATGAACAGCACGAGCGCGACTAGCAGCGCTAGCGAGACGGCGAGAACCAGCAGCCAGTAGAGAATCCGTAGCGCGAGCCGTCTGATGGTCACCGGGCGACGATAACGCGAACGGACGGCGCGTCGCCTTCCTCGCGCGCTCTCTCACCTGGCCTGTCAGGTTCCCATCCGGGCGCGCAAGCGCTGGTGCCGCTCTGGTGGCGCAAAGGTTGCCCGGCCGGGGGCGAAAGATTCCCACCGCGCTGACGATGACCGGGCTAAACCGTCCGGCGCCAGGACGGCGCGGGGACGGGACGGGTAGGGACACACGACAAGGTCGGCTACGTCGAGGCCGCGTACGAACGGGGCTCGGCGCAGCGCTCTCCGGCGCCACGGAGGCCCCACCGCTGCGCACCCCCGGTCGACAGGTCTCACGTGTCGGCGGGAGGGCCGAATGTTTCGTCGCGGCAAGGAGACGGCGGCGCTGAGCGCGCGGCCGTGGGCGCGCACTGCGCGCGCGAGGGCGCTCTGGGGCTTGACGTTGGCGGCGCTGCTCGCCACGGCGGCAGCGGCCGTCGCGGCGCCAACACCCGCAGCGGCATCATCGACCGCAGCGGCGCCACCTCCCGGCGGAGGAGCGCCGGCGGCAGCGCGTGCGGCTGCCACTGCAGATGCACGGTCGGACGAGTGGATCAGCCCGATCTCGCTCCACTCGCAGACCTACGCCTGCTGCATGCCGTTCGAGCTGAAGGAGAAGGTGGTGCGCGAGGCCGTCGATCTCGGCGCCGGCTTTTTGCGTGTTGACATCTATCTCGACGCGCTTTTCGACGAGGGCGGCCGCCGCCGGGCCACACCCGACTTTTCGGGTATCGACGAGATGATCTGGCTCGCGAGGCGTTACCACGTCCGCCTGCTGGCGATCATGGTCGGGACGCCAGGCTACCTCTCGACGTGTCCGCAGTGGGGCGAGCGCAGCTGGTTCAAGTGCCCGCCGCGCGATGTCGGCGAGTATGGGCGCCTGGTAGCCGCTGTCGTCGCTCGCGCGCCCGACGTCTTCCGCTACGTCGAGATCGGCAACGAGCCCGACGGCGACTGGGTTTTCGCCGGCTCGCCGAGCGACTACGCAGCGATGGTGCGCTCAGCGGCCGGCGCCATCAAGGCAGCATTCCCCCAAACCAAGATCGTGCTCGCCGCACCGATGACGGCTGGCGGCGGCATGCCGTGGTTCGATGGCGTGTTCGCAGCGCTCGGTGGGGCGCGGCCGTTCGACGTCGTCAACGCCCACGTTCGCGAGCCGCTCGAGCGCGTGCGCACGGCGGTGCTGCGCTGGCGGCGCTACTACAGCGACCACGGCCTCGGCGGGCTGCCATTGTGGCTGACCGAGTTCGCCTACCCCGCCGACCCGCGCTGGCAAGTGCCGCCCTACAACGGCGGCGAGCGCTCCCAAGCCGCCTACTACGAGCGGGCGATACCTCTTGCTCTGCGCGCCGGCGCCGACCAGGTGTTCGTCACTTTGCGTGACGGCTATCTCCACGAACAGGATGAGCGCTTCCTCTCGGAAGGGATGGTCACCCTCGACATAACGCGGGCGCCCTACGCGCTGCGGCGCAAACGCGCTTTCGCCACCGTCAAGGCGCTCGTCGCTCGCTTCCGCCGCGAGTGGGAGAGCTCAAGGGCGCTAGCGGCCGCCCGCGCCGCCCGCACGGCACGGGCGGCGCAGGCGGCACGGGCGCGGAGGTCGATGCGCCGCCGCAGCGCTGCGCACCGAGCGACAGGCCGTCGACTGCGCCGCGACGCGTGCGCGCGCTGTCGCACGCGCGAGCGTGCCCACCCCGTCAAGCACCGTCGCGCGCGTTCGCGGCCGAAACAGAACGCCTCGCCAGCCCGCGGGTGCGCACCACCGCATCGCGGATGCGGCGCAAGGCGCGGAAGGAGGTCCGCGCCGCGCCGAGACTGAGATGCGCGAGCGACACAACGGGCTCGCGACCGCACGCTGCCGTCACAACGCCCGGATCACCGGTTGCGAAGCGGTACTTGTAGCTCTCCCCACCGAGCAGAAAGCGGTACTCGTGCACCCCGTCTTCGAGCGCGGCGCGCACGGTCTCGGCAAGCAGCACCTGGCCCACTGCCCAGCGGTCGAACGCCGGGTCGCGACCGGTCTGGTACATGAATTCGACGCCGGCGAAGCGCCAGCAGTACACCGCAGCGACCGGACGCCCCTCGCTTTCGCCGATCCACAGGCGCAGCCAACCGCGCTCGAGCGCGGCGCGAGCGAAGTCGCGGTGGAACGCTGCGCGTGCTCCGCGGAACGCTTGCGAGCTGCTGCCGAAACGCAGCTCGTGCAGCGCGAGCAAAAGCTCGAAGTCGCGCTCGAAGGTATCGGCGGTCGCGAGTCGGGGACGGAAGCTGAGTTCGCGTTCGGCCTTACGCCGCCTGCGGCGGAGCTGCTGGCGAAAGTTCGCCGACCGGCTCGCGAGATACTCCTCCCAATCCCCATAGGCCGCGAGGTCGATCAACGGCCACTCCTCCCGCCGCACGCAGTGCACGCGCACCGTCCCGAGCCAGTCTGTGTCAGCGCGTACGCGTTCGAGGAAGACTAGTGGAAGCGCCCGCGCCGCTTGCCGCACGAGTGACGCTGCGAGAGCACCATCCTCGGGTGCTGCGAGCGGTCCCAGTTCGTCGGCCGGACCGAAACCTGCGCTGCGCGCGACGGTGAGCGGACCCCGGCCCCTCACGGCGAGGGGCAGCAGGGCGCGCCGGTTCCGCTCGACGGCGATCAGCGGTCTGCCCCACCGCAGGTGCTTCCACCACGCGTCGTGCCACTCCCAGGTGGCGAAGATGTTGCGCGTGGCAACCGCGAGCCGGTCCCACGCTTCGCGTACCAGGTCGGGTCGGTCGATGAACTCGACCGGCGGGACCTGCGCACTATCCATGCGCCGACCGTCGCGAGATCGGCTCGGCACCGCGACCCGCGCGCATCACCGACGTAGCGCTCCGAAGAAAGGAGGCCGCCCGCGCGACACGCGCTGGACGCGCCTTCCCTACTCTGCCGCCAGCCGCCGCTCGAGCTCCTCTAGCTGCGCCCGCAACGCCGCCGGCAAGCGGTCGCCGAAGCGCGCGTAGTGCTCCTCGATCTGCGGGAGCTGGGCGCGCCACTCCGCGGGATCGACCCGTAGCAGTTCGCGCATCGTCTGTTCGTCGATGTCGAGCCCGCTCGTGTCGATCGCGTCCGGAGCAGGGACACGCCCGATCGGCGTATCAACCGCGTCGGCCTGGCCCTGGCAGCGACGGAAGATCCATGCGAGAACGCGGCTGTTCTCGCCGTAGCCGGGCCAGAGGAAGGCGCCGTCCTCGCCACGGCGGAACCAGTTCACCATGTAGACGCGCGGCAGCTGTGCGTCCTCTCTGCGGCTTGCCATGCTCAGCCAGTGGGCGAAGTAGTCGCCCATGTGGTAGCCGCAGAACGGCAGCATCGCCATCGGGTCGAAACGCAGCTTCCCGACCTCGCCGGCCGCAGCCGCCGTCGTCTCGGAAGCCATGATCGAACCGAGGAAGACACCGTGCTCCCAGTCGAACGCCTCGCAGACGAGCGGCACTGTCGTCGCCCGGCGGCCACCGAACAGGAAAGCGTCGATCGGGACGCCAGCGGGATCTTCCCACTCCGGGGCGATCGACGGGCACTGCGCAGCCGACACCGTGAAGCGCGCGTTCGGATGTGCAGCGGGGCGCCCGCTCTCCGGCGTCCAGTCTTGGCCTCGCCAGTCGATCAGGTGCGCGGGCGGCTCTTCGGTGAGCCCTTCCCACCAGACGTCGCCGTCATCGGTGCGCGCGCAGTTGGTGAAGATGACGTTCTCGCGCAGCGTGGCGATCGCGTTGGGGTTGGTCTTCGCGCTAGTACCCGGCGCAACACCGAAAAAGCCGGCTTCGGGGTTGACAGCGTAGAGCCGCCCATCGTCACCGAACTTCATCCAGGCAATGTCGTCACCGATCGTTTCGACCTTCCAGCCGGGCAGCGTCGGCACCATCATCGCCAGGTTGGTCTTGCCGCACGCCGATGGGAAGGCGCCAGCGATGTACTTCACCTCGCCCTCGGGCGAGGTGAGTTTGAGGATCAGCATGTGCTCGGCGAGCCAACCCTCGTCGCGCGCCATGACCGACGCGATGCGCAGCGCGAAGCACTTCTTTCCGAGCAGCGCGTTACCGCCGTACCCGGAGCCGTAGGACCAGATTTCGCGCGTCTCAGGGAAGTGGACGATGTACTTGTTGTCAGCGTCGCAGGGCCAGGGCACATCCTCCTGCCCCTCCTCGAGCGGATAGCCAACCGAGTGGAGGCAGGGAACGAAGTCGCCGTCGTCGCCGAGCTGCTCGAGCGCGGCTTTGCCCATCCGCGTCATGATCCGCATCGACACCGCCACATAGGCGGAATCGGTGATCTGCACGCCGATGTGCGAAATGGCCGAGCCGAGCGGCCCCATGCAGAAGGGGACGATGTACATCGTCCGTCCCCGCATCGAGCCGCGGAAGAGCTCGGTCAGCGTTTCGCGCATCTCGCGCGGGTCGCGCCAGTTGTTGGTCGGGCCGGCGTCCTCTTCGCGCACCGAACAGATGAAGGTGCGATCCTCGACGCGGGCGACGTCGCCGGGGTCGGAGCGGGCCAGGTAGGAGTTCGGGCGCTTGGCATCCGAGAGGCGCTCGAACGTGCCCGCCTCGACAAGCTTGCGGCACAGCTCGTCGTACTCCTCGGCCGAGCCGTCGCACCAGTGGATGTCGGCCGGTTCGGTGAGCTCCGCCACCTCCTCGACCCACGCGAGCAGACGGGCGTGCGTAGTCGGGGCGGTGGCGGCGATAGGACTCATCTGCTTCGCCATGGCTTGGTGTCGTAGCTCCTCGCTGTCGCGTCGGACGCCCAAGGACGGCGTCGCCCGCGGGACGCGGGCATCGTAAGCCTAACCTGACTCGGCCGCGAGCGCTTGCCTCAGGCTCGCGACGGGCGTTCCGCTGCCCGTCACGTGCACCTTGCGGAGGAACAGCCGCCGCCGGAACCGCATCGCCGCGACTTCGCGGAAGCCGGCCTTCTCGCAGGCCCGCCGCGACGGCGTGTTCGCGACCTCCACCTTGGTCAAGAGTGCGCGCACGCCGCTAGCCTCGAGATCCGCGCAGATGCAGCGCCAGGCGGCGGGAGCCAGACCACGCCCGCGGTACGACACGGCAGTGAACGAGTCCTCTAGCACCGCGCAGGCGGGCGGTACGCGGAACCAGCCGCCGCGCGCGGCGAGCGCGGGTGCGCGCTCCCGGAAAATCCAGCACGCGAAGGCAAGTTCGCTGCTCGCCAAGTTCTCGAGAACCCAGAGCTCCCCACCCACGGCGAGCCACGCGACGGCTGTCGCGACGCGCAAACCGACGCTGCTCACGTCGCCGGGGAGCGACCGGCGGTCGACGACACGGCGCAACCTAAACCCGTCGGGAACGGTGCCGCGCACGGCGTGCGTGTCGGCGACGTACCAGACGTGCTGCTCGCTCCACCAAACGTGCCGCAACACCCGGTCGCGCAGGCGCCGCGCGACTTCGCGCGCGCCGAGCGCCCGGGCCCGCTGCACCCGATCGTGTAGCGCTCGAAAGAAGGTGCTGGCCACCGTTCGTCCTGGCGAGTCTTCGAATCCGCAGGTGGGCTCTGTCGGCACCACAACGGCAGGTGTCGTGCCGCCGCGGCGCGTGGCCTGCGCTCGCTCCACAGTAGCGCCCCGGCAGCAGCGAGCAGCCGTACACTGACTACGTGGCTACCGCGACCGAGGTCGCGCGCGACGCGAGCGGGAGGGCCGGGACCGCGCGACGCAGGCGGCGGCGGGGTGCCGCTGCTGTCGTCCGCTTTGTCGCCTCGGTCCTGATTACGAGCGGCGTCTTGTTGCTCGCTGACGCCGCCGTGACCGTCCTTTGGCAGGAACCGATTTCGGCGCTGCTCGCGTCCCGGCAGCAGGCCCGCCTCGAAGAAGCGATCGCCGCTCCGCAGGTCCGGCGGCGTGTGCTCGCACGCAAACCTCTGCCCGGCGACGCTCTCGGCCGTATCCGTTTCCCATCGCTTGGCGAGGCGCACTGGATCGTCGAGGGCACGTCGCTCGACGATCTGCGCCAGGGCCCCGGCCACTACCGCGAAACAGCTCTTCCCGGCCAAGGTCGCACGGTGGCGATCGCCGGTCACCGCACGACGCACGGAGCTCCGTTCCGCCACCTCGATCGTCTGCGCCGCGGTGACCTGGTGGCTGTCGACATGCCTTACGGCACGTTCGTTTACAGGGTCGAGCGCACGCGTATCGTCTCGCCCGATGCGCTTTGGGTGATCGCGAATGTCGGCTACGAGCGGCTCGTGCTGACAGCCTGCCACCCGCTATACAGCGCCGCGCAGAGAATCGTCGTTTTTGCACGGCTTGTCGCGCGCCGTCCGGCGACGATCGTGCGCGGGCGCTGAGTGCGTCCGGAGCTAAGGAGCGGTAGGCTGCTGTTGCTACTGCCCCTGTCCGGTTCCCCAGCGCCCGCCTTGGAAGCGCTCGTTCTCTGCTACCACGCCGTGAGCGATGACTGGCCGTCCCCGCTAGCGGTCACGCAAACACAGCTCGCACGCCACCTGCGGTTGTTGCAACGGCGGGGCTACAAGTTCGTGACCTTCAGCAAGCTCGTGAACTGCGTGAGCTGCGGCGCCCACGAGGGCAAGGCCCGTATCGCAGCGGTCACTTTCGACGACGGCTACCGGTCGAACCTAACGCGAGCGCTACCGGTTCTGCGCGGGGTCGGCGCTCCGGCGACGGTGTTCGTCGTCACGAGCTTCGCCGGCGATGGCTCGCCGCTGCGCTGGGAGGGCATCTCCCAGTGGCTCGGGACGACCTACGAACGGGAGCTCGAGCCTCTATCGCCCGATGACCTGCGCGAGCTGGTGGCGGCAGGCTGGGAGATCGGCTCCCACACCGCCACACACCCGCGTCTGTCACGCCTGGACGATGCGGCCGTGCGCGAAGAGCTGTGCGCTTCTAAACAGTGGCTAGAGGAAATCCTCGGTGTCGCTTGCAGGTCGCTCGCGTATCCCTACGGCGACTGGAACGAACAAGTCGCCGCGATCGCCGGCCAAGCCGGCTACGAAGCGGCCGCGCTGCTCAGCGCCCACTTCTCCGCCCCGCAGCCGCTCGCCTGGCCGCGGATCGGCATCTACCGAGCCGACAGCGGCTGGCGGTTCGCCTTGAAAGCGAACCCTGCGGTCGTCCGGCTGCGTTCCACCGACGTCTGGCGGTACCTACGGGCAGGGAGGGCCATATCGCCAGCCGCGACACCACCGAGCGACAGCGAGGTGCGGCGCCGTTAGCTTGCCCGAGAGCCGCGTGACCGACACCGAACGCGCCTCGCGGCGAGCCGGTCGGCGGCTCGCTACCGCTGTCGCCGCCCAGCCGTCGCTTCCGTTCGCCGCGCTCGTTCCGGCGGTCGCCGCATGGATGGCATTCGCGGAGGGGGGCTTTTTCGTGCGTGTCTTCGCGCCCGCTACGGCGGTGCTAGCGACAGCTCTCGCAGTCGCGCTGCTGGCGCTCCCGCGTCCGCGTCTTGCCCGCCCGTCGCTTCCCGCGTTGGTGGCACTCGCGGCGCTTGTGGCGCTCTGCGTTTGGTCTTTCCTGAGCGTGACCTGGGCGCTCCAGCCGTGGATCGCCTTCGATGGCGCGCTGCGGATCCTGCCGCCATTGCTCGCGATGGCGCTGCTCGTCCTCTGGCCGCTGTCCAGCGCCCGCGCAACGGTTCTCTTGACGATCTGGCTCGTCGGGGTCACGGCGGCCGCGATCGTCGAACTCGCGAACGCCCACGCGGCGACCGCGGCTTTCACCCACTTTCACCAGGGACGGTTGGCAGAACCCGTCGGGTACGTGAACGCCAACGCTGCCCTGTGGATGCTCGGCGCGCTCGTCGCGCTGGTCGCGGCTGCGCGCCGCGACCTGAGCGCACCGGCCCGTGGCGCCGCGGCGGCAGCCGCGGTGCTCTTGCTCTCCCTCGCTGTACTGACACAGAGCCGTGGCTGGTTGGTGGCCACGGTCGCTGTGTTCTTCGCCGCGCTACTTTTGCGGGAGCTACCACGTCTGATCGCTTTCGCCCTGCCCGCTGTCGCCGCGGTGGTCGTGCTCCTGCCGTCGCTCCTCGCGGTGTACGAGCGCTACCGGCCGACAGCTCCAGGCAGCGACCTCGTCGGCCCCATCGTCGGTCCGCTAGCGCTGGCCGCGGCCGGTGCTTTCGCGGTTACGTCCGTGCTGGCTTGGGTCGAAAGACGGGGCGCGGCAGACACCGTCGCCGGCGGCCGGCGCTGGCGACCGTTGGGCCCGCCGCTACCCGGTACCGCCAAGGGGATTGCGGCTCGCAGCCTGCTGCGCGTCGCCCTCGTCGCCGTGGCGACTGCGGCCGTGCTGGCCGCGACCGACGGCAGACCGGCAGACAAAGCCCGCACCGCCTGGAGAGAGTTCACCGGCGCGCAGCAGCAGGCCGCGAGCAACGGCGCGCGCTTCGTCGCCGGTCTCGGCCAGCAGTACCGCTACGACTTCTGGCGCGTGGCGTGGCGGCGTGCGGGCGAGCGTCCGCTGATCGGCTACGGCGCCGAAAACTTCTCGCCCCTCTACCTTCGCGACGGCCGATCGCCGGAAACCCCCTACTACGCTCACAGCCTGCCCCTCCAGCTGCTGATCGGGACTGGGCTCGTCGGCCTGGCGCTATCCGCAATCGCGGTGGGCGGCCTCGGCGTGGGCGTGCGCCGCAGTCTCGCATCCGGCGACGACGTGACACGAACGCTCGGGGTCACGGCCGTCCTCTGCGGTACCTATTTCTTGGTGCACGCCAGCGGCGACTGGCTGTGGGAGTTTCCTGCTCTGTCCACACCGGTGCTCGCGATCGCCGCTCTCGCCGCGACCGCCTCTCCACGCCCGCCGCGCGGCGGATCGCTACCTCCCCGACCCGCGAAAGCGCGGCACGCGAACCTTGTCTCTCTAGCGGCCGCTGTCTCGTGCCTACTCCTCGCCACGCTGCTCGCTAGCCAGTGGGCGGCAGATCGCGCCCTGCGCCAGGGCCAGCGCGCGGGAGTCGACAGGCCGCGCGAAGCGCGCGCGCAGCTCGAGCTAGCGGCAGCGCTCAACCCGCTGTCGCCACTGCCGTACGAGGCTCTCGCGAGCATCCAGATCGCCCTCGGCGAAGAGGATGCGGCGCGGCGCTCGCTGAAGCATGCGCTGGATCGTGGCCCGCGGGAACCGGTCGCGCTGGCGCTGAGCGGGTTGCTCGAGCTTGAGCGCGGCCGAACCACGAGCGGTCTCCGCGCGGTGAGGCGAGCGGAGCGCCTCGCCCCCCGCAACGAGGCGCTCCGCGAGATCGCGAGCCGAGCCGCGAGCGGGCGAGCGCCGCGGGCGGCTGCCGGGCTTGACCTCATCCGGCGCGACGTGGCGCGCCGCACCGACCGGCGGTGACCCGTGCGCCAGCACCCGGCACGAACCGTTGGTCGTGTCGGGACGGGCACGACTCCTCCCTGCTGCTTCGATGCCCGGTCTCGTGCGCGAGTGGCGAACGTCGCCTCGATGCTGTACGATCGGTCGCAGTCGACGAACGTTCGATGTCCTCACGAAGCTTCGGAGCGTCCCGGATGAGCAAAACAGTTGTGACCCTAGTTCTGGCTCTGCTACTGGCCGTTGCCGGCGCCACCAGCGCCTCCGCGCAGTCCAGCGGCGAGGTCGGTTACGGCAGTGTCGGCGGCGTGGTCGAACAGACGAATAACACGCCACCTACCCAAGCAGTCGTTAACAGCGGCGGTTCGAACCAGCCGAGTGAAAGCTCGCGCCCGACCAGCGCTTCTCTCCCGTTCACGGGCGCTGAAGTCGGCTTGATGGTTCTCGTCGCTGCGGGACTGATCGCGACCGGCTTGGTGGCGCGTCGCGTCGCCACGCGCGCCAGCGCCGCCTAGCAACAGCATCTTTCTGACAGATCTCACCTGGCCTGAGGGTGAGACTTGCCGCGGTACTAGCGTGGCTGTCGCGTGCGGTCCAGGCTCGATGGTCCGGGATGCTCTCTGGAACGCGCGAGGCTGGCGTCGCCGCGACTAGCCCGCCGCGTCACCAGCCCGCCGCGTCTAGCTCGAGCGCAGCAGCGGCTCTGCAGAGAGCCGCGCGCACAGTCGCGCACACCCGTGTTGACGCTCGCCGAAGGTTCGTGGCTGCCTAGCATCCGCTAACCGGCTTTGTCTGAATCTGAATTGCGGAATGCCTAGCTAGCGGTCCGTACCCCGGCTTCGGCGCGCGCACGCGCCCGACGCCCCACGGGGTCGTGTCTGTGCCGCACTGCACGTATCTCCTCACCTTGACCGCGTCACTGCTCGGCGCGGCCCCGAACCGGCAGCTCGCTGTGTGTAGCAGGCCCTCCGTTTAGGGCTTCGTTCCGTCGCCGCCCCGCAGGGTTGGTTGCCTGGGAGCGCCCACGGGCAGGCTGTCCGTGCCCGGTGTGACCCTCGACCCCGGCGCAGCGCGTCTTTGCACGCCTTGCGAGCGCGTCTGCCGGCCGCTCGCTGTTCGTACGTCTGTCGAAAAACGCCGCGTCCGGCGCGAGCGCGACGCGTCATTCGCCGATTACCGCCGGTGCGAGTGACGCAAACCACGTCGTCGTGCGCGAGCGCGCCGCGGCGTCGGCGATCCCACCTCTCGAGCGTCTCTTGACGAGCGGGTTCTCCGCGTCGCGATCGCTCGCCGCACGGAGGCACGACCCACGGAGCCGATATGAGCAATCGCGACCCTCTGCATCTTCGGCTCGGACGCACCGGAAAAGTGGCGTGCGCCGTGATTACCTCGCTGGCAGTCGCTGCGGCATCCGCAGGCACGGCCGGGGCTGCGGTCAAGAAAGTCAAGCCACGCGCCGTCCGCGGCGACGTGATCGTGTTCAAACTTCCCAGGGTCAAGCCTGAACACGTAACTCGAGCGGTCCTTACCCTTCCTTCGCGACGCGCAGCTGTAGGGGCAAAGACTGTCCGTAGCGCCCTTCGTACGCGCCACCGCGTGCTGCGGATGTCACGTCGCCGCCTCGCTCGCGCCGCCGGGGCGCGCGCCTTGGTAGCAGCGAGCGCACGGCGCCTCCGGAGGTCGACGGCGCTGCTTCTGTACCTGCGCCGGGCGCGGTCTCCACGTCGTACTCCGAGGCCAGATTCCAACACGACCCAGCCAAGCGTTCCGTCACCGTGCTCGAGCTGCGGAAACGCCCAGCCGCCAGCTGACAGCACGGCTGGCTCGTCGCCATCGAGCGGGTCGAGCGCTCAGCCTCCCACGGCACCGACACCAGCCCCGGGCGGTTCCACCGGTTCCGGCACCGACTCCGGTTCGACGTCGACCGGTGAGTGCAACTCGTCAGTTACCCCCTCCTGGTCTTTTGGTTGGGGTTCGTTTGGTGTGGGTGTGTGGCCGTCGGTGTGTTGGCGGCCGTTTTCGGATCGGTCGCCGTTCAACACCACTTTCGCGCAGCTCGAGGCCGAGGGGCGGCTTGTGCCGCTCCCGAATTCGCAGCAGATCGTTGATCGGATGATGGGTGAGCGGCGGGCGTTCATCCCGCTGTATGCGGGCTACCGGTACGAGCTGGGCGCCCAGTTCTACCACCCGATCTATTTCTCGCGCCCGTCGGACCCGCTGTTCACGGTGACGTGCACCGAGCAGTGGGGGCGGTGCGAGGTCGAGGGTGTGCAGGTGCGGATCCCCGCCCAGGCGCGCCCGGACTGTTGTGTGGACAAGCACATGACGGTGATCGACCAGCAGACCGGGTGGGAGTACGACTTTTGGGGTGTGGAGAAAACCGGTGCGGTTGGTAGCAGCGGCGGGACGCTGCGTGTGCGCTGGGGCGGGATGACCCGCATCGACGGTGATGGGCTTGGGTCGAACGCGACCGCCGCCCACTTCGCCCTCTCGGCCGGGATCATCAGAGCCCAAGAGCTCGTCGCGGGCCGGATCGAGCACGGTCTGTTTTTCGGGATCGACTGCTCGAACGGCACCTACACCTGGCCCGCCCACGGTCCCGGCACCGGCACCCCGTGCTCCACAGCCGAGCGGCGCGCAGCATCCGCACCGCTCGGCGCCTACATCCACCTCGACATGACACCCCAACAGATCGACCAGCTGCCCGTGCCCGCCTGGAAGAAACCGATCCTCAAAGCGATGGCCAAATACGGCATGTGGATCGGCGACACCAACGGCGAAGGCAACGGGTCGGGAATGCTCCAATTCGAAAGCGGCAACACCTACACCGCCTTCGGGCACCCCGACCCCATCTACCAATTCGCCCAACAAAACACCCACCAAGGCGGCATCGGCTACAGCCCAACCGAAGACGCCTACTACTTCGACATCCAAACCGGCGTCGACTGGCAACGCTACCTGCGGGTTTACACAGTGCAACCACCGAGTTCCTAGGCGGGAGGCACGTGCCGTCGCGCCTTCCCCGCGCACACAGCGAGATCCCCTTCGATGGGCGCCGGTAGCTGCCGGCGCCCATCTCGTTGGAGTGAGTCAGCTGTTTATGCGTCGCTCCCGATAAACGCGCGGCCGGACTGTACGTTGACCGACCGCCACCGAGTTCAGCACACCTGCCGGCGCCTCGAATCCGCGCGTCTGGCCGGCGTAGCCGTAGTAGCCGTTGTCAGCCCCATCGGTGCCAATCAACACTAAGCCAATTGGCTGCAGCCGCTGCTGGTCGAAGAGCTCGAGCAGACGGCGCAGCTCTTCGGACTTCGTAACACCGAGACGAACGACAAGGACCACATCGTCCACCTTCCCCACCAACTGGAGCGTGTCGCCGACACGAAGGGCGGGCGCGGAGTCGACCACCACTACGTCGGCGCGCGCGCGCAGGTCCGTCAGCAGTTGCTCTCCCGGAGCCAGAGCGAAGAGATCGCCAAGGCCGGCGTCAGTGGGCTTTGCGAAGAGGCCGCGCAACCGTCCTCCGAAGTGCGGCAGCGACACAAGTGCATGCTCGACGCTGGCACGCTGCGACAGCACGTCTCCGACCGAGCGCTCGACACTGATCCCGAGGGCACGGGCCAGCGAAGGCCGGTGCACGTCGGCTTCTAGCAGCACCGTCGACTGCCCTGCCATCGCGAAAGCTGCCGCAAGGTTCAAGGCCGAGGTGCTCTTGCCCTCTTCTGGTCCGGAACTAGTGATCAGAATCGCTCGTCCGCGGACGCTCTCGCCGCCGCGCCCTTTCTCTGCCTGACTGTTCGCGACCTCCCACGGACGCTGTCGCGGAGACAGCGACCCAGCAGCGCGCGTGTTGCGACCGAGCCCGGACAACGCCGCCCGCAACAAGCGGAATGCTTCGACGGTGACCGGTGACAGCGCCGAGGGCGGCAGTGGCGCGTGCTCGCCCCCACGTGGCCGTGCACGCGCCCCGCGAAACGGGCTTCGTGCCCTCGCCGGTTCGTCGGGCCGGTTCAGCGGTACGCGCGCAATGATGGGAAGGCTCGACAGGTCACGAACGTGCTCCTCGCGGCGAATTCTGTTGTCGAGCGTTTCGAACAAGAAGGCGACAGCCACAGCCAAGAATCCGCCCGCTACGACCGCCGCGACCAGGGTCAGCAGCGGCCTTGGCCAAATCCGGACAGCGTCGACCGGGTTGGCGAGGTCCTCGATTTGAACCGACGGGTCGCCACCAGCCGCGAGCGTTCGCAGTGTCGCCAGCTGCGTGGCACGGGCTACAGCGTCACTGCTGCCGGGCGGCGGTGGATTGGCTGTCAAACGGGCGATCTGCGCACGCGCACGAGCCCGAATGTCGGCGTCGCGCAACGCCTTGAACGTGCGCGCTACAGCATTCGCGAGGTCGCTAGCCTCGCGCGGTGACGCCCCGCGCGCGGTGACCGCGACGACAGTGCTCTCGGCAACCGGCTGCGCGCGCACCAGGGCGAGCAACTCTCGCACCGACCTGCCGCGTCTGATTTCGGCCGGCAGCGCACGCATCACACGCGCGTTGACGATCAGGCGTGCGACCGTCTCGACGTCGCGCGTGCCCGTCACCGACTCGCGCACGACGCCGGATGTCGCGAAGATCGGGTCGGACGACGACACGGGGTTGACGAGGATGTCCACCTCCGCCTCGTAGACCGGCGGGCGGAGGAGCAGCACGGCAAAGGCCGCCAAGAGACACGCCGTGACAGCGACCAGCGCCGGCACTCTCCGGTCTTTGAGAACCTCAAGGTAGCGCTGCAGCACCGGCCGCTGGCCGCCTGCGTGGGGCTCGTTGATCGCACGGACGGCGCCCGACCTACGGTTGCTGACCAATCGCTACCTCCCAGCTCCTAGCTACGCGGGCACCAACGTGTTCGATTCGCTTTGAATCCGTAACAGACCGCTAGCCCACCTGCGTACAGGCACAGCCTGCAGCCGCTCGTAATCTACACAGCAACCATCCGTGGGTCCGTAGAACCGGGCGGCGTCTCACCGGCCTTGCGAGAGCGTCTGGGTGCTCCCGCTCTACTGGCCTGTCATCGAGAGTGGCGAACAGCGGCTCCTTCGCGTACAGTGAGAGGGCAGAGCGCAGCCGTCCGCGGCCGCGCGAACTCCTTGCCTCGCCTCCTCGGTCGAGGAACGTAGACCCCCTCTGTCTACTCCCACTTCCCCCACTCCCCCACGTATGGCGCGTGATCTGCGCAAAGCCCCCGACGTGTGCCGTACATCGCTCGTTAGCCGCACCAGTGCCACGAGGCACGTCGCACGCTCGACGCACGCCGACCCGCACCGCGGCTTCCAGCTCGCTAAGCGGGCGCTCGACATCGCCGTGGCAGCGGCTGTGCTGCTCGTCGCCGCTCCGGTGATCGCTGCTGCAGCCGTGGCTATTGCCGCCGAATCTGGCTTCCCCGTCCTCTACCGCTCGCGTCGGGTAGGGCGCTACGGCCGCGAGTTCTCGATGCTGAAACTGCGCAAGATGCACGTCGGGGTCGGAGGGCCACCACTCACCGTCGCCGACGACGAGCGCTTGACGCGTGTCGGACGCATCATCTCTCGCCTGAAGATCGACGAGCTGCCTCAGCTGTGGAACGTGATCCGTGGGGACATGTCGCTAGTTGGGCCGCGCCCCCAGAGCCCCGAGTTCGTCGCTAGCCATCATGGGGCGTACGAGGAGATCCTGCGGGTACGCCCCGGAATCACCGGGCTCTCGCAAGTTGCGTTCGCGCGCGAGGACCGGGTGCTGTGCGACGCCGAGCCGCTGGTTCAGTACCTCGAGCGGATCCTGCCCCAGAAGCTCCAGATGGATCGCATGTACGTCAGGACGTGCTCGCTCGGGATCGACCTACGGATTCTGTTTTGGACGTTCGTGACCGTGTGTCTGCGAATTCCGGTAGCTGTCGATAGGACGAGTGGTCGGATGCGAGTCCGTTGGCGGCTACGCCAGCGGGTTGCGCTCGACAAGAGCCTGGTCCGCCGAATCGCCGACGGCCCATCGCCAGCGCTAGAAGCCGAGCGCGCCTACGAGCGAGCTGCTTAGTGGCTCGCCGCCAGACGTTGCGTGCCGCTTCAGCGGAGCCGCCACAGATGCCATCACGCCCGCTTCCGCTCGTCAAGCCAGACAGGCCGAGCCTCGCAAGGGCGTGACGAACGGCCGCCGTCCGATGATTGGCCGGTAGACGCCGGGACGATCTAGAGCCGCCCCGCGCCGACTGCCGTCCGCTCGAACTGTTACGTTTCAAGCGCGCCGAACCGGAGCGCTCACAGCGCTCCGGGCGGGGGACCCAAACTCCCGGGGCGAATCGCGGCCCGAGCGCCGCGAAGCGCGATAGCGCGAGCCCGACAGCTAACCCCGTAGGCGCAAGTACGACACCCAAACACGCCCGAGGCGGGCACAACGGAGGTCGATTATGCGCTCCCGTGCGAGATGGACCCTGCTCCTCACCGCCGCAACCGTTTCGGCGCTGGCGCTGTCAGCGGCGTACGTGGCGAGCGGCGAGCGGAGCACGTCCGGACCGGCCACGGCCGAGGCGGCAACGCCGCGCTACCCGCTTTTGAACGGCTTCAACGCAGCTCGCCGCCTGGCCGGCAGCCCGCCGCTGCGCGTTCTGCGCGTGCTGAATCGCTCGAGCCGCCGCGCAGCAGGTGTGATGGCCACTGCCCAGTCGTTTCGGCACGTCGGTCCGCCGCACCGGCCACGGATGCGCGTGCGCGGTGAGATCATCGGCTTCCGTTACGGCTGGCACCGGGGCAGAGCTGCCGCCCGCTGGGTGCTGACGCAGTGGCTGCGGTCGCCGACGCACCGCGGCGTCATCACCTACCGTCGCTTCCGCTACGTCGGCGCTGCACGCGTCCACGGCTACCTGAACGGCCGACGCGCGACGTTCTGGGTCGCCCACTTCGGCGGCTAGTTACACACGCGCCGAGCGGCGGCAACGTGTACACCCGCCGCACGGGGCGTCGCCGTCGGCCGAGCTCCGAACCCCTCGCACGCCCGCTCGCCCACGGGCGCCGCAACGGGCGCACGGCGGGCTACGCCGGAGCGGCGGGCGCTCGTCGCACCGTCGCCGCGCAGCGGCGTTGCCCTACCGGGTTGTCAGGACGACGCCGGCTCGCGGCGCGGTACGAGGACGGCCCGCTTGAACTCGCAGACCAGAGTCCCGTCCTGCTTGAAAACGCGGGTGTGCACCTTGACCACCCCGCGATCGGGCTTCGACTTCGACGGCCGTACCTCGAGCACCTCGGACTCGGCGTAGAGCGTGTCGCCGTGAAAGACCGGGTTCGGGTGCGACAGCTCCTCGGTCGCGAGGTTGGCGATCGCTTTGCCCGAAACGTCTGCGACCGACATGCCGAGCGCGAGCGAGTAGACGTACGGCCCCACCACCACGTTCCGCCCCTGCTGCGAGCGCTTGGCGTATTCGTCGTTGATGTGCAGGGGGTGGTGGTTCATCGTCAGCAGGCAGAAGAGGTGATCGTCTGCCTCGGTGACAGTCTTGGCGGGCCAGTGCTTGTACACGGCGCCGACCTCGAAGTCCTCTAGGTAGCGGCCGTAGGGGCGCGCGCCCGACGCCTCACGCGCGGCCTGGTCGGTCTCGAGCTGCTTGGTGTCGGTTTCGCTCATCGCTCTCCCAAATCTTCCGTGCCTCGTCGTCCGGTAGCAGCGCCCGCGCCGGCGCGGGCGCTCGGGGGGCGAATCGTAACCGCCGCGACCGCGCGTTGATCCGCGAGTCAATAGCATTCGCTCGCCATGCGAAACCCGAGAGCGTTCTTCCAGCCGCTCGCCATCGGAGCGCCCGAGCCGCTGCGCGAGATTCCTTTCAAGCCCTCGCGCATGATCCACTTCTTCGACCCCTCGAACGAGAAGATGGCCTCGAAGTTGCCTGAGCTGGCGCGCAAGTGCGACATCTTGCTTGGCAACCTCGAGGACGCGATTCCCGCCGATCGCAAAGAGGCGGCGCGCGAGGGACTGATCAAGCTCGCCAAGGAGGTCGACTTCGGCGACTGTGCGCTGTGGACGCGCATCAACTCGCTCGACAGCCCTTGGGTGCTCGACGACCTTTTGCGGCTGGTCAGCGAGATCGGCGATCGCCTCGAAGTGATCATGGTTCCCAAGGTCGAGGGCGCTTGGGACATCCACTACATCGATCGGTTGCTCGCCCAGCTCGAGGCCAAGCACGGGCTGGAGCGGCCGATCCTCGTCCACGCCATTCTCGAGACCTCGCTCGGCGTCACCAACGTCGAGGAGATCGCGACCGCCAGCCCGCGCATGCAGGGCATGAGCTTCGGTCCCGCCGACCTTGCCGCGTCGCGGCGGATGAAGACGACGCGCGTCGGCGGCGGCCATCCCGCCTACCGGGTGATCGAGGACCCCGACCCGGACAACCCGGACGCGCCGCGCGCCACTGCCCAGCAGGACCCATGGCACTACTCGATCGCGCGGATGGTCGACGCCTGCACGTCCGCCGGCATCCTGCCCTTCTACGGCCCTTACGGCGACATCCGCGACACGGTCGGCTGCGAGCACCAGTTCCGCGCCGCCTTCCTGCTCGGTTGTGTCGGCGCGTGGTCGCTGCACCCGGTGCAGATCGACATCGCCAAGAAGGTGTTCAGCCCCCCGGTCGAGGAAGTGAAGTTCGCGAAGAAGGTGCTGGAAGCGATCCCGGACGGGCGGGGCGTCCACATGATCGACGGCAAGATGCAGGACGACGCCACCTGGAAGCAGTGCAAGGTGATGGTCTCGCTTGCCGAGATGCTCGCGCGCAAGGACCCAGAACTAGCCGAGCTCTACGGCTTCGAGCACCTCAAGCAGGGCGAGCCTGTCGCCAACGCCTAGGAGGAGCTCCGCAGTGCGCTTCTACGAGTACGAGTCCCGCGCTATCGCCAAGCGCGAAGGCATCCCGGTAACCGACTACGGCCTCGCGCATACGCCCGAGGAGGCGCGCGCGATCGCCGCACGGATCGGCGGGCCGGTGGTGATCAAGTCGCAGGTGCTCACCGGCGGCCGTATGAAGGCGGGCGGTGTCGCCTTCGCCGACACGCCCGACGAGGCGGCCGCGCACGCCGAACGGATCCTGTCGCTCGAGATCCGCGGCCACAAACCGCGCGGTGTGCTGGTCGATCCCAAGGCCCAGGTCAAGAAGGAGTACTACGCGGGGGTCGTGTGGGACGGGATCCGCAAGCGCCCGGTGATGATCTTCTCCGACATGGGTGGCATCGACATCGAGGAGGTCGCCGAAAAGCATCCCGAGCACGTCGCCCGCCGGCACTTCTCGAACGTGCTGCCCTTCTCGGGATTCGAGGCGAAGGAGTGCGTCGCGCGCGTCGGTGTGACCGGCTCTCAGCTCAACCGTGCTGCCCAGATCCTCGCCAAGCTCGCGCAGCTCTTCGTCAAGTACGACATGACCCTCGCCGAGATCAACCCCCTCGGCGAGCTCGAGGACGGCAGCTTCGTCGCGCTCGACGCGCACATGGAGATGGAAAACGAAGCGCGCCCACGCCAGAAGCGGCTGCTCGAAGAGCTCGGTGTGCGCCCAGAGGAGACGCGCCAGGCGCGCGAGCCCACCCCCTTCGAGCTGCGCGGCGAAGAGGTTGACGCGATGGACCACCGCGGTGTCGCCGGCAACGTCACCGAGTTCGACGGCAACCTCGGCCTGGTGATCGGCGCCGGGGGCGGCTCGCTGACCCTGTTCGACGCCGTGCGCAAGTACGGCGGGCACCCCGCCAACTACTGCGAGATCGGCGGCAACCCCTCGGTGCGCAAGGCCTGCGAGCTCGCGAAGTTGGTGTTGACCAAGCCGGGCGTCGACAAGATCGCGGTGATGATGTCGATCGTCTCCAACACGCGCGTCGACATCGTCGCGCGCGGCGTCATCAAGGCGTGCCTCGAGCTGGGCTACGACCCGGCCGAGAAGATCGCGATCTTCCGCATCCCCGGCGCCTGGGAAGACGAGGGCTACAAGATCCTCCAGCGCTACGGCGTCGAGTACTGCGATCGCTCGGTTTCCATGCACGAGGCGGCACGGCGCGCGGTCGAGAAGATCCAGGGCACGGCGGCAGCGGCTTAGCGGAGGACGAGAACGTGAGCATCCTGATCGACGAGAACACGACGTTCATCGTTCAGGGCATCACCGGCCGCGAGGCCGTGAACCTGACGAAGGAGTGCCTCGAGTACGGCAAGGGCGCCAAGATTGTCGGGGGCGTCACGCCCGGCCGCAAAGGTCGCACCGTGCACGGCGTGCCGGTGTTCGACTCTGTCGAGCAGTGCGTCGAGCACCACGGTGGTCCGATCGACGGTTCGGTCGTAACGGTGCCGCCAGCGTTCTGCAAGGACGCTGTCTTCGAGGCGATCGAAAACGGCATCAAGCTGATCGTCATCGTCACCGAGCGCATCCCCCGCCGCGACGTCGCGCAGATGGTCGAGCTTGCCGAGATGCGCGGCGCACGCATCATCGGGCCCAACTGCCTCGGGATCATCGTTCCCGACGTGATCAAGATGGGCGGGATCGGCGGGCCGGCGCGCGACGCCGCGAAGGCGTACACGCCGGGGCCGGTGGGCGTGATGTCGCGTTCGGGCGGCATGACGACCGAAATCTCGTCGACGCTGACCGCGGCTGGTCTCGGACAGTCGACGGCGGTGTCGATCGGTGGCGACGCGATCATCGGCTCCACCTACACCGAGCTGTTGCCGCTCTTCGAGGCTGACGAACAAACCGAGGCGATCGTCATCTACTCCGAGCCGGGCGGCCGGATGGAGGCGGAACTGGCCCGCTACGTGACCGAGAACGACTGTCGCCTGCCGATCGTCGCGTTCATGGCCGGTCGCTTCATGGACGAGATGCCGGGCATGAGTTTCGGCCACGCCGGAACAATCGTCGAGGGTAAAGAGGACACGGCTGCCGAGAAGATCGCGCGCCTCGAGGCCGCGGGAATCACCGTCGCCGAGGAGATCTCGCAGATTCCCGATCTTGTGCGCGAACGGCTCGGCAAGGAGGTCACGGCGCGATGACGAGCGGTCACGAAACAGGAGCGTCCACCGCCGCAGCGCAAAGCTCCGCGAGCGACGAGGCACGACGCTTGCACGGCGTCTTCATCCAGGTCGAGATCGACGACTCGATCCGTGGCGATCGCGAGCTCGCGGCGAAACTCGCCGAGGCGTGCCCGGTCGACATCTTCGCCGTCGGCGACAGCGGCATCGAGATCGTCGACGAGAACCTCGACGAGTGCGTGCTCTGCGAGCTCTGTCTCGATCTCGCTCCCGCGGGCAAGCTGCGGATCCGCAAGCTCTACGACGACTCGGTGCTCGAGCGCGCCTAGCGGGCCTCTAGCGCGGCTCGCTGCGAGCGGACCCAGCCTCCCGGGGCTCCGGCCCGTGCGCCGAGCGCGTCGGCGCTGGTCCGCGCGCAGCGCGGTCAGCCCGGGAGCGGGTCGAGATGGTGCGTCATCCACCACTCGCCCTCGAGGCGGGTCATCAGCACGTCGCCGGCGACGGCGAGCGTCGCAAGGTCGCCGTCCTCGCTGTGGACGAGCGCTCGCTCGCCCGGCCGAATGATCACGCCCGCGCTAGCGAGCGCCTCGAACAGATGCGGCTCCAATCGCCCCTCGACTGTTGCTGCACCGGCAGCCCGCGCACACGCGAACAGATCGTCGAGAACACGCCGTTCGTGGCCGCGCTCGGCCAGCACACAGATCGCCTGAGCGCGCCCGCCGCGCGGCAAGAAAGCGAGGTACGCCCCGACCGTACGACCTGTCGCTCCCGTCACCTGCCGGGCCACGAACGGCCCGCGCGCAGGCGTCGAACGCGCCAACTCGTGCAACAGCCACTCGGCGAGCGCCAGATCGAGCGCGGGGGCGAACCGCCACCGCGCACGCAGCCGCTCGGACAGCTCGACAAGCCCAGCCGCATCGAGCTCGCGGCTCGTGCCCACTGCCGGCACCGCAGATTTACCCCGCGCTGAACCGGGCGGAGCTGCACCCCGGCCCCAGCGCGTACGGGCCGCTAGCAACGCAGCGCTGACCGGTCGCAACACCTTGATCCAAACAAGCGACTCGAGCGCGCGAACACGGCCACCCAGCCGCCGCCACATCTCTGCCACCGCGACGGTCGCACCGTCGGTGATCGACAGATCCTGCGGGCCGGCAAGGAACCGCCTGAGGAGGACAACACCGACACCGGGGAGGCGCGCGTCGGGGTCGCTCACGAGCTGGCCCGAGCAGCCCAGCAGCAAGCGCCGCCCGTCGGCCGACGCCAGCTGCCGCGCGTAGGCGGCGAGAAAGCCGACAATTCGGCCGTCTTCGCGCACGTACACCAGCGGCTCCACGCCCTCGTGGCGGAGCGGACCGAACAGGAGACGCTCGAAGTAGTTGACGAGCCCCGGTGCCGGCTGCGTCGCGCCCGAGCGCATCACGCGCTCGTAAAGCGCCGCCACGGCCGGAAGGTCGTCGCGCGAGAGTTCGCGGACCGTTCCGCTCAACCAGCCCCCGCGCGTGACGTGCGCCCCGCCGGCGCACGCGCCAGCGCGCGCCGTGCCACCTCGCCCAGCAACCTCACGACAGCCAAATCGCCGGTCACGCGCACGCGTCCACGCTGGAAAGACTCGGCCCAATCGTGAAAACCAGCGCCGGCGAGACGGTTGAACTCCTCGCGCGCCAGCTCGACGTACAGGCGGGCATCGGGCGCAGGTTCGCGCACCACCTTGCGGGCGGGGAGCTCGACGCGCCAGATCGGCGCGTCGCCGCCGCGGGCGCGCAGCGTGACCTGCAGCACGAGCCGCAGGCGCCGAAACGCGGGAACGTCGGCCAGCAGACGGTCGATCGTCTCGAGGATCTGCTTGCGCGTGTCGCTCGCACTCATGCTCTCCAGCGAAACCCTAAGCGAAGGCGACGACGGCCATCCCGCCTGGGCGGGAACCGGCGAGCGACGGCTCGGCGGCGGCCAGCGCGGGCTGAGGCGAGCGGCCGCTGCGCAGCGGTGGGCGCCCGCCCTTCGAGGTCGGATAACGGCTGCGCGATCGTGATCCGATCGTCGCGCTGGACGAACGCGCCGGCCTCGTCGGCCGAGCGCCGCCAAGCGTTCTGCGTCCGCAGACGTTCTGCGTCAGGAGATCTTGTTGCGCTCGATCAGCTTGCGCCCGATCACCATGCGCTGGATTTCGGACGTGCCCTCGCCGATCAGCAGCAGCGGCGCGTCGCGGTAGAGCCGCTCGATCTCGTACTCCTTCGAGTAGCCGTAGCCGCCGTGGATGCGGAACGCCTGCTCGACAACTTCGCGGCCAGTCTCGGACGCGAACAGCTTCGCCATGCCCGCCTCGAGGTCGGAGCGCTGCCCGGCGTCCTTGAGACGCGCTGCCTTGTAGGTGAGGAGACGCGCCGCTTCGACCTTGGTCGCCATGTCGGCGAGTTTGAACTGGATCGCCTGGTGCTGGCAGATCGGCTTGCCGAACGTCTTGCGCTCTTGCGAGTAGCGCAACGCGAGCTCGAGCGCGCGTTGGGCGATGCCGACGCCGCGCGCGGCGACGTTCACGCGACCGACCTCGAGCGCGTCCATCATCTGACGGAAGCCCTGGCCGAGCCCCGCCTCTTCGCCACCGAGAATGCGATCGGGCGGGCAGCGGTAGCCGTCGTAGACGAGCTCGGTCGACTCGACACCCTTGTAGCCCATCTTCTTGATCTTGGGCGGGATCGTGAGGCCGGCGAACTTCCCGGTGTTGACCGACGCGCCTGGCTCTTTCTCGGTGATGAAGCAGGTCATCCCCTTGTAGGGCGGATCCGCCTTCGGGTCGCTCTTCATGAGCACGAACACGACGCCCGAGTTGAGGCCGTTCGTCACCCACATCTTCTGCCCGTTCAGGATCCAGTCGCCGGTCTCGGGGTCCTTGCGAGCCGTCGACTTGATCGCTTGCACGTCCGACCCGCACTCGGGCTCCGACAGCGAGAAGGCGGCGCGGATCTCGCCCGTCGCCATGCGCGGCAGGAAGTACTGCTTCTGCTCCTCGGTCCCGTACTTCATCAATAGGTACGAGCCGATGAAGTGCGTGTTGACGATCCCCGAGATCGAGATCCAGCCGCGCGAAAGCTCCTCGACGATCATCGCGTAGGTGGTGAGGTCGAGACCCATCCCGCCGTACTCCTCGGGGATCGTCACACCGAACAGACCGAGCTCCTTCATCTGCTCGACGATCGGCGCGGGGAACTCGTCCTTGGCGTCGTACTCCTCGGCGTGCGGGATGATCTCGTTGTCGACGAACTGGCGCACCATCTCGGTGATCGCCTTCTGCTCGTCGGTCTTGGTGAGAAGATCGGTCGCTGCGGCCATATCTCCTTCGGCGCTCCTCGATCTCTGCGACTTGTCGTTATCTACCGGCGCTAGCCCGGTGCCGGCGAGCGGTGGCAGCTCGCCGCGCCGGCTCGTTCGCTAGGCAGTTCCCACCGCGCGGCCGGGCGTGCGGTACCGGCAGAATACCCCGCCCCGCGCTTGCTCGGCCGCCTCGGGGGCTCGGGCTGGTGCGAGGCCCGCCGGACGGATCGCCGCGCGGCAGTGCGCTGCTCAAAAGCCCGCGGGATGCCGAGCGACGTAGCCGCGCGTCGGGCGCATCTTGCGGCTCCAGCGCGGGCCGGTGCGGGGCAGTCCCAAGCGCCGCGACGCCGCGCGCGCCTCGGCGTCGCGGTAGCCGGTGTCGAAGCGCAGACCCGCCACCACCAGGAACGTGTGGCCGCGGTGGGCGTAAACGGTGATCCACCGACCGCGGCCGCGCTCGCCCCAGCGCATCAGCGAGCCGGAGTCGAGCGGCGCGTCCAGGAAGCCGCCCCCGAAAAGCGCGTAACTGACGGCACCCGAACAGTCGTAGCCGCGGTCGAGGCCTTTCGCGAACGGCCGGTGGCCGCCGCCGTAGCGGTACGGCTTCGAAACGATGCGGTTCGCAAAGGCGATGACGCGGCGCACCTCGGGCGGCGCGTCGGCCGGCGCGATCGCGCGCCCGTTGACGAGCCGTGCCTTGCCCGCCGGCGGCACGTACATCGCCCCGCCGCCCGTGGACGTGACCGCGCCCGCCGCGGCCGGTGCGCTGGAACCGGTCGCTCCGCTGGTCTCCGCGAAGGCGGGAGCGGCAGCGGCAGCGATCGCCGCAGCTGCGGCGGCGACAGCAAGCAGACGTGCAGGCCGTTGTTTCTTCCCGTCGGGGTCCACGGTCTCTGTCCGACGCCTGCGGGGTTAGCTGACGGGCTCGCGCGGGAAGAGATCGCGCTCCCCGCTACCGTGAGGCAGCGGGGTTCGCCCCTGGTGGCACCCGGCCACCAATTGGGTCCCCCGCTCCGCGCTTGCGAGCGCGGATTCGGCGTTGGCGGCACGCTATCAGATCTCGCCGCTGTATTCATCCCCTGCGGCGCAGCTCCTGCGCTGGTGCAGCGTGCACCGAAGCGCCCGCCTCTGCAAGAGTGCCGTACCGTCGTGGGCGATCTGCAGGACCGCAGAAGCGGCGACACCCCGACGAGGCGGCGTTTGAGCGGGGACGAACGCCGCGAGTCGCTGCTGGACGCAGCGCTGCAGGTGTTCGCCGAACGTGGCTACGAGGGCGCGTCGATCGGCGCGATCGCCCGCCGGGCGGGCGTATCGAAGTCGCTCATCTACGAGCACTTCCCGAGCAAGCTCGAGCTGCATCTGGCGGTGCTTCAGCGCCACGGACGCGAACTCGAAGAGCGCCTCGAACGCGCCCTCGCCGGTGAAAAGAACCCCGAGCGCGGTACGCGCGTGGCGATCCGCACGTTCCTCGACTTCGTCGCCGAACGGCGCGACTCCTGGCGGATCCTCGTCGCCGAAGTGCACGAGCCACGGGCACGCGCCGAGCTCGAGCGGATCGTCGAGCGTGTGACGACGCTCGTCGCGCGCCGCATCGCTGCCTCCTACGGCGGTGACAGCGAGCGGCCGACGCCTGGCGACGAGGTAATCGCGCGGCTCTTCGTCGGCGGCATGGAAGCGCTCGGCAAGTGGTCGACCCGGCGCCCCGACCTCGACCGGGAGCGTCTCGCCGCGGTCGCCTTCGCGCTCTACTGGGAGGGCGCCGCGCGCCTGATGGAGCGCGCCCGAGCGACGCTCGCGAGCGGCGCGGGCAGGGCGCGACCTACCGAGATGGCCGAGCGCGGCTCCTCCTCGTCCGCGCACGAACCAACCGACAGCGCGGAAAAGGGCTCGTGACGCACGAGAGAGCTGGGTTGTCAGACTGATGGCGGCGAGAACACTGGCGTGAACTTCGCTCGCGACATCGTCGACCGACGCGACCGCGCGCAGCTCGCGCTCATCGCGATCGATCGTACGGGCGAGCGGCGCGAGATCACGTTCGGCGAGGTGTCCGACCGCTCCGCGCGCCTGGCGGGAACGCTCGTGGCGCAAGGCGTGGGCCGCGGCGATGTCGTGATGACGGTGATCGGCAACCGGCCCGAGTGGGTCTACACGCTGCTCGCTTGCTGGCGGATCGGCGCTGTCGCCCAGCCTTGCACCGAACAGCTGACCGCGAGCGACCTGCGCAAGCGGATCGATGCTGTCGCCCCGCGCGCGATCGTCTGCGACGAGCGCGACCTCGAGCGCGTCGAAGCGAGCGGTTTCACCGGCACCGTGCTGACGCTGCCCGACGAGCGCCTGTTCGCGGCCGCACCCGCGCCCGCCGTCGACCTCTCCCCCACCGATCCGGCGTTGATCGTTTTCACGTCCGGGACCCAGGGCGAGCCGAAGCCGATCCGTCACGGTCAGCGCTACCTCTTCGGCCAGCGCGTGCAGGCCGAGCACTGGTACGCACCGCGCCCCGGCGAGGTCGCGTGGTGCACGGCGGCGGCGGGCTGGTCGAAGTCGGCGCGCAACACGTTCATCGCGCCCTGGCTGCGGGGCGCAGCGGCGCTGTTGCACGACGCGCGCTTCGACCCGGAAGAGCGTCTGGCGATAATCGAGCGCGAGCGCGTCTCCGTTCTTTGCATGTCGCCGACGGAGTACCGCGCGGTCGCGAAACGCGCGCAGCTGCGGCCGTTACCGCTCCGTCACGCGGTAGCGGCAGGTGAACCCCTCGACGCCCCAGCGATCGAGGCGTGGCGCAGCGAAGCGGGAGTCGAGGTACGCGACGGCTACGGGCAGACGGAAACCGGCGCGCTGACCGGTGTGCCGCTCGGCGAGCCGCTGCGACCCGGGTCGATGGGCAAGCCTTTGCCCGGGTTCAAGGTGTGGGTCGACGAGAGCGGCGAGCTCTGCTGCGACCCCAGCACGGTGCCGACGTTCTTCCTCGACGGACCGGAGGGGGTGTGGCGGACCGGCGACCGCGTGCGCCGCGACGAGGACGGATGGCTGTGGTTCGAGGGCCGTGCCGACGACGTGATCATCTCGTCCGGCTACCGCATCGGCCCGTTCGAGGTCGAGTCGGCGCTCAACGCCCACCCGGCGGTCGCCGAGTCGGCGGCCGTGCCCGCGCCGGACGAGATTCGTGGGCAGGTCGTGCGGGCCGTGGTGGTGCTGCGACCGGGTTTCGAGCCCGGGCCTGAACTCGTAAGCGAGCTCCAGGAACACGTGCGCCGCGCGACAGCCCCTTACAAGTATCCGCGGATCGTCGACTTCGTAGACGCCCTGCCGAAAACGGCGAGCGGCAAGATCAAGCGTGCGCAGGTGCGCGAGATGCCTTCGTCGCACGCGCTCGAAGGGAGAAACGGTGGTGGCTAGCGTGACGCCGCAGCGGGCGCTCCCGCCGGCCCAGCCGGCGCTGCCCGAGGTGCCAGGGGTGCGGCACTACTGGGTGGTGGCACACGGTCTTGAGCTGCATGTCGCCGAAGCGGGCGACCCGACATCGCCCCCCTTGGTGCTGCTGCACGGGTGGCCCCAGCACTGGTATGAGTGGCGCAAGCTCGTGCCTGAGCTCGCCGAACGTTTCCGTCTTGTGATGCCCGACCTGCCGGGCTTCGGCTGGAGCGAGGTGCCGGCCCACGGCTACGAAAAGGAGACGCTCGCCGGCGACATCCTCGCCCTGCTCGACCGCCTCGGGCTCGAGAGCGACGTGGGGCTCGTCGGCCACGACTGGGGTGGCTGGATCGGTTTTCTTCTCTGCTTGCGCGCGCCCGAGCGCTTCCGCGGTTACCTGGCGCTCAACATCACCCATCCTTGGCAGCGCTTCGAGCTGCGCAAACTGCCGGCGTTCGCCCGCTTCTGGTACCAGCTCGCCGTGGCGGCCCCCCACGTCGGCGCAGCTGTGATCCGCGACGGCCGGCTCGTGCGGCGGCTGCTCGTGCGCGACCTCCACCACCGCGGTGCGCTCACGAGCGGCGACCTCGACGCCTACCTCGACGTGTTGGCAGTTCCGGAACGAGCGCGGGCGAGCTCCTTGCTCTACCGCACCTTCCTTGCGCGCGAGCTTTGGCCGATCGTGCGCGGCCGCTACCGCGACGCGCGGCTAGAACTGCCGGTGACACTGCTTTTCGGAACCGGCGACGGCTTCATCGCTACCGACCTCCTCGGCGGATTCGAGCGCAACGCCCCCCGGATGCGCCTCGAGCTAGTGCCCGACAGCGGCCACTTCATCGCCGAGGAGAAGCCGGAACTCGTGGCGGCGCACGTCGGGCGGCTCTTCGGCGGCTGAGCGCCATGCCCCGCGCCCGCGCTCGCGCACGGCGCCGCTAGCCTCGCAGCGTGGCCAACGCTCTAGCGCAAGAAGCCTCGCCCTATCTCCGCCAACACGCCGAAAACCCGGTTGACTGGCTGCCGTGGGGCGAGGAGGCGCTCGCGCGTGCCGTGCGCGAGGACAAGCCGCTGCTCGTCTCGGTCGGTTACGCGGCCTGTCACTGGTGCCACGTGATGGAGCGGGAATCGTTCAGCGATCCCGAGGTCGCGGCGCTGATGAACCGGCACTTCGTCTGCGTGAAGGTCGACCGTGAAGAGCGCCCCGACGTCGACGCCTACTGCATCGCCGCGGCGCAAGCGATCGCCGGCCACGCGGGTTGGCCCTTGAACGTCTTCATGACGCCGGAACGTGTGCCCTTTTTCGCTGGCACCTACTTCCCGCCCGCGCCGCGCGGCGGTTTGCCGTCGTGGCGTCAGGTGCTCGAGGCGGTGGCCGCCGTCTGGCGCGAGCGGCGCGGCGCCGTGCGCTCCAACCAGCAAGCGGTAGCTGCACGTCTCGGCGCGGCGGCGCGCATCGCACCCGCCGACGCGTTGCCCGACCGTCAGCTGCTCGATCGCGCGGTCGCCGAGATGGCGCACACCTTCGACAAGCGCAACGGTGGTTTCGGCTCGGCTCCGAAGTTCCCGCCAGCAGCGACGCTCCTCTTCCTGCTGGCGCGCGGGGAGCGCTCGATGACCACGCGCACGCTCGACGCGATGGCGCTCGGCGGCATCTACGACCAGCTAGCCGGCGGCTTCCACCGCTACGCGGTCGACGAGCGCTGGCTCGTCCCGCACTTCGAGAAGATGCTCTACGACAACGCGCTGCTCGCGCGCTGCTACACGCGCGCCTGGCTCGCGTGGGGCGACGCTTTCTACCGGACTATCGCTTGCGAGACGCTCGACTGGGCGATCGCCGAGCTCGGCACTCCCGAAGGCGGCTTCTGCTCGTCGCTCGACGCCGACTCCGACGGCGGCGAGGGCCGCTTCTACGTCTGGACGCGGGCGGAGCTCGACGCCGCTCTCGGCCCGGCGGCGGCAGCTGCTGCCGATTGGTTCGGCGTCGACGAGCGCGGCAACTTCGAACACGGCAGCTCGGTGCTCACGGCTCGCTCACGCGAGCGCCCGCACGAGCTTTCTGAATGGCGGCGCGCACTTCTCGCCGAGCGGGCGCGCCGCCCCCGGCCGGCCCGCGACGACAAGCGCATCTGCTCGTGGAACGCGCTGATGCTGCACGCGCTCGCCGAGGCGGGAGCGGCGTTCGAGCGCAGCGACTATCTCGTGCGAGCGCGCGCCCTCGCTCGCTTCTTGCTCGGCCCGATGCGCCCTCAGGGGGAGCTCGTGCGCACGTGGAAGGACGGCCGACCAGGGGTGGCCGCGTTCTTGTCGGACTACGCCCACCTGCTCGAGGCGCTGGTCGCGCTCTACGAAGCGACGTTCGAGGCGCGGTGGCTCGACGCCGCCACCGATCTCGCCACCGCCCTCGCCGAGCGTTTCCACGACCGCGAGCGCGGCGGCTTTTTCGAGACGCCGACCGACCGCGCCGGCGAGCTGCCGGTGCGCCTCAAAGAGATCGAGGACCATCCCATCCCGTCGGGGAATGCGAGCGCCGCCGCCGCGCTGCTGCGACTCGCCGAGCTTACCGGCGAAGAGCGCTGGCGCGAGCTCGGCGACTCCGTGCTGAAGCTGCTCGCTGGCATCGCCGAGCGGGCGCCGAGCGCCCTCGCCTATCTATTGCTCGCGCTCGACTTTCGCCTCGCACCACCGCAACAGGTGGCGATCGTCGGCGATCCCGACCGCGAGCTTGTACGGGTCGTGCGCGCCCGCCTGAGACCACACGTGGTCGTTGCCTGCGGCGAACCGGACTCGATGCCGCTGCTGCGCGAGCGACCGACCGTCGACGGAAAGCCGACCGCCTACGTCTGCGAGAACTTCACCTGCAAGCGGCCGGTGACCACGCCCCGCGAACTCGCCGAGCTGCTGCGCTAGGCCGCTACCGCCTCGCCGCGGGTCTTGTCGGCGCGCACCCGCGCCGGCCACCAGAAGCGCTCGCCGAGTAGGAACGCGAGCGCGGGAACGACGACGCTGCGCACAAGGAAGGTGTCGAGCAGCACACCGAACGCAACCGTGAACCCGATCTCGGTGAGGAAGACGAGCGGCAGGACGCCCAGCACCGTGAAGGTCCCTGCCAGCACGATCCCGGCGCTGGTGATGACGCCGCCGGTGACAGCGAGCGCGCGCAGCATACCTTCGCGGGTTCCGTAGCGCTCGCTCTCTTCACGGGCGCGTGCGGCCAGGAAGATGTTGTAGTCGACACCTAGAGCGACCAGGAAGACGAAGGCGTAGAGCGGCAGCGACGGGTCGGACCCCGGAAAACCGAACACGACGTCGAACACCACGTACGAGACGCCGAGCGCCGCCGCGAAGCTGATCATCACCGTCGCGATCAAAAGCAGCGGCGCGACGAGCGAACGCAACAGAGCGACGAGAATCAGGAACACCACCGCCAGGACGACGGGCGGTATCACCACGGTGTCACGCGAGGCAGCCGCCCGCACGTCACGCTCGACAGCGCTCGCGCCCCCCACGAGCGCCCCCGCGTCGGCGCGGCGCACGGCTCGTCGGATGTCGTCAACGAGGTCGTAGGCGGCGGTCGAGTAGGGGTCGCGGTCGAGCGTCGCCTGCAGGAGCACCCCGTCGCGACCGCTCGCCACCGGACCGCTCACGGTCGCGACCCCCGGGACCCGCGCCAGCGCGGCACGCACCGCGGCGACGCGCTCGGGGCGGGTCACGACGACATCGACGGGGGCCGACGCCCCACCGGGAAAACTGCGTTCGAGTAGCTGCTGCCCGACCACCGAGTCGACCTCGTCGCGGTAGCTGTCGCGGGTGGTGAGGTCGGTCGAGAGGTTGACAAGCCCCGTCGCCATCACCGCCAGCGCCACCAGGCTCGTGACGAGCACCGTCCGCGGGCGCCAGCGCACGAATTCGCCTACGCGCCGCCACCAGCCGTGTGTCGGGTCGCTGCGGCGTTCGCGTCGATAGCGACGGAGCTCGTAGGGAGTGAAGACCGAGCGGTCGAGGAGCGACACGAGCGACGGCAGGCGCCGGCCGCTCGCGCGCCGCACGAGCGCCGTCACGAGCGCGAGCGGCCAGAGCACGGCCACTGCGAACACAGCCGCGAGCGCGAGGCCGAGTGCGACGATCGACGAACCTTCGACGATTGTGCGCCGCGACCAGGCCGGGATGCGCTCCGGGTCGGGAGCGGTGGTGGCGGTGTGCGGAACGAACGGCCACAGCGCCCGCCGCCCGGCGAGCACAAGCAGCGCCGGTAGCAGCGTCAGCATCGCCAGCGCCGCGCTGAAAACGCCGAGCGCACCGAACGGCCCCAACCCCGAGGTTCCGTTCACCTTCGCCAACCGCAAGCAGAGCAGACCGGCTATTACCGTGGCCGCCGACGCCAGGACCGCCGGTCCGGCCGACGCCAGCGCCCGACGCGCCGCCTCGAATCGGTCGTCGAGGTAATGGAGCTCCTCGCGGTAGCGGGCCACGATCAAAAGCGCGTAGTCGGTGCCCGCACCGAGCACCAGCACCGACATGATCGAGCTCGACTGGCCGTTCGCCGTCACCCCCAGCTCGGCGACGAGCCAGCCGAGCGAGCGCGAAAGCACCTCCGCGGCGAGCACTGCTGCCAGGGGCAGAAAGAGGAAGATCGGCGAGCGGTAGATCAACACCAGCAGCACAATCACGAGCGCCAGCGCGGCCGTCAGCAGGCGTGTGTTGATCCCCTCGAACACCTCGACGGCGTCGGCAGCGAAACCAGCGCCGCCGGTCACCTTCGCGACGAGGCCCGGCGGCTGGCGATCGAGCACCGAGCGCCAGTAGCGGACCGGGTCGAGGAGTCCCGATGTCTCGCCGTTGCCGCGCAGATAGCCGGTGACGACAGCTGCCTTGCCGTCGGCCGAGCACACCGGTCCGACGAACGGCCGGTAGTCGCGCGGCTGACCGGGTACCGCAACACCCGGCGGGGCGCAGCCGGTGGGCAAGCGGGGTGGGCGTCCGCTCGGCGCCTGCTCGCCGCGACCGCTTCCGCTGCCTGTCTGGTGGCGGGCATCTCCCCTGCTCGTCCGGCCGCGCTCACTAGCACCGCCCGCACCGCCTGCACCGCTCGCCGCGGGGCCGTCCGCGACTACCGTGGGGAAGCGTCGCGCCGCCATGCGCGCGACGTCGCGGCGGATCTTGCGCAGGTCGCTGGGCCGCAGCCCGCTCTCGCGCCGATAGACGATCACTGCCGGCGCGAGCTCGCCGCGCTGCAGACGCTCAACGGCGGCTAGCGCCTTGGTGGCCTCGGCGTCGCCCGGCAGGAACGATGTGGATTCGTTGTTTTCGGCGTCAGCGAAGCGCTCGGGCAGCCGCAGCGGACCGGCCGCCACGACCACCACGAGCAGCCAAGCGACGGCGAAAACGATGCGCGAGCGTGGCCCGCACGCCACCGCGAAAGCTCTGCGCCTGCGCCGCTCGCGCACGTTTGTGTCGTTGTTAGAGGATCGGGAGATAGCGATCGAGCTCCCACTGGGTGACCTGCACCCGGTACTCCTCCCACTCCTGGCGCTTGATCTCGATGTAGCGGTTGAAGATGTGCTCGCCGAGCGTGCGCAGCACGAGCTCCGACTCGGCGGTCAGCTCGATCGCCTCGCCGAGCGTCTCCGGCAACTGCTCGATCCCGAGCCGCTTCCGCTCTTCGGGGCTGAGGTGATAGAGGTTCTTCTCCATCGGCTCGGGCAGCTCGTAGCCCTTCTCGATCCCCTCGAGCCCGGCGGCGAGCAGCACCGCGAACGTGAGGTAGGGGTTGCACG
Source organism: Thermoleophilum album (assembly GCF_028867705.1). Taxonomy (GTDB): domain Bacteria; phylum Actinomycetota; class Thermoleophilia; order Solirubrobacterales; family Thermoleophilaceae; genus Thermoleophilum. The sequence goes on along the minus strand of NZ_CP066171.1, from coordinate 674,526 downwards.
CCGGGTCGGGACAGCGGATCTCGGCGCGCGTGGCCTGCTCCTTGCCCGGGTGGTAGAGAGGGACGCGGATAAGCGCCGAACGGTTGCGCCGCGACCACGCGCAGTACACGGGCGCCTCGTACCCGGGCACGAGCCGCTTGTAGGAGTTGACCCACTGGGCGAAGATCGACGAGATCTCGCGTGCGTGCCGCAGCTGACCGGCGATGAAGCGCTTGGCGGTGTCGGAGAGGAAGTACTGGTCGTCGGGATCGAAGAAGGCGTTCTTGTCGCCGCGGAAGAGCGACTGGTGGGTGTGCATCCCTGACCCGTTCACGCCGAACAGCGGTTTCGGCATGAAGGTCGCGTGCCACCCGTACTTCATCGCGATCTCTTTGACCGTGATGCGGTAGGTCATCGTGTTGTCGGCCATCTCGAGCGCGTCGGCGTAGCGCATGTCGACCTCGTGCTGCGAGGGGCCGACCTCATGGTGCGAGTACTCGACGTGGATGCCGAGACGCTCGAGCGCGAGCACCGTCTCGCGGCGCACGTCGGTGCCGGCGTCGAGCGTCGTGAGATCGAAGTAGCCGCCCTCGTCGAGGATCTCAGGCTTGCCGTTCTCGGCTTTGGCGTTCTTGAAGTAGAAGAACTCGAGCTCGGGCCCGACGTAGAAGTGGTCGAAGCCCATCTGCTTGGCGCGCTCGAGCGTGCGCCGCAACACGTAGCGCGGGTCGCCCTCGTAAGGCTCGCGCTCGGGCGTGAGGATGTCACAGAACATCCGCCCCACGCCCTGCTCCTCCGGACGCCAAGGGAGGATCGCGAACGTCTTCGGGTCGGGCATCGCGATCATGTCCGACTCTTCGATCGCGTTGAAGCCGGTGATCGAAGAGCCATCGAAACCCATGCCGCCCTCGAACGCATCGTCGAGCTCGGCGGCGTTGATCGAGAAGCTCTTGAGCTGCCCGAGGATGTCGGTGAACCAGAGGCGAACGAAGCGGATGTTGCGCTCTTCGACGATCGCCTTTACGTCGTCAGCGGTCTGCGGTCTTTCGCTCACGCTTTCCTCCTGCTTGGGTCCTCGGGTCGTGCGAGCACCCGTCGTTGTCGAGACCGGGCGCGGCGGCGGATCTTAGTCGCGTCGGAGTGACCGGCGCAGCGCCGACGACCGCCGCGAGGGGCAACGGTGCGGCCGGCACGGCCGGTGCTCACCGGCACCGCTCAAAGCCAGGCGTGGGCCCAGCGCTTGAGCGCGCGCACCACCGGCTCGAGGGCCCGGCCCTTGTCGGTGAGGGTGTACTCGACGCGTGGCGGCGAGTCACGCAACTCGCGCCGCTCGACGATGCCCTCGGCCTCGAGCTCTTTGAGGCGCTCCGACAGCAGCCGGTCGGAGAGCTGCGGCACGAGCCGCTTGATCTCGCAGAAGCGCAGCGGGCCCGGCATCAGCACGAGGATGATCGCGCCCGTCCAGCGCTTGCCGATCAGTTCGACCGCCTGGTGGTAGAGAGAGCAGCAAGGCTCGCGCTCGCACCGAGCGCCAGCGGCGGTCGGGGAGGCAGGCCCACTTTCGGCGTTCGAGGGCCCGAAGTCGGCGGCGGGAGCGGTGCGGTCGGCGGCCGTCTGCGAGCGGCTCGCTGCCGCTATCAGCTCAGCCGTCTTCGACCCTTCCCCTCCCACCCTGCTCGCTCCCTGTCGTCAGGCCGCCTCGACGAGATCGCCGCGCAAACCCGATGCCGCCTCGACTGGTACGTTCGCGGCGCGCGCCATCAGGCACGCCCAGCGCCACAGACCGAGGTGGGCGATCGCTTCGAGTAGCTGCTCGTCGCTCCAGCCCGCTTCGCGCGCCTCCTCCTGGAGGTGCTCGGGCGGAGCGTCGTCGCTCTCGAGCACCGCTTTCAGGTAGCGCAGAAGAACCGCGTGGCGCTCGTCGAAGGAGTCGAACTCGCGCGCCACCGCGATCTCGTCGAGCCCGAGGCCGGCGTTGCGCGCCAGCCGTTGGGCGTGGACCGCTTGGTAGTCGCTGTGCTCGTGGGCAGCGACGGCGACAGCGATGCGCGCCTGCGTGTCGCGCGGCAGCTTCCCTGCTCGAAGCTCGGCGAGGAAACGCGCGTAGCCGCGCAGCACAGCTGGCGCGCCGGCAAGCACCCCGACAAAGTTGCTGATGCGCGCACCACGCGCCAGAGCGGCGCGCAGCACAGCGAGGCTTTGCTCGGGCGCCGTCAGCTCGTCGTGTACCTGGAACCTGCTCTCTCGGCTTTTAGCCATGCGCCAGCTCCTCGCCGCCCGAGTTGCATTGGCCCGCTCGCGCGTGATTCGGGCTGGCTGCGAGTATAGGCGCGCCCTTACTGGCGCCGACGTCCTGGCGCCGGTGAGAGCGGTCGCTAGCCGCCCGGGGCGAAGTGGGCGCTCGTCGCAGCCGCAACGACCAGCAGCACCCCGAGCGCGAATGCCCAAGCGGCGAAGCGGTCGGGCGAGCCCGCGGCTAGCGGCGGCACGCTCGCGACACGCCGCCGCACGCCGCGAGACTGGACCGCAGCGGTGCGCGGCCGGCGCGGCCCACGGTCGAGGCTGCGCCCGCGAACCGCATCGCGCACGGCGGGAGCGGACGCCGTCCCACCCCTATCGAGAGCGCGATCAGGCGCGAACCGGGCCGCGCCCGCCTCGCGCAGCCGTGCCGCACTGCGCGCGGCGCGCGGAAACGGCTTGAGCGCGCGGTCCGCCGATCGCGCGCCGCTGCCGCCGGCGCCGTTCACGCCACCGATGCGCACCGTCCGGCGCGGAGGCTGTCGACCTGGCTTGGTAGTCAGCGTTTCCATCGCTGCTCGCTGTAGGCCTGCGGAGTTAGCTGACGGGCTCGCACCTGCGGCGCTACGCGGTGCTCGGACCGCGATTCGCCCCTGGGACAACGCTCGGTCCCTTTGGGTCCCCCGCGCCCCGGTGACGGCACCGGAGCCTCGGCCCTCGTTCGGAGCGGGCATCGTAGCAGTGATAAGAGCACCACGCTCGGACGGAAACGGTGCGCAAGCGGCACCGAGCGGCCGACCGACCGCCGCCGTCACCACCCCGCTCAACATGGCGCGGCGGGACGCTTGGCGATCCGCTGCGCGGCTAGCCCCGCGCGCGACGCTCGGCCGAGCGCTCAGGGGGCGCGGCCGGCCACCCGCGCTACGTACGTAGCCACAGCCTGGGCGTCCTCGCCGCTCAAGAGACCCGCCGGCATCCGTTGCTGGCCGGTGCCGCCGATGCGGATCGCGCGCAGAACCCGCTCGCGGTCGAGCGGCGCGAGCTGGTCGAGGTTCGGACCTACCACACCCTTGGCCTGCACGGCATCGAGCGTGTGGCAGGTGGCGCACACTTCCTTGAAGAGCTGCTTGCCGCGCGCGAGCTGGCCTTCGGCAGCTTCGTTGCGCAGCGACCCGACACCACCGAGCGCGTCCTGTTTCGCCGCGATCGCGAGCGCCGGCACGACGATCCCGCACACCGCAACGATGAGGCCGACGGTCACCCGGAAGAGGCGCGGCCCGCCCGTCAGATAAGCCTGCCGCGCACCGGACGGACCCCCGAAGAAAGCGGCGAAAGCGACGATCAAGCCGGCGACGAGGAACGGAAGCAGAACGACGATTACGCCCATCGCGGCTGCACTCTAACCGCTGGCGCCGCTGCACGGAGTCCGACCCCGGGCGGCGCACAAGTGGCTGCGCACAAGCTAATCCCGCCAAGCGCTCGACGCAGCCGGTGCGAGCGGGCGAAATAGGGAGCCCCCGCCGAAGCGGGGGCTCCCCGTAGCTGGCCTGTAAGCCGGATTCTGTCGAGAGCAGCCATCTATCTCGCCCGCGCCGATCCCTGCGGACCATCGCGGACGGGGCTCCGAAGAGCCCTGCGGCCTACCTGGGGCTCGGCGGGCAGCGTCATCGCCCCTGCTTGGCCTTGCACCGGGTGGGGTTTGCCCAGCCTGCGTGTCGCCACGCAGCTGGTGCGCTCTTACCGCACCATTTCACCCTTGCCGGCGACGGGACTCACGTGCGGTCCCGCCGCTTAGGCGGTTTGGTTTCTGTGGCACTTTCCCGCGGGTTTCCCCGGGTCGGTTTCCCGACCACCCTGCCCTGCGGTGTCCGGACTTTCCTCGAGGGGACCGGTTGTCTCTCCGGCCTCCCCCGCGGCTGCTCGGCCAGCAACACCAAGTCTAGTCCCGCCCCGGCCGGGCCGGCGAGGCAGCACAGCAGGGGTGCGCCCGGGGCGCTACGGGAGCCGCCTGAGCACACCGACAACGCGCCCGACGATGCGTGCGTCGCGTGTGCGGATCGGCTCGTAGCGCGGGTTCGCCGGTTCCAGACGGACGGTGTCGCCATCGTGGAAGAAGCGCTTGACGGTCGCCTCTTCGCCCCCGACGAGCGCCACCACCACGTCGCCGTTGTCGGCGGTGTCCTGCCTGCGCACCACAACCCAGTCGCCATCGAGGATTCCGGCGTCGCGCATCGAATCGCCGCGCACCGCGAGCACGAAGTCGCCACGGTCGCCGCCGGCCTGCGCGGGCACGGACACAAGTCCTTCCCAGTGTTCCTCGGCGAGGAGCGGTGTACCGGCCGCAACGCGGCCGACGAGCGGCAACCGGCGCGCGCCCGACGCGCCAGCCACGGCCGTGGCGGGTGCGGTCTTACGTGGAGCGTCCGTGACAGCGGCGGCTGTCGCCTCACGGGCGCGTGGCAGGAGCTCGATCGCGCGCGGTTTCGAAGGGTCGCGCCGTAGCCAGCCTTCGCGCTCGAGCGCCGCAAGATGGGCGTGCACCGTGGCCGGCGAAGACAGCCCTGCGCCTTTCGCTATCTCGCGCACGGTGGGCGGAAAGCCACGCTCGCGCTGGTAGCGGGCGATGAACGCGAGCACGGCAGCGCGCCGCCGTGGGAGTGCCGCCACGCGCTCACCGCGCTGCTCGCCATCGACGCCGCTCATCACCCCTGCAAGCTACCGCCGCGGACGGATGACCGCCGTGCGATGCGAGCGGCCGCTGGTTTCGCGGACCCGCAACTACAATGGGGCCGTCGAGCGCCTGTGGCGGAACTGGTAGACGCGCGAGGTTGAGGGCCTCGTGGGGCGAGAGCCCCGTGGGAGTTCGAATCTCCCCGGGCGCATAGGGCGGCGGCCACGATCGTGGCCGCCGCCGTTTTCGTTGTGGACGGGCGACGCCACGAGAAGCCGGCCAGTCGCGACGAAGCGATCGGCGGGGGCGACCGCTTCTCGCGATCGACCGGTCAGCTCGGCGAGACGGCCGAAGACACGACCTCGCCAGTTGTGACGTCGACTGCGACCGGGCCTGCCGTCGCGAAGTCAGCCACGGAGACGACGTGCGAGCTTCCCAATAGCTCGCTGCACGTGTCGCCGCCGCCAGCCGGAACGATCACCGTGCGCGGCCGAAAGGTGTTGATGAGTTCGGCCACGGTCTGACTTCCCTGCTCTTGCTGCCCCTTGTGGCGCGGGCGCGTCGAAAACAGGAACAGGCGCGGGTGATCGTCGAGCTCGGCCAGCGGTTTGAACCGCAACTCCGCCTCCCACCCCGGGTAGCGGAGCCGCTCGCGCTCCTCGCGTGCGGCTTCGGGATCGTCGGTGATCTCGCCGCCCATCCCGGCCAGAAGCACGTAACCCGGTGCGAACGCGAACGTCCCGTGCACGTTGCGCAGTTTCGGAAAGACGACTTCCACGTTGTAGCTCTCGCGCAGGAAGTGGGTGACCGGGGCATCGCTGGCGCCTGGTACCCAGTACACGCGCTGGTCAGCCTCTCCGAGCGTCCGCAGGACGGCGCGGAAACTCTCGGCCGATCCATCGGACGAGATGTCGCCGACGAGCACGACCGCTGACGCGTCGTCGGCCGGGATCGCGCCGAGCGCCTCGGTCAGACGTTCGACGTCGCCCCTCACGTTCGCGAGCGCATGCACTGTTGCCAAACGACCGGCCATCGTCGCGACCTCCTTCGCTGCGATCGACTCGCGCCCGCTCGGCCGCGCGGGCGCGCCTATGTCGGGCACAACGAGGAGTGTGGCGGGAACGGCCGGCGGCGTCACAAGCCGGATGCGGGGCCGGGCGCCGGCGTCTCGGACCGTCACGACCGCGATGGCGGTCGGGAAGGCTCTAGATCTTGAGCAGCGCGACGACGAGGCCGACGTAGACGATCGCGATCGCGATCGTCCAGCGGTTGAGGTTGCGCTCGACGAGCGAGCCCCCGCCCAGCGGCCCTTGCCCGGTGCCGACCCCGAACGCGCCCGACAAGCCGGAGTCGCGACCCGAGTGCATCAGGACGAGCGCGATGAGGAGCGCGGAGACGAGAACGAGGGCGGCGCTGAGGACGGCTTCCACGCCGCTCAGCTTAGCCGCCGCTCGGCCTCGATTTGTTCGATCAGCGCGCTGATCTCGGCGCGCAGTTGCCGCTCCTGGTCGCGTAGCAGCTGTGGATCGAGCTTTCCCAGAGCGCCGTCGAGCCGGAGCTCGGCAAGCTGCGCGAGCTTCTGGTCGCGCTCGGCGACGAGGTCGGCGAGCGCGGCGGCGGTGCCCTGCGCGCGAGCGGTGGCGCCCCGGGCACGGGCGGCGGCAGCCTGAACGCTGGCGGCGGCGTCGCTCGCTTCGTTCGTCGCTCCCGCCCGCAAGTTCCCGGTGCGGTCGCGCCGGCCGAGCGGCCACACTACGAAGGGAGCCACGAGCGCCAGGAGGATGAGTGCGACGAGCACCTCCACCTTGCGGTCAGCGCCGCTCCACGACCGTCGGAGGCTCGCCAGCTACTTGCGCTTCGCGGCTGCTCCCTAGGCCGCCATCGCCGCAGCCGGGCCCCCCCGTGCCGCCATCGCCGTTGCCGTTGCCGCCAAGGCGGGCTCCGACCAGCGGACGTGCGTCCGCCGCCGGGCGCCCGCTGCGGGCGCTGCCGTTGCGCGATGGCTCGCTAGCCCGGGCATCGGCCAGCGGGCGGCGAACCCAACGCCGCGAACGTGGCCAGAGGGCAAGCAGCGCCCCGCACAGCGCGATCCCGGCACCGACCCAGATCCAAGCGACGAGCGGCGAGACGAGCACGCGGAACGCCGCCGGCGGCGGGTCGCGCCGATAGATCTCTGCGAGGGCGGCCAGGGCCCTCAGTTGCTGCATCGGCGTTGGGGTGTGCAGCCGCCGGTCGAGTCCGCGCGCGACCGCGACGAGCCCGGACACGTCGGGGCGCACCGCGACCCAGAGGTCGCGCACGAGCGAGCTGCGCAGCGCTACCTCGCTCGTCGCCTCGCCTTCGAAGTAGCTAGCGATGATGCCGTTACCTGCGCGCGAGGGGTAGAAGTTGCGCGCCGGCTCGAGCCGCACTCGCTCGCTGCCGCGCTGCGCCTCGAGCCGAGCGCCGAGCACCACCGGAGCTCCCGTGCCCGAGGGATCTTCGAGCACATACGCCGTCGGCTCGAGGTAGCGGACCGTGTAGCCACCAACCGTCACCGCCTCGCCCGGGCGCAAGCGCACGTCGCGGCGCTCGGGGAACGACGACGACACCGCTATCCCGACCAGCAACAGAGCGATGCCCGCGTGCACCAGAAAACCGCCGTAGCGGCGGCGGTTGCGAGAGACGAGGCGCAGCGCCGCGAGCGGCAGCGGTTCGCCGAGCGCGCGCCGGCGAGCGCGCGCCCCGCGCACCAGCTCGCCGGCGACGACGCCGCCAAGCAGCGCGCACGCCACCACCATCGTCGCCGCCGCCGGACGGTCGAGAAGACCGAGCGGCGCACCCGCTGCGACCGCTGCCATGGCAGCCACGAGTCCCGGAGCCAGCGCCAGCAGGAGCGCGCGCGGACGCACACGCCGCCACGCCGCCGCCGTGCCCAGCGCTGTCACCAAAACCAACGCGACCGCCAGTGGACGCGTCGCTGCCGCGAACCAGGGCGGGCCGAGGGTGGCCCGACGCCCGCTCACCGCCTCGGAGACCAGGGGAAAGAAGGTCCCCCACAGCACCACCAGCGCGAGGCCTACGAGCAGCAGGTTGTTGACCAAGAACAGCGCTTCGCGCGACAGCCACGACTCGATGCGACCTGCCGCACGCAGCGCCGGCGCGCGGCGCGCCACGAGCCACGCCGAAAGTGCGGTGGTGCCCGCGATCAACGCGAGGAACTGGGGACCGACGGTGGAGTCGCCGAACGCGTGGATCGAGCTCAGCACGCCCGAGCGGACCAGGAAGGTGCCGGTGATCGCGAGCACGAAGGTGGCGCACACGAGCGCCGCGTTCCACACGGCCAGCATCCGCCGCCGCTCCTGCACCATCACCGAGTGGATCAGCGCGGTGCCGGTGAGCCAGGGCATCAGCGAAGCGTTCTCGACCGGATCCCACGCCCAGTAGCCACCCCAGCCAAGCTCGCCGTACGACCACAGCGCGCCGAGCAGGATCCCCGCGCTCAGGAACGTCCAGGCAGCGAGCGCGAAGCGCCGCGTCAGCGCGATCCACTCGGCGCCGGTGCGCCCCACCCACAGCGAACCGACGCAGAACGCGAACGGAATCGCGAACCCGACGTAGCCGAGGTAGAGCATCGGCGGGTGGAACATCATCGCCGGGTGGCGCAGCAACGGGTTCAGGCCGTTGCCTTCGGCGGCCGCCGGCCGCAACTCGGCGAACGGGCTCTCCCAGAACACGAGCAGTGCGAGGAAGAAGGTGGCGAGCGACGAGAGCAGGGCGATCGCCACCGGCGTGGCGTCGCGTAGGCGGCCGCGTGCGAGACGCAAGGCGACGGCGGAGTAGAGAGCGAGCAGCAGCACCCAGAACAGCAGCGAGCCCTCCTGGGTCGACCAGATCGCCGTCAGCTTGTAGAAGGTCGGCGTGTCGGTCGACGACGACTCGGCGACCATCGCCAGCGACAGGTCGGAGCGCAGGTAGGCGATCTCGGCGAGGACGAACGCCGTAGCGAGGAGCGCCGCCAGGGCGTAGACGGCACGGCGTGCCGCGGCTACGTACTCGTGGCGGCCGCTGCGACGCGCCGCAACTGCCAGAGCGACGCCGGTTACCGCAACCGCGAGCGCCGCTAGGAGGATGCCGGCGCCCAGAGCAGCCACGCTAGGACGACTCCCGAGCGGGGGCGGGCTTGCGCTCCTTGGTGTACTTCGACGGACACTTCGTGATCAGCGAGTCGCGCTCGGCCACGAAGACACCCCCGCGCATCCGCCCCGAGACGATCACCTCGCGCCCCTCCCGGAAAGGGTCGGGCACTAGGCCGCGGTAGACGACCGCAAGCGACCGACGGCCGCCGCGGTCGCGGATGCGGAAACGCAACGTGTCACCGCGGCGCTCGACCGAATCGCGCACCACGACGCCGGCGAGCTGTACCTCGCCGCGTGCGCGCCCGTCGAGCACGTCCGACGGCGAAGTCGCCTCGGTCGCCGACCCGAAGCTCGTGTAGAGCAGCGCACCCGCTAGCAACACGGCGCAGGTGAGCGCCACCACCAGCCGTAGCGAGCGCCTGCGGCGGACATCCATCGCGGCAAGCATTGTGACAGCTACGGGCGGCGGTGGCGGGCGCTTACCGGCGGGCGGGTGGAGGCGACCGGGCGGGTGGGACCGATGCCTTTGGGAGCTTTAAGAGCTGCGCCCCGCTCTCGGCCATCGGTCCACCGCCGCTAAAGAGCGCCCGACGCCCGACGTCTACCGGGGCGCGATCAGAGCTCGAAGCTGGCGCCACCGGCGAGCGGGAGGCCGGAGCGCCGGCAGGGCCGATGCCCTCGACCTGGTCGCCGAGCAGGGGTCAGAGCGACATACACGCGGCGAGGGCGCGGGAGGCGCCGTGTCAAAGGCCAAGGACGGCCGCGAGAGCGGAGCAAGGAGCGAAGAGAGAGCGGCGACCGAGGCGGCCGGTACAGCCGCCGTCCCGGTCACGTGCGCGGCGGCCGCGCACGACGGCTTCGAACCCGCGCAAGGCACCGAACCGGCCGCGGATGCGCACCGACGGTGGTTGGCGCCCCTGCTAGACGGCCGAGCCTGGGCGCTAGTGCCCACCGTCATGGCGTTCGCCGCCCTCGCTCTTCCCCTCGTCGCGGCATCGGTGGAAGGTCGCGCGCCGCGCGTCGTCGCTCACAGTGACGATCTGTCGGGCAACACGGAGGCGCACTTGCAGCAGCTGCTTCCAGCACGTGCGCGAGCGGCAACTGCTCACGCTGCTGCGGCCGACGACTGGTGTGGCACGCCGACGTTCGGCGAGTACGGGCCGGCACGCGCAACGACGGTGAAGGTCGTCTACGCCTTCCCTGCCGACGGCGAGGACCGCTTCGGCGTCTACTCCGACCTGATTCAACGCGACGTGGCCGTGATTCGCAGCTTCTACGCGCTCGAGAGCGGCGGCCGCGTCGTGCCACGCTTCGACCTCGGCACCGACTGCGGCGGCAACTTCGTCGACGTCCGCAAGGTCCAGCTGCCGCACCCCGCGAGCGCCTACCCGCGCGATCCGGGCCACGCTGCTCTGCGCCTCGCTCGCGATCTCGCCCCGGCGCTCGGCAGCCGGCGCAACTACCTGGTGTACGTCGACGGTCTCGACACAAACGGGAACGCGACCGGCGTCGCGACGATGCCGAGCGACGACTCGCCGGCGAACAACGAGGCCGAGCGCGGCGGCTTCTACGGCTTCGTGCTCGGCGACGGCTCTGACGAGTTCACGCGCGCCCGGACGCTAACCGCTCTGCACGAACTGACGCACACCCTCGGCGCCGTGCAGGACTCGGCGCCGCACGCGACGGGCGCCGGACACTGCTTCGACGAACACGATGTGATGTGTTACGACGATGGCGGGCCACGGGTCCCGCACCCGCTGCCACCGCCTCGCTGCGAAGCAGCGCCACTACCCCGCCTCGACTGCGGGCGCGACGACTACTTCGCGCCCGCGCCGGCGAGCGGCAGCTACCTCGCCACCCATTGGAACGTCGCACGCTCGCCGTTCCTGTGCTCCGAGCCGGAGTGCCCGACAGCTGCACTCGCACGGGCGGCGCGGGCGGCGGTCGGCACGACCCAGCGTTCCCCCACCGCGCGTGCCACGAGAACTCTCGCCAGAACGCTGGCGCACGCGATCGCCCGCCACCTGCGCCGCAGCGGTCGCTTGCCGCACACGGTCGCAGCCCGATGGCACGCGCCCAGCCCAGGGGTCGTCACGGTCGAGGTGAGCGTCTGGCGGCGGCTGCCAGAACACAGCCGCGCCGAAGCGAGGCGGGCCGGCACGAACCGGCTGCGCTTCATCTTCCGCCGCAGTGCGCGGCGGGCTGCGACCGCTTCCGTCGGCATCGCCGTAAAAACGCGCTTCGCGCCCGGCCGCACGGTGCGCGTCACGGTGCGGTTTACACCTCGCTCAAGCGACTCGAACAAGCGCCGATAGGTAACGCGTAGCTCTCAAGGGAAAGAGATCAGGTGGGCAAGGAAGCACCGCAGCAGCCCGCGGCAGCCGCAGCCGTAAGCGATCCGTCCGGACCGGCGCAGCCAAGGAACATCCGGCGCCGCGCTACCGAGCGCACCCCCCGGCTCACGGCCCGCTTCACGCTGTACGTGTCGCTCGCCTTCTTGGGAATCGCAGCTCTCGCTGTCGTGCTCGCCGGCAGCTGGGCGGTTTCTCGTGCCCGCGCGGAGGCAGTCCGTCAGGCGCGGCTGGTCGCGCACGTGATCGTCGCGCCGGCTCTGCGCAGCAAGACTGCGGAGGGCGCTGCGCGGCAGGCGACCAGCGCCACGTTCGACCGGACCGTGCGCCGCAGCGCGCTGTCCGATGGCGCTTTGCGACTCAAGGTCCACTCGGCTGAAGGCCGGATCTGGTACTCGACGCGCCGCGCCGAGGTGGGCGGCCCCTCCGAGCGGCCGGACGCCGTGCGCCAAGCGATGCGCCGCGGCAGCACGACGCGGATCGCGACGATCGCAGTCGGCGACAACACCCAGAAGGCGATCGAAGCCTACGTTCGCACTCGCACCGCCGGTGGCGTGCCGGTGGTCGTCGAGCTGTACAAGGACTTCGCGCCCGCCGTGCGTGCTGAGCGCCGCAAGCTCGCCGCTTTCGCGGCCATGTTCGGGCTCGTTCTCGTTGCGCTGTACGTGGCGACGCTGCCGATCCTCGTGCGCGCGGGACGGCGGATGCGCGAGCAGGTGCAGGCCATCCAACGGCACGCCTACTACGACCCGCTGACCGGCCTGCCGAACCGCGCGCTGTTCCGCGACCGTGTCGCCGCGGTGATGGCCGAGCCGGCGGCGCGCTTCGCTGTCGCGATCGTCGACCTCGCGCGCTTCCGCGAGGTCAACGACACTCTCGGCCACCGCGCCGGCGACCGCTTGCTGAACGGGATCGCCCGAACGCTAAGGATGGAGATGCCCGCGCGCGACACCGTCGCGCGGCTCGGTGAGGACGAGTTCGGAGTGCTCGCTCACGGCGTCGCCGGAACCGACGGCGCGGCGCGACTCGCCGCACGTCTACGCGAGATCGTGGCGGAGCCGCAGCGCGTCGGTGATCTTGACCTCGAGATGCAGTGCAGCATCGGCATCGCTCTATACCCAGACCACGCGCGCGATCCCGAGACACTCGTCCGCTGCGCCGACATCGCCGTCCAAGCGAGCACCAGTGCCGGCGACCTCGTCGTCTACCACGACACGCTCGACGACTACTCCCCTGCGCGGCTGACGCTGGCCGCCGAGCTGCGGCGCGCGATCGCCGAGGACGCGCTCACGGTTCTTTACCAGCCGCAAGCCGACATCGAGAGCGGACGGATCCGCAGCTGCGAGGCGCTCGTGCGCTGGGAGCATCCGGAGCTCGGCCTGCTCACCCCCGACAAGTTCATTCCCCTTGCCGAGCGCACCGGCATCATCCGCGAGCTCACCACCTACGTGATCAGGCGCTCGCTCGCGCAGTGCCGGGAGTGGCAGGAGCGCGGTGTCGATCTCGGTGTAGCCGTGAACATCTCGGGGCTGGACGTGCTCGACATCGAGTTCCCGGACCGGGTGCGCGCGCTGCTCGACGAGGCAGGCATCGAGCCGGCACGGCTCGAGCTCGAGATCACCGAGAACACGGTCCTCGACGACCCGGCGCGGGCGCGCGCCGTCCTCGACCGCTTGACCGAGTTCGGGGTCCGCGTCGCGATCGACGACTTCGGTTCCGGCAACTCGTCGCTCGGCTACCTCAAGCGCCTGCCGGTCGAGATCCTCAAGATCGACAAGTCGTTCGTGCTCGGCATGAACAGCGATCCCGACAACGGCGTGATCGTGCGCTCGACGATCGACCTCGGGCACAACCTCGGGCTGCGCGTGGTGGCCGAGGGCGTCGAGGACGAGGCGGCGTGGAACACGCTCGCCCAGCTCGGCTGCGACATCGCGCAGGGATACCTGCTCGGCAAGCCGTCGCCACCTGAGGTGATCGAGCGGCTCGTGCGCGAGCGCACGGCTACCGCCTAGCGCCGCGACCGGCACCCGCGTCTCGTCCGGCCGCTGGCACGCGCCCGAGCTGTCCCGCACGATCGGTCTAGCGCACCCGGAAACGCCACACGAGCGGCGCACGGTCGTACAAGCGGCCGGGGCCGCCCGCCGCCACCACCAGCCGGTGGCGGCCGCGGCGCAAGCCGCGCAGCTCGATCGTCCGGCGCAACCGGCAACGGAAGGGGCGGCGACGGTCGATCCGGCACAGAGCCCGATCGGCCGTCGGATCGGGCGATGTCGCGACGAGCCGCACACGGCGACCCCGCACGACGCCAGGCAGCCGGCGGGCGGCGCGCGTGTCGGGCGGCGCGACCGAGCGCACGAAAACGTCGGCGACCCCGTTCGTGTCACCGGCGACGATCGTGCTGTGGCGCGATTCGAATGCGGCGACGGTGCCGTCCTGCGCGATCGCCGGTTGAACGTACAACGGCGTGCGCCAGAACTCCTCGAACGGTCCCGCGGCAGGTTCGTCGAGCGTCGCCGTGCCCCCGCTACCGACGCCTCGGACGTAGACGTGCTCGCGGCTCGCGAAGGGCGGTGCGAGGTTCTCGGCGAACGACTGAAACACCACCGTCCGCCCGTCGCCCGAGATCGCCGGGTTGAAGCTGTCGCTCAAGCCGAGTCCGTCGCTCACGGTGCGCGAGACGAGGATCGTCCGGCGGCGCGCGCGATCGCGTAGGAAAACGTCGGTGCGCCCGTTGACGTCGCCGCGGACGAGGTTCGTGGCGTCGCTGTCGAACACCACGTAGCGTCCGTCTGCCGAGAGATCGCAAACCTGGGCGAAGGGCGGGGCGAGAGCGGCGTTCTGCTCCTTGCCGGTGCTCGACAGCGTGACGCGCTCCGTGCGCCCCCGAAGCAGGTCGCGGACGAGAACGTCCTGGACGCGGTTGCGGTCGCCGCGCACAAGGTTCGTCGCGGCCGAGCTGAAACAGACATAGCGACCATCGGCGGAGATGCGCGGATTGGACGAGTTGCCGTTCGCCTGGCGGCCGCTCGTCGAGACGCTGACGCGCGCGACCGTCGCGCGCAGCCGGTCGTAGACGAACACGTCGGTCTTGCGGTTGGTGTCGCCCGGCACGAGGTTGCTGGCCGCGGAGGCGAAAACGACGTAGCGGCCGTCGGCCGAGATGTCGGGCTGGAAGGAGTCGCCGTCGGGCGCGGCACCGCCGATCGCCCGGCTGGCGAGCTGCGGAGCGCCGCCGCGCTCGCGCACCACTACGAGCGTCTTCTGCGTGGGTGGTACTGGGACGAGGTTGTCGGCGGCAGTCACGAACGCGACGACCCGTCCGTCGCCACTCAGCGTCGGCGTCCCCGAGACGCCGTTCGCCGCCTGGCCGTCGGCGCGCGCCGAGACGAGCTCGGCGCGACCGGTTGCGAGGTCGAACGTGTAGACGTCGCGCAAACCGTTCCCGTCGGCGGGGCCGAAGTTCGAGGCGTCGGTCGCAAAGGCAACGACGAGACCGTCGGCCGAGAGCGCCGGCTCGCCGCTCGCCCCGTTCGGGTCGGCGGCGGGCGGCGCGACGCGCACGAGGCGCGCGCCCGCCGGTAGCTCGGCAGCCGCGGCGGGCGCCGCTCGCCCCGTTTGCAGTAGCGCCGCGGCAAGAGCCGCGACCAGCACGACGATGGCCACGCACGCCGATCCGGTTACGCCGACCGGACGCCGTCCCTCGCGTCGGCACCTGCCCGCCACGGGATCGATGGTAGGGGCTGGCGCGTGACCGGCGCGCGGGTTAGCATGGCGGCGAACGCCTATCACGGCAGGGGTAAACGTGTGAAGCGTGACGGCCGGTCGCCAGGACGGTGGCCGGCGAGGGGGGTTATCTGGTCATGTCGAAGAAGCGTCTTTCCGTGGCGAGGCGCCGAGCTGTCCTTGCCTACGCCGGCGCGACGTGCGCGCTGGCCGCTCTGGCAGCTGCAGCCAGTGCCAGCGCCAGCAGTTTGGACGGGTTGAACCTCGGACTGCCGGGGCGCTCGTCGCCTCAGGCGCAACAGCCGGCACCTTCTGCGAGCGAGCTCCCGCGCACGTCGCAGCAGCGCCTGGTGACGCCGGCGCGTCCGGCACAAGCGCCGACAGCAGGAGCTGCGACGCCACCGCTGCACGGCAACAACCCGCACGCACAGGGGACTGTTCTGTCGCTCGATCTTCAGCCGAAGGGCGACCGTCCGTTCGCGGGCGACCCCACCGGACAGGGGAACGGCGAGGAGGTGGTGGTCGGGCGCTCGCGCGCAGATCGAGCTCCCGACGGGACCTACCGCGGTCACGTCACCGTGCTCGCCCTCTTCGGCAACGAGATCGTGGGAGTGACCACGAACCAGGGCGAGTCGCGGTCGGGGCCGCTCGATCCCGTGCAGCGCGGCCTGCTCGACCAGGTCTGTCAACAGAGCATGGGGCTCGTCTGCCTCGAGGTCGCGAAGGTCGAGTCGAGCACCGACGCGAACGGTTCGCGCAACGAGTTCGCCCTGGCGCGGGCGAAGGTCGGCGTACAAGGCACGCCCGTGCTCGATGTAGGCGCGGCCGAGTCGCGTGCGACCCTCGCCGCCGATCGCACGACTGGCTGCGAGACCGCGGAGAGCTCGTCGCGCGTGGCCAGCATCGGCATCGGCGGTCAACTCGGTGTCGAAGGTCTCTCGGCTTCGAGCCGCTCGCGCTCGTGCACCGACGGGACGCAAGAGCAGTCGAACCAGTCGACGGTCGCGGCTCTGCGCACGCCCGCTGGCGACCTCGTGCAGCAGATCGACGGCGTGCTCGGGCAGCTGCTCGGGGCGATCACCGGCGGGGGCGGTGGTCAGCAGCTGCCGATCGACCCAGGGCAGCTCGGGCAGCAGCTCGGCCAGCTCTGCGACCAGGCAAACCAGATCCCGGTTCTTGGCCCCACGCTGGGCCAGGGGTGCGAGCAGCTCGTGTCGACGATCACCGGTGGTGGTGGTGGAAGCACTTCGCAGAACCCGCTGGCGGATCTCCTCGCGACGCTGCTCGGCGACTTCCGTCGATGCCTGCAGGGCACGGCTAACGCCCAGGCGGGTGTGCCGCCACTTTTGACGCTCGTCTGCCACGGTGACGACAGCAACGGCACACAGGCCGAGCGTCCTTACGGTGTGCGCGAGGCGCTAGCTGTGACGCTCCTCGGTGGGCAGGCACAGAACCCGCTCGCCGGCGTACCCGTGCTCGGCGACCTCCTCGGGCAGCTGATCGCGGCCGCGCCGCAGCAGGGGGCTCTGCGGCTGGCGCTCGCGCAAGCCGAAACGAAAGCCGCGCCAGTAGCCGCGGCAAGCCAACAGCAGCAACCCGCCAGCAGCTCGCCGCAGCCGGAAGCGACGCCGAATGCGCCAACGCCGGTCTCGGAGGAAATCCCCGAAATCAGCGAGGAGCCGGTGTCGCCAGTGCGCCAGCGGCACGCGCGGCCGAGGGCTGCGGCACCGTTCCGCATCGCTGGTAAGGAGCTGCCGTTCACCGGCGTCGAGGTCGCGTTGATCGCGCTCACCGGGGCGGTGACGCTGGCGGGCGGGCTCGGCCTGCGACGTCTCGCACCGACCTCCTGACGCGGCGCGATGCGCGCGCAGGCGATGCCGCTTCCGCGCCCCTCGATCCGGGCGGTGGTGTTCGCGGCCGCGGCGGCGATGGTCGCCGCAGCGGCCGTCGCTCTGCTCGTCGGCGACGGCGAGAGCGGTGGCGAGCGGACGACGCAACGGGTGTCGTTCGCTCCGGCGCCGGCACCGCCCGGCTGGCGAGCGCTACGCCTACCGGGAAGTGCCGAGCGCGGTTTCGTGCCGGCGCGCTGGCGGGTGCGCTACCGATCGGGCGTCGCGAGCGCCGAGGCACCCGATCGGAGCATCGTGTTCGGCATCGCCGCGTTGCGCAGTCGCGGTGATGCGCTCGCCGCGGCGCTGCGCGAACTTCGCACCCGCTACCGCTCGGTCCGCCCGAGCGCCGAGGCTGCGCTGCGACTCGCCGGACTGCCGGCGGTCGGCGTCGAGGTGGCGCTGCGCAACCGGCGGGGCGCGCCGCTGCGGGCGCTCGTGATCGTCGCTCGCGGCAGGCGCGAGCGCTATCTCGTTCAGGCGTTCAGTCGTGCGGACGCGCCCGCCAGCCGCGTGCGCGAGCTGCGGCGCGCACTGGCCACCCTGCGTTTGCGATGAGGGGGTGACGAGGCGGGCGATGCGCCGCGCGTTGTCGCTGGTGATCGAAGTGGCGGCGGTGCTTTCGGCGCTCGCGATCGCTCCAGCGAGCGCGAGCGCCGCGCGGATAGTGGCCGGGCCGCCCGCCTACTCGCCGTCGCCGGACGCCACGTTCACCTGGGAGCGCGGAGGTGGTGTCGTGCTCGCCACGGAGTGCCGGATCGACGGCACGCGGGTGGACTGCTCGCCACCGACGACGACGCTGCGCGGCCTGCCCGACGGCGAACACCGCTTCCAGATCCGCGAGATCGGCCTGTTTACCGACGACACCGTGGAGTGGCGCTGGACGATCGACACGCGCGCGCCCGACACCGTGTTCACGGCCAAGCCGCGAGCGGTCGGCGATGAGCGCAGCGCCCGCTTCGCTATCGAGGCCGACGAGGACGGCGTGCGCTTCGAGTGCCGGCTGGACGGAGCGGCTTTCGCTCCGTGCGACCGCGAGGTGATCCTCTCGGTCGGCGACGGTTTGCACACGTTCGAGGCGCGCGCGATCGACCGCGCCGGCAACGTCGATGCGAGCCCGGCGCGCTACTCGTGGTTCGTCCTTCCCCTGCCGCCTCCGCCCCCGCCGAGCGATGACGGAGCGGGCAGCGGCGGGCCGATCGGTGGTGGGCTCGGCCCCGTCCTCGGCGGCAGCCCGCCGCGCGCGGAGCTGCGCATCGCAGGTTCGCGCACTGCCCGCCAAGGTCGCCCGGTGCGCTTCGACGCGAGCCGCTCGCGCGCCGGTAGCGCGCCGATCGTTCTCTACCGGTTCGACTGGGGCGACGGCACGAGCGACACCACGTATCAGTCGCGGGCTCTGCACGCCTACCGGAGGACGGGCACTTTCGCGGCCAAAGTCACGGCGATCGATCGCGACGGGCGGGCGAGCACCTCGCAGCGAGTGCGGGTCGTGATCATCGACGGCGAGCCACCGGCGATTTCCGTGCGGCAACCGCGACCGGGCGGCCGCGTGCGCATGGGCCGGAGCGGGGTGCGGATCTCGGGCTACGCGCGCGACCGCTCCGGTGTGCGCACCGTGTGGGCGGCGATGCACCTCGTGGCCACGACCGGTTTCCGCCAGCGTGCTGGGGCGCCGCTCTGCGCCTGGTACGACGGGCGCTCGGCGTTCCGCGTGCGTTCGTGCGCGCGGCCGCTGTGGTTCCGCACGCGGCGGCGGCGCGGCGGCTGGAGCTTCGTGATTCCGCGCCGCGCGCGGATCTTCGCCGGCACCTGGGTCCTGCGGATCCGCGCCGCCGACAAGCTCGGCAACGTCGCCGACGACCTCTCGCTGCGCCGCCGTACGCTCGTGCCGTTCGAGCTTCTGCCGTACCGCGGGCGATGACGCGCGGCTGGCAAGCGCCCTGGCGAGCTCGGGCGGTGGCGACCGTCGTCGCGGGGGTGTGCTGCGCGCTTCTGTGGGGGGCGGACGCGTTCGCTGTCACGCCGAAAGGAGCGTTCGCGACCCTCCGGCCCCTTCCCCGACCGCTGATGCTCACGGCGTGGGGGCTTTTGCCCGACGGGCGGGTGCTCGTGGCGGGCGGTTTCAGCGGCGGCGCCGGTACGCGCAGCGCGGTGCTCTTCGACCCGCGGTCGCGGCGTTGGCTCGCGACCGGCAGCCTCGCGGTCGGACGCTTCGCCCACACGCTGACGGTGCTGCCCGGCGGCGACGCTCTCGTCTGCGGCGGCGCCTCGCTGTCAGCCCGCGATCCCGGTTATCTGGCTAGCTGCGAGCGCTGGTTGCCGAGCAGCGGCAGGTTCGTCTCGGCTCCTGCGCTCCCCTCCCCACGTGCTAACCACGCGGCAGTGCTCGTTCCCCGCGCTGACGGCGGCAGCGCTGCGGTGGTGGTCACAGGCGGTTTGGGGCGCGGCAGCGCAGGGCTCGGGGAGGTCGACGTGCTGCCGCTAGGCGACGACGGGCGTGCCCTCGCTGGATGGCGTCCGCTCGCGGCTCTCGAGAACGGCCGCTACCACCACACCGCGACGGTTTTGCGCGACGGACGCGTGCTCGTCGCCGGCGGCGAACGCAGTGACCGGCCGATCCCGCTGTTCGCCACCGAGATCGTCGATCCGGTACGGGCGACGAGCACGGTGAGCGATCCTCTCACCGAGCCGCGCGTCAACCACTTCGCCGTCGCGCTCGCCGACGGGAGGGTGCTGGTGGGCGGTGGCGGCACGTTCGCGAGTGGCTTTCGCCGTAGCGTCGAGATCTACGATCCCCACAGTCAACGGTGGCGGCGTGCCGCACCGATGCGCGTGGCGCGCGGCTTCGCGCAGGCCACGCGCCTAGCCGACGGGCGCGTCTTGGTCGTCGGTGGGTTCGGCAACGACGGCGACCTGGCCGAGGCCGAGATCTACGACCCCCGCCGCGACCGCTGGACGATGGTCGGCGAGCGACCCCGCCCGCGGGCGCGCGGCATCGCCGTCACGCTCACCGACGGTCTTGTGCTCCTTGCCGGTGGCCAGCTCGCGAACGGGCGGGTGTTACGCGATGCCGAACTCTTCGACCCGCGTGCCGTCGCGCGACTAGCCGACCTGCGTCTGCCGGCGCGAGTCCGCTCGCGCGCCGCACTCGTGTTCCGGTACTGGTCCGGAACGCGCGGGCCGACAACGATCGCGCTCGTGCGTGTGCGCAGAGCGCGAGGGCGGTGCCCGCGGCTAACCGGGGCTTGCGAGCACCGGCGCGCCGCCGCCCGGCGCAAGCTCGTGGACACCATCGGTTGGCGCCGCGTGCGGCTCGCCACGCGCGCACTGGCTGCAGGACGCTACGAGCTCGTCGTGCGCCACGCCGGTCGCGAGCTGCGCGGGCGGTTCACGCTGCTGCGCTAGCCGCACTCGCTCGACTGCCGACCGACCGTTCGGTACGATCGCGAGCGGCCTGCGCAGGCCGCTTCCGCCGTTCGTAGCGACCCTGGAGGAGTGATCGATGGCGAAGTTCCTCTCGCCGTTCGAATTTCGGTCGCGTTTCGTTTCAGTCGCAGCGTCGCGCGTGCGCAGTCGGACGCTGCCGAGCGCGCCCGCAGACCGCAGCGCTGGGCGCCGCCCGCCACGCGGCGCTCGGGCGCTTCGGGCACTTGCTGCTGCCGCTGCGGCCGGCATGCTCGTCGCTCTCCCGACGACAGCATCGGCAGCGGCGAAGGTGAGCGAGCGTTTCGAGCGGATTCGCGGCTACAACGAGCCCTCGACACCGGCCAAGTACGACCGCGTCGGCATCCTCGCGGTCGGTTCGCGCAAAGCGCCGAACATCCTGATCCTCGTTCCGGGCACGTCGGCAAGCTCCACCTACTTCGTCCCCCTCGCCGAGGACATAGTGCGCAAGCTCCCGCGCTGGCAGGTGTGGGCGGTGGAGCGGCGCGAGAACCTGCTCGAGGACCATTCGGTGTTCAACCTCGCCAAGCGCCGCAAAGTGACCGAGCAGCAGGTGTTCGACTACTACCTGCGGTGGATCACGACGCCGTCGATCACCAAGCACATCCGGCTGATCCCCGACAGCGAGGTCGCCTTCGCGCGCAACTGGGGTATGCGCACCGAGATCGAGGACCTGCACCGGGTCGTGCAGCTCGCGCGCAAGCGTGGTCGCCACGTGGTGTTGGGCGGCCACTCCTTGGGCGGAACCATCACCACCGCCTACGCCACGTGGAACTTCGGTGGCAAACCGGGCGCGCGCTATCTCGACGGGCTTGTGTACATCGACGGCGGCCGGATCGGTAACCCCCCGAGCGCCGACGAGGCACGCAGGCAGCTCGAGCAGTTCGCCACGCAATCGCCGTGGCTGAGCTTCGGTGGCATACCGGCACCCTATGCCGGTCTCTTCAACACCGCCGGCTCGTTGGCTGCGCTCATCTATCCCAACGAGCCGTCGATCGCGTACGACTGGCCGGGGCTGCCGGCGTTCCTCAAGCCACCGGTGCGGCCCACGAACTTGGCGCAGTACGGCTATGCCCTCGACACCGAAACGTCGCCGCCGGCGCTGTGGGCAGCCCAGGCACACATCGGCAAGCTCAAGCCAAGCGGCGAGCCGCGCGGCTGGGACCAGGCTGGTGAGATCACTCCGATCCGCCGTTACGCGCGGATGTTCTCGGGCATCGACTTCCAAGGGCTCGACGGGACGGCCTGGTACCACCCGATGCGCCTGACGATCGACGCCAGTGCCGTGGGCAACGGCACGCCGAACGCGGCGCAGAAGGTGTTCGGTGTCCGTGCCACGCTCGGACGCAAGCTGCCGAAGCGGTTGCGGATCTATGCCTTCGGCGCCGCGGGCGGGCGGCTCGTCACCGAGGCCGCGCGCGATCTTGCGCGTCAGGCGGGGATCCCGAAGCGCAACGTTGTGCTCGTGAACCGGCAGAGCACGTATGCCCACAACGATCCGGCGGGCGCCTACCCGCGCAACGAGTTCGTCAAGTACCTGCTGCCGTTCCTGAAACGGATCGCGCGCTAGCTACCGCTCGCTGCTTGCGCGACCGGCCGTCGGGCCGGTCGCGCAAGCGATAGCGGCGTTGCGACCCGCGGTAGGCTGCCGGCATGGCCGCGACGCTCTATTCGATTCCGCCTTCGCACCCGGCGCTGGCCGCGAAGTTGATGCTGCGCCGGGTCGGGCTCAACCACCGTGTGGTCGAGCTGCCGCCCGGTTTGCACGCCGCTGTGGTGCGCGCTCGCGGCTTCGAGCGGGGAACCGTCCCTGCACTGGTGATCGACGGGCGCAGGATCCAGGGATCGACAGCGATAAGTCGTTATCTCGACGAGCTGTTCCCCGGCGTTCTTTTCCCCACCGAGCCCGGACTGCGCGCGCGCGTGGCGGAGGCCGAGGAGTGGGGCGAGCGCGAGTTCCAGCCGGTGCCGCGCCGGATCTTCCGGTGGATCCTGGCGCGCGACCCCGAGGCACGTGCGGAACTGGCACGGCAGTCGAAGCTTCCGCTCGCCGCCCTGCAGGCGCGCACCACGGCGCCGATCGCGCGCAGGTTCGCTACCGCGGTGGGGGCGAGCGAGGAACGGGTGCGACGCGACATCGCCACATTGCCCGAGCAGCTCGAGCGTGTCGACACGTATATCGCCGACGGAACGATCGGCGGTGAGGAGCCGAACGCCGCCGATTTCCAGATCGCCACCACGGTCCACGCGCTGATGCGATTCCCACAGCTGCGGCCGCTGATCGAGGGACGGCCGGCCGCCGACCTCGCCCGCCGTGTGGTGGGCGAGCCGCGCGAGGTGCCGGTGCGGGTGCCGGACGAGTGGATCGCCCCCACCCGTAGCTGACGAGCGGCGGCACCGTTCGGCGCTAGCTCACGGCGCTCTACCCGACACACGGACCACCCGGCGAGAGGGACTGCTCAAGCCGCTGGCAAGCGCAGTTCGAAGCGGCCGGGGGGACCGGGAACGCCACCACTTCACCGCCCACGGCGCGTGCCAGCCGGCGCGCCAACGCCAGCCCGAGTCCAGCACCGCCATCGTCGCTGCACACTCGCGCGCCGCGCCCCGATCGGCGTGTTCTGGGAGCGGAACGTCGGCAGGGCGCGCCCTGGCGCCGCCAGGTCGCGGCCGAAGCCTGCCCGCGACCGAGGAGCGGCCGCCGTCAGGGTTCGGGCAGAAGCACCCCCGGGTTTAAGACGCCGCGTGGGTCGAACGCACGCTTGATCGCTCGCATCAGCGCGATCTCGTGTTCGCTGCGCACCAGGTGGAGGTAGCGAGCCTTGGCGGTGCCGATGCCGTGCTCGCCGCTGATCGTCCCGCCACACGCGGCCGCGAGCTCGAGCACGGCCGCGTCCACGTCTTCGCAATCAGGCGGCAAACCCAGCACGTTCACGTGCACGTTGCCGTCGCCGAGGTGCCCGAAACAAACCAGCCGGGCCGGTGGCGCGAAGCGGTCTGCGAACAGCTCACGCAAACGCCGATCGAACTCGTCCAGGTTTTGCGGCGGCAGCGCGACATCGATTTTGTGGGCGACACCCGCCCGTGCAACGGCCTCGGGAACGGCGTCGCGCAGGCGCCAGAGGCGCGTGCGCTGCGCCTCGTCGCTGGCGAGCGTCGCCCGCTCGCCGGCCGCGCGACGGGTGACGAAAGCCGCGAAGCGCTCGACATCGTCGCTGTCGCCGGCGACCTCGCAGAGCAGCGCAAACCCGCCGCTCTCGACCACCGGCCGCAGCGGGGCGGGCGCGGCGAGCGAGAGCTGCTCGGCGAGCAGCGCGAAAGACGCGCTGCACATGAACTCGATCGCTTCCACCGCCGGAACCGACGCGCGCAGCGCCAGCGCGAACTCGAGCGCTCGTGGCATCGAGTCGACAGCGAGCAGAGCCGTCGCGCGGCGCTCCGGTCGCGGGACGAGCTCCCACTCGACAGCGGTGATTACGGCGAGCGTCCCCTCGCTTCCGACGAGCAGCGGGACGAGGTTGTAGCCGGCGTTGTCTTTGGGAGCGCGCGGACCGATCCACACGATGGAACCGTCGGCAAGCGCCACCTCGAGGCCGCGCACGCGCCGGCGAGCGGTTCCGTAACGGAGCGCGTTGTGGCCACCAGCGTCGCAGGCCACTATCCCCCCCACGCTCGCTGCATCGCGAGCTCCCAGGTCGAGCCCCGCTGCCAAGCCGTGCGGACGTGCGAGGTCGTCGAGCTCGGCAAGAGTGACCCCGGCGCCAACCCTGACGGTGCGGTTCGTCAGATCTATCTTGCCGCGCGTTCGCAGTCGTCTGAGCGAGAGCACGAGCTCGCCTGACCGCGCGACCGAGCCACCGACGAGCCCAGTGTTACCACCCTGGGGCACGACGCCGACGCCGTGCTCGGCCGCTGCCGTCACCACCGCAGCGACCTCTTCGCTGTCGGCGGGCAAAACCGCGGCTCGGGCACGGCCTTGGAAGCGGCGCGTCCAATCGCATTCGAACGCCTTGAGCTGTGCCGGATCGACGATCACGTGCGCCGGCCCCACTGCCGCTCGCAAGGTCGACTCGAGTCCCCCCGTTGTGCGTCTGTCGAAAGTCATGGCGACAGCACCAGCAGGTGGCGCGATGCTTGCCCGTTTAGATCAGAGGGATAAAAGCGTCCCCGCTGTTCCAGCGGCGCGCCAGGTAACGGACACGGCGCGGGTATGTCGGCGACTAGTCGGAGTTGCCTACGGCCGTGCACGTTGTCGAATCCCTTCCTGTCGCCGACCTCTGTCCTGGCCCTGCTCCTCACGCGGCGAGCGTACGACCTCGTGCGCCGCGCGATGAACCCAGCTGACCATCCGAACCCGGCAGTGGCTCCCCTGCACGTGCCGCTGGCGATCGCTTGCCCGTTGTAGAGCCCCTGCAGTAGCCGTAACATCGACCGCGATGAGGGGCAGGGGTGCCTTTCCGGCGCTGCGCGCGTTGGCGCTGGCAGTACTTGCAGTTTTCGCGCTCGGGGCGGCGACGCCGAACGCGCTCGCCCGCGCCCGCTACGTGGCGCTCGGCGACTCCTACTCGTCGGGGACAGGCACCGGCAACTACTTCGACCGCCAGTGCTTGCGCAGCGAGCAGGCGTATCCCGCTGTGGTGACCATCGCGCGCGGTGATCTCGACCTGGTGTTCGAGGCATGCTCGGGCGCAACCACCGACGACCTGCTGCGCGAACAGCTCGACGGGCTGACCGCCGATACCCGCTGGGTGACGGTGACGATCGGCGGCAACGACATCGGCTTCGCGGACATCGTCGTCGCGTGCGCGAGCGCGAGCCTGGCAGGCAATTGCGAAGAGGAGATCGCCGAGGGCGAACGCAAGGCGCGCGAGGAGCTGCCCGCCAAGCTCGACCGCACGTACCGCGCGATCCGTCAGCGGGCGCCGCACGCACGAGTGCTGGTCCTCGGGTATCCGCGGCTGTTTCAGGACCGCGGCCGGCCGCCCAACTGCACCGGGGGAGCTCTGTTTACGCCCGAGCGCATCGAACGCCTCAACCGTGGCGCCGAGATGCTCCGCGACCTGATCCGCGAGCGCGTCGCGGCGGCCGGACCGGGCTTCTACTTCCTCGACGCAATATCCGTGTTCGAGGGGCACGAGGTCTGCAGCCCGAACCCCTGGATCAACGGCGTGATGACGGAAATCGTGAGTAGCTACCACCCGAACCGCTTCGGCCACTTCGCGGGCTATGGGCGGATGGTGCTCGACGCGATGGAGCGCATCCCGCGCGCCGAGCGCCAGTCGCCGACCAGCGGTAGTCGCACGGGTACACCCCGTAGTGGCACAGGTACACCCAACGGCGGCAGCGAGGTGCGCGCGCTGCGCCGCTGCCCGGTGGCGCCGCGCGCGCGGTTTACGCGCTCCGGAGTAGGCCGCTTCCGGCTCGGCACAAGTGCGGGCTCGCTGCTGCGCCAGGCCGGGAGGCCGCAGACGCGGTCGCGCAACGCGTGGACCTGGTGCGTGCGCGGCGGCGGAGCTGTCACCGTGGTCTTCAGCCGCGGACGTACCGTCGCGGTGTTCACCAACGCCCGCGGCCACACATATCGCGGGTTGGGGGCCGGGGACCGAGTTACAGCCGCGCTCCGTCGTCGCCTCGCGCTCGCGCGCCGCGGCCGCTACCTCGTTGCGCGCGGCGGTGTGTTTCTGCGCATTCGCCAGGGCCGAGTCGTGCACATCGGCGTCAGGTCGTGAGATAGCTGCACAGCGCTACGCGCCGTCTCGGCGCGTGGCAATTCGACCGGTCAACGCGATGCTCTACGAAAGTGGCATCGATATCCGCACACCAGGGCTTGCGGGTTGTTAGGACGCTCGCTTCGCCGGGAACGGAACTCAGCGACCGAGCATCAGCTGCAGCGCTAGGCGCCGTCCCCGCCTTGCGCGCACGACCAGCGTTATGCGGCGAAGGTTGCGTTCGGTCGCCGAGGCGTAGCGTGTCCGGTCAGGGGAGGCGGCCACAAGCCCGCTGGAAGTCACCAGCAAGCGGCCCGCGCGGACACCACGCGCATCACGCGCCACGCGCCAAGTGGCAGGTAGGAAGAGCGCCTGGATGAGTACGTCTCCCGGCCGCGCGGAAAGCACGAGCGTGACTTTGCCCTCGCCGACGCGGGCCCGGAAAGTGCGCCGCCACAGGCAGCCGCCGGCTGTGTCGCCGCCAGCCGCAAGGACGGCGGCGCGGCGTGCCGCCTCCTGTGCGCTGCCGGCATCGGCCACCGAGCGGAAGCACACACGCCCGACGAGCGTGCGCTGGTCGCGCTGCCAGCGAAACCACGAGACGGCACCGGCGCCCAGGCGCCCGCGCCGAACCAGGAACGGACCGGCGCTGCCCGAACCGATCGGCCGCAGCGGCACGACGTCGCGCCACCGGCCGTGGGCGTCGCGGTGCTTCCAAGCGAGGAGACCGACGTCGATCCGCAGGTCACCACTGCTGCGGGCGCCGAAGGCTACCCAGTCGTTTCGCGCTCGTGCGATCGCAACCGCGGCACGGCCACGACCGACCACCCACGCCCCGCGGCGTTCGCCGGGGAGCAAGCACCTACCCCGACCTGGGGTGCCGCTGCGTGCCCGCGCTGCCTGCGCTGCGTCGAGGGCCTCGATCAGCCAGCCGACCGCGGCGAGAGTCAGGCCGCTGTACGCGGGATCGCTCGCGTACCAGTCGAGACCGAGCTCGACCGGGAGGTCATAGGCGCGCGCGTCGGTCGCGGTGGCAGCGAGAGGGGTGATGGCGAGTGACCCGTCAGCGCGTCGGTAGCGGGCCAACAGCCGGCGCACCAACAACGCAGCAAGCTCGTTGCCGCACCCGCTGCGCGTGCTCGCGGCCGCGTATGCCGCGAAGGCGAGTGCCCAAGCTTGCTCTTGCGAGCGCCCTCGCCAAGCGATGTCCCCGTCGGGCGCGGCAAGGTAGGCGGTGGCGCGCACACCGCGGACGATCGTCGTCGTGAGCGAGCGGACCGCACGCACACGGTCGGGCACCGGGAGGTCACGGACCAGGCCCAACCCGCGCGCAAGGAAGGCGGTGGTGAGCGCGTGGTAAGCGGCGGGGAAGTAGGGCGGGTCCGACACAACCGCTGCTGGCCCGCTCGCTGTGCGCGTGCCGCTGCGGGCGGCTAGTTTGCGCGACTGTTCCGCGAGGTAGGCGAGCGCGAGCGGAGCGAGTTCCGCTGCATCGCCTGCGAAAGTCCCGTCTGGCCCGTCGGCGGCCACATCCGACCGTGCGATCTCGATCGCTGTGACCGCTTCGACGAACGGCTTGTTCCACGGCTGCGAGGACGCGCCGATGTACAGGGGGCGCAGTTGGCGGACGCGCTCGCGCAGCTCCCCGGCAAGCCCGGCGAAGCGAGCGCTGTCCTGCGCCGTCGCCCGATCACCTGCGAGCCATGCCCGCAGCAGGCGGTACGACGACGCCAGCGCGAAAGGCTCGAACGTTCCGTCCCTCGGCGCCGGCGTGGCGAGGACGGCACGCAGCGCCCGCGCGCTCGCGTCGAGCCACGAGCCACGCTCGCTGCGCAGCCCGTGCAAGAGCAGCGCGTAACCGAGGATCGCTTCGTCGTAGCCGCCGCAGCGGCGCAGGCACCAGGGTCGAAAGGGGTCGGGAAACGTGCCGTCGGGGCGCTGCCGCGCGACCCAGCTGTCGATCGTGCGCGCGACGGCCCGCTCGAGATCGCTCCGCAAGCGGGTGCCTTCAGCGAGCGCTCCGCTTACGGCAGCAGACTGCGCGCGGCTCGCGGGCGCGGGAGCAGCTACGAACCCTGGCGCAGTCGCTGCGTGCGCAGAGCCAGACACAGCACGCGGCGAAGCGACAAGCGTGCTCGCGAGGCAGAGCAGGAGAACTAACAGCGAACAGCGGCCGGGATGCTTCTCGCTCAACGAACGCCAGACGGCAGATCAGATCAGATCAGATCAGATCATACGCGACGGACTGGGTGAAACTGCGACGCTGCACGCATTTACGACACCCGCGGAGGCCGAAGCATGCGCGGGAGCGCCGAACAGGACGAGGCGCGCGAATCGTACACGGTTGGGACAGACCTACGCACGGCCCGGAAGAGGTCCCTTGCGGGCAGCGTTGCGCGCGCAACCCGGTTGCACGGGGACCCGCGAGTGGTCACCGCTGGCGGCACGCGGGAGCGGTTCCTCTACTAGGCACCACGGAGTCCGCCGCGAGGAGAGCGGACGACGGGGATCGAACCCGCGACCTTCGGCTTGGGAAGCCGACGCTCTACCAACTGAGCTACGTCCGCACGGCTTGCAGCGCCACCCGGGTGGCGCGGCGGTAGAAAGAGGATAGTCGCCGTCGAGGCGGCCGGCGCTTCTACGCTTGCGGCGGTGGCACGGTCCTCTCGCAACCGCTTCGCCGCGACTGCCGCTGTGGCGGCGTTCGTGGCGCTATGCGCTGTCGCGCTCACGCCCGCCGCGCTCGCCTGCCCGAAGACGACTCTCGCCGACGTCGAGGACGAGGTGATGTGCCCTGTGTGCGGGACGCCGCTCGGCCTTGCGACCGAGGCGCCGCAGGCCGAACGTGAGCGCGCGTTCATCCAACGGCTGGTCGACCGCTGTTACGACAAGCAACAGATCAAACGCGCGCTCGTCGCCGAGTTCGGACCGCGCGTGCTCGCCGTGCCGCCCGACAGCGGAACGCGCGTGTTCTCCTATCTCGTACCGGCCGCAGGTTTGGTCTGTGCGCTGACAGCACTGGCGGCAGGGGTGGCACGGTGGCGACGGGCGCGCGCGGCGGCGGCGAGCGGTCTGGGCGCCCCGGTCGACGCAGCAAGTGGTGGCGCACGAGCGAACGCTGCGGCTGGGCTCGGCGACCCCGACGACCCACGCGTCGAGCGAGCGCTCGAGCGCAGCGGCCTGTGGTGACCGCGCGTGGTCTCTTTTGACCACACCTTGGTTCTCGCCGCCTCCGGGCCCGACGCGAGCGTTGTCGCCGCCTTCGCGGTCGGGTTCGTGTCGTTCATCTCGCCCTGCGTTCTGCCGCTCGTGCCGGGCTACCTGTCGACGATCTCGGGCGTGTCGTTCGCCGAGCTCGCGGCGGGCCGGCGCCGGCTTGCGGTGCTTGGCCCGGCGCTCGTTTTCTGTCTCTCGTTCTCGGCGATGTTCGTAGCCCTCGGGCTGACCGCGACCGGGCTCGGCCGATTGCTCCAGGACCACCGCGCGCTGCTCGAAAAGGTCGCCGGGGTAGCGATCGTGGCCCTCGGGCTGCTGTTCGTGGCGAGCGCGCTGTGGCCGGCGGTGGGACGCGAGTGGCGCCCACGCCGCCTCGTCGAGGGTGCGCGCACAGGCGGGCCGGTCGTGGCAGGGCTGGCGTTCGCCGTGGCTTGGCTGCCGTGCACCGGCCCGACGCTCGGCGCGATCCTCACCGCCGCCAGCACCGAGGCGACCGTCTCGCGCGGCGCACTACTCCTCGCCGCCTACGCCGCCGGTCTCGCCGTGCCGTTCCTCCTTTGTGCCATCGCCTTCGCGCGCGTCGCACCCCTCTTTAGCTTCCTTCGCAACCGCTGGCGCGTGGTGGCAACCCTCGCCGGCGTGGTGCTGGTAGCGATGGGGGTGCTGCTCTACACCGACGAGCTAGCGCGGCTCAACGCCGAGGCGCTGGCGCTCCTCGACCGGCTCGGACTGAACGTGTTCGCGCGCCTTTGACGGCCGCGCCTTCACCGACGTGTCCGCTCTAGCTCGCGCAGGAACGGCACGACGGTCTTGAGAAAGCGGTTCGAGCGGGGATCGCCGACGACCGGGTCGAGGTGGCTGGCCGCGGGATCGTCGACGAAGCGGTAGCGGCGCACACGCGAGATCGCGACAAAACGGCGCGCCCCCCGCAACACGCGACCGCCGGTGAGGTCGGTCTGGTAGGCGTAGAGCGGCACGTCGACCCTTCGCGCCCAGCGCAGCCGAAGCCCAAGGATCTTCGCCGCCGCGGTCATGCGCAGGTCGTTCGCAGCGTCGACGTCGAGCCGCAAGCGGCGCGGGAAGTACCACTCGATGAAATCCGGTTTCGTCGCCGCCATCGCTCGCACCAGCCGCTCGATCGGGGTGCGCTCGCCGCTCACCCACGGGCGCGGGTCGCCCGCCGCCGCGAGCCTCCCCGCCCGCACGCGAACGAACTCGAACCCCGGCGGCGACGTGTCGCGGTCGAAGGCGTAACCGACAAGCGCCTCGTTGGTGACGGTGAACGCCGGCCGGAAGGCCGCCGGCACCAGCGGCTGGAGTTTGGCCGGCACGTCGGGGGCGCGAAGCGCGTAGAGCCCCGCGGTTTGCACGAAGATCCCAGCGAGCTCGGGAACACCGAGGCCGAGCACGTCCTCAAAAACCTGCCCGCGACGCATCTCGTCGAGCTCGCGGCGGGCGCGAGCGGCGTCGGCCGAGGCGAACGTGCCGAGAAGCCCGCCGTCGATCAACACCAGCCCGCTGATGTCGCGGTAGCCCGGCCGGCCGGCGAAATCCCACGCCGCGTAGGCGAGCGCCGTCGAAGCGCCGAGAGAGTGGCCGCCAAGCACCACCCGACGCCCACCCTTGCGCGCGGCGAGGACCACGCGTCGCAGATCGGCGAGCTGCACGGCGAGCCCCCACTCCGACGCATAGGGCACGTCGAGCCCGCGCACACGCCTGTACTTGCCGCCGAAGTAGTAGTCGTAAGCGGCGCTGGCGCTGCGGCGGGCGAAGCCGCGCTGGTCCTCGAGCGCCTGCTCGCGGCGGTCGACGACCCACACCTGGGTGGCCGGCAACCGTGCGGCGATGTCGCGCGCGACCGGTGCGATCGTGCCGGCCCCGC
Source organism: Thermoleophilum album (assembly GCF_028867705.1). Lineage (GTDB taxonomy): Bacteria > Actinomycetota > Thermoleophilia > Solirubrobacterales > Thermoleophilaceae > Thermoleophilum. The sequence goes on along the minus strand of NZ_CP066171.1, from coordinate 643,310 downwards.
CGAGGAAGCCAGGCACCAGCACCACCACGGTGCGCGCCCTCCGCGCCCCGACCTGGTAGGCGAACACCCGGTCGTAGCGCGCCGCGCCTGGCGCGGGCGCCCCGGCGATCGCCACGTAGCGCTCGATCAGTGCTGTGCGCGCTGCTTGCGCACCTGGCGCAACCGCAAGCGCCATCGCGAGCGCTATCGCCACTGTGAAGGCCAGCGCGAGTCCCTGCGCCCGAGCCACGCGCCGATCGTACCTAGAGGCGAGCCCAGTAAACGCCGGTCGGTTCGCGCCGACGCTCCCGCGCCACACCGGCGCCCGGTTGCCAATCCGGCGGCCGACCGCCGCGGTGACGTCCGGCCGCTACATCTCGTCTGGTGCCGCGATGCCGAGCAGCCCCAGACCGCGCGCGAGCGTGTCGCGCACCGCCAAGCACACCGCCAAACGGAAGTTCTCGTCTCCCCCTTCTTCGTCCGCCCCGAGCACGCGGCAGTCGCGGTAGAAGGCCGAGAACGCGCGCGCCAGCTCGAGCAGGTAGGCAGTCAGGCGGTGCGGCGCGCGCAGCGCAGCGGCTTCGCCCACCTCGGACGGGAAGGCGAACAGCTTCAAAAGAAGCTCGCGCGCCGCCGGGGCCAGTGTCTCGGGCGACGCCTCGAGGTCGCGGCCGCGGACAGCTGTCTCGCGGTCGGTCCCGGCGCGGCGGAGGATGCTGGCGATGCGCGCGTGGGCGTACTGGACGTAGAAGACGGGGTTGTCCTGGGCTTGGCTGCGCGCCAGGTCGAGGTCGAGCTCGAGCGTCGTGTCGTGGCTGCGCGAGAGCAGAAACCACCGCGCAGCGTCGACACCGATATCGCTGACGAGCTCGTCGAGCGTGACTACGGTGCCGGCGCGTTTCGACATCTGCGCCCTGCTGCCGCCCTCGACGAGGTGTACCAGCTGCATGATCACGAGCTCGAGGCGGTCGCCCTCGCCGCCGAGCGCCTGCCAGGCGGCGCGCATGCGGCCGACATAGCCGTGGTGGTCGGCGCCGAGCACATCGATCGCCCGGTAACCGCCCTCGGGGTTGGCTGCAGCGAGGCGCGCGAGCTTGTCGGCGTGGTAGGCGATGTCGGCGGCGAAGTAGGTGTACTCGCCGTTCGAGCGGCGCAGGACACGGTCTTTGTCGTCGCCGAAGGCGGTGGTGCGCAACCACAGCGCCCCGTCCGCTTCGTAGGTGTGACCGGCGCGTGCGAGCTGCTCGAGCGCCCGCTCGATCGCGCCGCTCTCGTGCAAGGAGCGCTCCGAGAAGTAGCGGTCCATCCGCACACCGAAACGCTCGAGCGTGCCCCTTACCGACGCCATCATCGCCTCGACACCGCGGCGCGCGAGCGTTTCGGTGTCGAGGTCGGCGGCGCCGTCGATCGCCCGTGCCAGCTCGGCGACGTAGTCGCCCCGGTAACCGTCCTCCGGCGGCTCTTCGCCGCGCGCGCGCGCCGCGATCGAGCGGGCGAAACGCTCGACCTGGGATCCGGCGTCGTTCACGTAGTACTCGCGCTCGACGGTGTGGCCGCAGAACTCGAGCAGGCGACAGAGGGCGTCGCCGTAGGCGGCGTGGCGGCCCGAAGCGACGGTGATCGGGCCGGTCGGGTTGGCGCTTACGAACTCGACCAGGATCCGCTCGCGCGGGCCGGCGGCGAGCGGTCGCCCGTACGCGTCGCCCGCGGCGAGCACCTGCGCCAGCGCCCGCTTGAACCACGCGTCCGCGAGCCGCAGGTTGAGAAAACCTGGCCCCGCGACGTCGACCGCGGCGACACGTTCGCCGAGTTCGTCGGCGAGCGCAGCCGCCAGTCGCTCCGCAACTTCGCGCGGCGCCGAGCGCGCGAGCGGTGCCAGCAGCATCGCGGCGTTGGTAGCGAAGTCGCCGAGCTCGAGCTTGGGCGGGCGATCGAGCGTCGGCAGCCGCGGGAGATCGCCGTCGGCGAGCGTGCGAGCGGCCACTACCACCGCGTCGCGCAGCGAAGCGATCGGGTCGCAGGCGTTATCGGCTCGGGTCGCCACGACGGTCGCCGAGATTACCGCTCCGCCGCGCCCGCACCGCTCGGAGCGGCCGACGCCGCTCCGCGGCCGGCTTCAGTAGTGGTAAGGCTCGCCGGCAAGGATCTTGTGGGCGCGGAAAAGCTGCTCGAGCAACACCACGCGCGCGAGCTGGTGGGGCAGCGTCAACGGGCCGAGCGAGAGCTCCTCGTCCGCTTCCGGCAGCTCGAGCCCGTGCGCACCCCCGAGCGCGAAAAAGAGGTCGCGGCCGGCGCGGATCCGCTGGTCGAGCCAGCGCGCGAAACCCAGCGAGTCGAACGATCGGCCGCGCTCGCTCAGACACACCAAGTGGGCCGACGGCGACAGGCGCTCGCGCAGCCGCCGCTCGTCGCGCAGCTCGTGCAGCTCGACACGCGCTTTCGCCCGCAGCAGGCGCAGGTAGTGCTCGCAGTCGTCGGCGAACGGCGGGCGCGCGCGACCGACGGCGAGGATCACGATCCGCATCGCGCCCCGATCATGACGGCAGCAGGCGGCTCGCCGCGGCCACGACCAGCTCCGTGCTGCGACAACCCTGTAGCCGCAGGCGCCGGCTGCCGCACCGCGATCCACGGCCGGCTACCGCCCCTTGCGATACTTCGGCGCGTGAACGAAAACCACGCCGAGCGACGGTTCAACATTCATGCCGACCCCGAGACGATGGCGGGCGTGTATGCCAACTTCGCCAACGTCTCGCACTCCGACTACGAGTTCTCGATCACCTTCGCCCGCGTCGACCACGAGGTCGAGGAGGGCGAGGTCCCCGGGGTCGTCGTGTCGCGTATCAACATGTCGCCGCGGTTCGTGCGCGAGCTGATCGACGCTCTCCAGGACAACTACGCGCGCTGGCAAACGCGGCAGGGGATCCGCGACCTGCCCGAGTACGGCGGCCCCGAGGACTGACCCGCGGCCCCCGACCGTGCAACGCCCGCGGCGTGGGCGTCACCGGGCGGTCCCGAGTCGCGACCGCCGCGCCGCGCCCGCCCCGCAGGACGGCTGGGGCACCCTCCAGCCGCCGCGCTCGTTAGGCCGATGCGTGTCGCGCTGATCTCGGACGTCCACGGCAACCTGCCGGCGCTGCGCGCCGTGCTCGGTGACATCGAGCGCTCGGCCGTGAGCGAGATCTGGTGCCTCGGCGACGTGGTCGGCTACGGGGCCCACCCCAACGAGTGCATCGAGCTCGTCGCCGAGCGCTGCAGCCGCTGGCTGGCGGGCAACCACGACCTCGTCGTCTGCGGGACGCTCGCTATCACCGAGTTTTCGGCGCACGCACGCGCCGCCGCCGAGTGGACGCGCGAGGTTCTCGACCCTGCCGGTCGCGCATTGCTCTCCGCCCGCCTGCCGTTCGACCTCTCGGGGCCGGTGGGCTTGTGGCACGCGAGTCCACGCGACCCGGTCTGGGAGTACGTCCTGAGCGTCCCCCAGGCGGCTGAGTGCCTCGCGGCAATGAACTTCCGCATCGGCTGCATCGGGCACTCGCACGTCGCGCTGTTTTTCACGGCGTCCGGAGACGACGGCGAGGGCACGACGGGTGCTGTCGCCGAGCCAGACCGCGAGCTCGCCCTCTCCGAGGGCTGCTGGTTGCTCAACCCCGGCAGCGTCGGCCAGCCGCGCGACTACGACCCGCGTGCGAGCTGGCTGCTGCTCGATCTCGAGCGGCTGACCGCGGTGTGGCGGCGCGTCGAGTACCCGGTCGACGAGGCAGCAGCGGCGATCGTCGCCGCGGGACTGCCGCCCCTTTTGGCGGAGCGCCTGTGGACGGGCACGTGAGCGGCGACATCCGCCTAGGGTTAGCTCCCGTGACGGACGCTCGCGACAGCGCACGGCGGACCGCACGCCCCGCGCAGGGCACGCCACGGCGCGCCACCGGTGCCGCCGCCCGGCTTCGTCCCCTCGGCCAGCTGCGCTCGCTCGCCGCGATCGCGCTGCTCGCGGTCACGGTGAGCGGCTGCTCGGCACTCGAGCGCCAGCGCTCGTCGGCACGGCTCGATCCCGAGGTCGCGAACGCGCTCGCGCGCCAGCTCGACTCGATCGAACGCCGCTTCCAGGTGGGCGGCGGTGCCTGCAATGACATCACCGGCGGCGCCGATCCGAACACCACACCGGTTCGCGAGGCGATCGCCCGCGTCCGCGACGCGGAGCTGCGCGACGCCCTCACGCAAAGCTTCGACCACCTGTTCTCGCTGGTGCGCGAGCAGTGCGTCACCACGCCCACGGTGCCCGAGGTGACGACACCCGAGGTGACCGAGCCCGCCCCGATCGACACGGCCACCCAACCGAGCGAAACCAGCACGGGACCAGAAACCACACCCACCCCCCAAACGCAGCCGACCCAGCCGGGCGGCGGTGCCGGAGCGGTCACACCCAGCCCCGGCGCGGCGGACAAGGCCCCGAAGAGGACGCGCGGGCGGCAGTCGGGCGGCGCACCGGCGCCGGACGGAGCCAGCGGCAACGGGGGCTAGGAGGGCGCACGTGGCGACCCCAACGCTTCTGAGCGGTCGCTACCGGCTCGAAGAGCGGATCGGAGCCGGCGGCATGTCGACCGTCTTCCGCGCGGTCGACGAGGTGCTCGAGCGGCCCGTGGCTATCAAGCTGCTCGCCGAGCACCTCGCCCAGGACCAGTCGTTCGTGGCGCGCTTCCGCCATGAGGCGCTGGCGGCAGCACGCCTCCAACACCCGAACATCGTCCAGGTCTACGACTCCGGCTTCGACCCGGATTCCGGCCGCCACTACATCGTGATGGAGTACGTCGACGGCTTCTCCTGCGCCGAGCTGCTCCGCGACCATCGCCGGCTCGATATCGAGCAAGCCGTCGCGATCGGCCGCGACGCTTGCGTTGCGCTCGACTACGCGCACCGCGCCGGAATCGTCCATCGCGACGTCAAGCCCGCGAACCTGCTTGTCTCGCGTACCACCGGCGTCACCAAGCTCACCGACTTCGGCATCGCCAAGGCCGCCGAGCAGACCCGCATCACCCAGGTCGGGGCGGTGCTTGGCACCGCCGCCTACCTCTCGCCGGAACAGGCACGCGGCGAGGAGGTGGGTCCGGCCTCCGACATCTACTCCCTCGGCGTCTGCGTCTATCAGTTTCTCGCCGGCCGCTTGCCCCACGAGTACGGCTCGCTGACCGAGCTGGCGCTGAAACAGCAGCAGGACGAGATCCGTCCGATAACCGACTTCCGTCCCGAGGTGCCGGAAGCGCTCGACCGCGCTGTGCGGGTGGCGCTGGCGCGCGACCCGCGCTACCGCTACGCGCGTGCGCTGGACTTCGCGCAGGCACTCGAGGCGGGGCTGACCGGGCGCACCACGGCGGCGACAGCTGCGCTCGAAAACCAGGCGACCCGTGTTCTTAGCGCCGGCGCAGTCGCTGGCGCGGCATCGGGTGCGACCGCCGCGAACGCGGACGCCACACGGGTGCTCGCTCACACCCCGCCCGGCCCCGTCAGCGCACACGGCGGGGTGCCGCTCGGTGAGGCGGCGCGCCCGACCAGTTCGACCGGCGCTGCAGGGGCGCCGGCGCGGCCGGCACGCCGGGGCTCTCGTCGGCTGGCGCGAGCGGTGGCGGTGGTGACGGTTCTCGCTGCCCTCGCAGCCGCCGGTGTAGCCGGTTTGGCGGCGCTTCGCAGCGCCCAGCCCGTCGAACGCCCGGCACCCGTGCGCGCACCCGACGTGCAGACCCAGATCGACGAGCTGCGCCAGTTCCTACGCGACTGGACGCGCTAGCAGCCCTTGTCGGTCTCCTTCTGCTGGGGCGGCGTGAGCGGTCCGAACGGCTCGCGACCGGCCAGCACGGCCGAGCGGTAGTCGGCGAAGCGCCGGGCGCGCACGGCGGCCCGGATCCCGCGCATCAGCGCAGCCATGAAGGCGAGGTTGTGGAGGGTGAGGAGCCGCCCGGCGCTCGGCTCGCCGGCGCGCACCAGGTAGTGCAGGTAGGCGCGGCTGTGGCGCCGACAGGTGGGGCAGGCGCAACCGGCAGCGAGTGGACGATCGTCGAAACGCGACGGGGCTTTGCCGACGTCGAGCCGGAAACGGCTGGCTGGGTCGGGAACGAGCGCGGTTCCGTGGCGAGCGAGCCGGGTCGGAGTGGCGCAGTCAAAGGTGTCGATGCCGAGCGCCACTGCGTCGAGCACGTCCTCGACATCGCCGATCCCGAGCAGGTGGCGCGGCAGCTCGTCGGGCAGGCCGCGCACGGACCAGCCGACGACGTCCCGCATCTGCGCCTTGTCGCGCCCGAGCGACCCGCCGATCGCTACCCCGTCGATGTCGCGCGACAGCAAGTGGGCCTTGGAGCGCTCGCGCAGGTCCTCCCACACGCCTCCCTGGACGATGCCGTAGAGCGCTTGCCAGGCCGGCGCGTTGGCGCGCTGCCAGGCGATGCAGCGGTCGAGCCAGCGGTTGGTGCGCTCGAGCGAGCGGGCGGTGTAGTCGCGCCCGGCGTGGAACGGCGTGCACTCGTCGAAGGCGAGGGCGATGTCGGACCCGAGCGCCGCTTGTACCGCCATCGACCGTTCCGGCGTCAGCACCTGCACGGAGCCGTCGACGTAAGAGCGGAAGCGCGCGCCCTCCTCGTCGATCGACAGCAAGAGGCGCTCCGCGTCGGGGCGACGGCGCGCACCCTTGATCTCCTCAGCTACCGATCCGTGGCCGAGCGAGAAGACCTGGAAACCGCCGGAGTCGGTGATGAACGCCCCGCGCCACCCGGTGAAACCGTGCAGCCCGCCGAAGCGCTCGACCGTGTCGGCGCCGGGTCGCAACATCAGCAGGAAGGTGTTGCCGAGAACGAGCGTGTAGCCGAGGCGCTCGACGTCGTCGAAGTCAAGCGTGCGGACGGTAGCGGCCGAGGCGAGCGGCACGAACGCCGGTGTCTCGACGGTTCCGTGACGCAGCTCGAGAACGCCCGCGCGCGCGCCGCCGTCGCGAGCTTGGATGGTGAAACGCAGGCGCTGCACGGTGGCGGAGGACGCTCGGGTCGACACCGCCGCGAGGCTACAGAGCGTGCAGGCGGGCGCGCCCGCGAGCGCGCCCGCCTGCGACTGTCCGGAGAGACTCAGATCGAGGTCAGCGAATCAGGCCTTTTCGCGCGCCTCGCCCTCGAGCGTGCGCTGCCCGTCGCCGCCAGCCGCGCGGATCTGCACCCGGTGCGGACGGTGCTGCTCCGGCTTCGGCACGCGAACGGTGAGCACGCCCTTGTCGAACTCGGCGGTGATCCGGTTCGGATCGACGCCCTCCGGGAGCGTCAGCGAGCGGCTGAAACGCCCGAACGTGCGCTCGGCGCGGATCCAGCCGTCACGCTTCTCCTCGCGCTCGGAGCGGCGCTCGCCGGAGATCGTCAGAACGCCGTTCTCGACCTCGATCGAGACGTCGTTCTCGGACAGGCCGGGTAGGTCGGCCTTCAGCACGTAGGCGTCGTCGGTCTCATAGAGGTCCATAGCCGGCACCCACCGCTCGGGCCGAGCCTCGCCGAAGAGCGACGTGAACAGCCGGTCGAGCTCCGCGCTTAGCGGTTCCGGTCGAACGAGCATGGCCATCTGTCTCCTCACCTCCTTCCGCGAACTGATTCTTTACTCAGCAGCAATCATAAAATCTAAGCGTCTTCTTGTCACATCTATTTAGCGTTGATGGCTCAGGTCGTACCAGGCTGTCAGGCCGCTGCGGACAGCCGAGCGATCGCCGGAGTCGCCCTCGCAGGCTGCTGCTGCTACTACTGCTGCTGCTGCTGCTGCGCAGGCGGAACTACCGTTCGTAAAGTGGCTTACCCGTCATCGCCCGCGGGCTATCGAGCCCCAGCAGGGCGAGCACCGTGGGGGCGACGTCGGCGAGCACGCCACCGTCGGCGTGCAGGGCGCCGACCGCGGGCTCGATCACGAACGGCACCGGGTTCATCGAGTGCGCGGTGTTGGGACTGCCGTCCGGCTCGAGCATGTTGTCGGCGTTGCCGTGGTCGGCGGTGACCACACAGGCGCCGCCGGTCGCTCGCACTGTGTCGACGACCTGGCCGAGACAGCGGTCGACGCACTCGACCGCGCGCACCGCCGCCTCGATCACGCCGGTGTGGCCCACCATATCGGGGTTCGCGAAGTTGACGATCCCGAACGCATAGTCGCCCGTCCGCCAACGTTCGCAGAAGGCGTCGGCTACGGCCGGCGCCGACATCTCCGGCTTGTGGTCGTAGGTCGGGACGTCACGCGGCGAGTCGATCAGGATCCGCTCCTCGCCCGGGTACGGGTCCTCCACACCGCCGTTGAAGAAGTACGTGACGTGCGGGTACTTCTCGGTCTCGGCGGCGTGCAGCTGGCGCAAGCCCTTGTCGGCGAGCACCGAGGCCAGCGTCACATCGGGCTTTTCGGGAAGGAAGGCAACCGGGAAGTCCCACTCCTCCTGGTAGCGGGTGAGCGTGACGAGCTCCCGGACCGCTTCGCTGCCACGCTCGAACTCCGCGAACTCGGGTTCGGCCAGCGCCCGCACCAGCTGGCGGGCACGGTCGGGACGGAAGTTGAAGAACACGACGACGTCGTCGGGGCGCACGCGCCCCTCGGCGCCCACCAGCCGCGGCGTTATGAACTCGTCGGTTTCGCCGGCGTCGTAGGCGGCGCGCACCGCCGCCACGGGATCGTCGAAGTGCCCGCCCTCGGCCTGCCCGTGCACGATCGCGTCGTACGCCTTCTTCGTCCGCTCCCAGCGGCGGTCGCGATCCATCGCGTAGTAGCGCCCGCTGATCGTCGCGACGCGTCCGCCGAGCTCGTCGACCCACCGCGCGAGCGTCTCGATATGACCGGCGCCCGAGGTCGGCGGTGTGTCGCGCCCATCGGTAAAAGCATGCACGCAGACGTCGGGCACGCGCTCGCGCTGCGCCAGTTCGAGCAGCGCCTGCAGGTGGTCCATGCTTGCGTGGACACCGCCGTCGGAGACGAGCCCGAGCAGGTGCAGCCTGCCGCTGCCGGCACGGGCATCGGCACAGGCGGCGCGCAGCACATCGTTGTCGAAGAACGACCCGTCGGCGATCGCGTCGTCGATGCGGGTGAGGTCCTGGCGCACGATGCGACCCGCGCCGAGGTTGAGGTGCCCGACCTCCGAGTTGCCCATCTGTCCGTCGGGCAGTCCCACGGCACGGCCGCACGCCGTCAGCTGGGTGTGCGGCAGCTCCGCCCACAGGCGGTCGAACACGGGCGTACGGGCGAGCGCGATCGCGTTACCGGGACCGGCCGGAGCGAGACCCCAACCGTCGAGCACCACCAAGCAGACTCGCTCGAAACGCCTGCTCACCGCTCTTCCGCCGCTGCGACGATAGTGGCGAACCCCACGGGGTCGAGGCTCGCACCACCGACGAGGGCACCGTCGACGTCGGGCTGGGCGAGGATGTCAGCGGCGTTGTCGGGTTTGACGCTGCCGCCGTAGAGGATGCGGATCTTCGCCGCCGCCTCGCGCGAACGATCAGCCACGAGCGCGCGGATGAAAGCAATCGCCTCCTGAGCCTGGTCGGGTGTGGCGGTGCGGCCGGTACCGATCGCCCATACGGGTTCGTAGGCGATCACGATGTCGCCGAGACGGTCGTCGGGAACGTCCTCGAGCGCCTCCCACACCTGCTGGCGAAGCCGCCGCTCGGTCTCGCCCTGCTCGCGCTCTTCCTCGGTTTCGCCGACACAGAGGATCGGCTCGAGCCCTGCAGCCAGCGCCACTGGCAGCTTTTCCCGCAAAGCGCGATCGTTCTCGCAGTGGTCGCGGCGCCGCTCGGAGTGCCCGAGCACGACGCCGTCGACGCCCAGTTCTGTGAGCATCGCCGCCGAGATCTCGCCGGTGTGCGCCCCCTCCGCCGCCTGGTGCATGTTCTGGGCGAGCACGCGCACACCGCTCCCTCGCGCCGCCTCCACGCACACGTCGAGCGCGGTGAAGGGGGCGCAGATCCCGACGTCGACCGTCCGCTCAGCCACCGGGGCGAGGCGCTCGAGCAGGCGCGGGAAGTAGTCGCGTGCCTGGCGGCGCGTTCCCCACATCTTCCAGTTGCCGGCGACGTAAGGCTTGCGTTTCATCGGATCCCCTCCGTGGGCGGGTCGAGCGGCATCAGGCGTCGTCGAGCGCCTCGACGCCCGGAAGCTCGCGTCCTTCGAGCAGTTCGAGCGCAGCGCCGCCACCGGTCGAGACGTGATCGACGCGTTCGTCGAGCCCGAAAGCGGCGAGCGCCGCCGCCGAATCGCCGCCACCGACCACGGTCGTGGCACGGGCGTTCGCAACCGCCTCGGCGAGCGCGCTCGTACCGGCCGCGAACGGCTCGAGCTCGAAGGCGCCCATCGGACCGTTCCAGAAGACGCATCCCGCGGCGGCGATCCGCTCGGCGTACAGCCGCGCCGTGGCGGGCCCGATGTCGAGCCCCATCCAACCGTCGGGCACGTCGACACCGTCAAGTTCGCGTCGCTCGGCGTCGGCCGCGAAGCGGTCGGCGGCGACGATGTCGACCGGCAGGCGCAGCTGGCAGCGCGCGGCCTCGGCTCGCACCAGCACCTCGCGGGCGATCGCTGCGCCCTCGTCGTCGACCAGCGAGTCGCCGGTGCTGTGCCCTTGTGCGCGGAAGAACGCGAAGCACATCGCGCCGCCGATTAGGAGCTCGTCGGCGATCGTCAAGAAGCGCTCGATCAGCTTGACCTTGTCGTTGACCTTGGCGCCGCCGAGAACCACGACGAACGGTCGCTCGGGCGCCTCGACAAGCCGCTCGAGCGTCGTCACCTCGCGCTCGAGAAGAAAACCGGCCACCGCCGGCCGCAGAAACCGGCAGACACCGGCGGTCGACGCGTGGGCGCGGTGCGCGGCGCCGAAAGCGTCGTTGACGTAGGCCTCGCCGAGGCTCGCGAGCCGGCGCGCGAAGCCCTCGTCGTTGGCGGTTTCGCCCGGCTCCCAGCGCAGGTTCTCGAGCATCACGATCTCGCCCGCTTCGGCGCCGGCGACGAGCTCTTGCGTGTGCGGACCGGCGACGTCGTCGGCGAGGTGCACGACGGCGCCGCTCAGCTCCGCGAGCCGCTCGGCTACCGGCCGCAGAGACGTCTCGGGGTCGTGGCTCTTTGGTCTGCCGAGATGGGAGCAGACGACGATGCGCGCACCGCACCCGCGCAAGTGCTCGATCGTCGGCAGCGCGGCGCGGATGCGACGATCGTCAGTGATCGCGCCGTCGGCGAGCGGCACGTTGAAATCGGCGCGCACGAGCACGCGCTGGCCCTGCGCGATATCGAGGTCGCGCAAGGTGCGTTTGCGGAAGCGCTGGGGTGGCGGCGCGCCGTCTCGGCCAGGTCGGGGGGTGGCGTTCGCGCTAGCCAACGCGCGTACCGGCGAGGACTTTCTCGGCCAGTTCGACGACTCGGTTCGAGTAGCCCCACTCGTTGTCGTACCAGGCGACGACCTTGAGCAGGCGGTCCTCGATCATCATCGTGAGCTGCGCGTCGAAGATCGACGAGTACGGCGAGCGCACGATGTCGGTCGAAACGATCGGCTCCTCGGTGTACTTGAGGATGCCGGCGAGCTCGCCGCTGTCGGCCCGCTCGCGGACCGCAGCGTTGACCTCGTCCTCGCTCGTCGGCCGAGCGGTGCGCACCACGAGGTCGACCACCGAGCCGGTGCTCACGGGTGCGCGCACCGCGATCCCGTTCAGCTTGCCGGCGAGTTCGGGGATCACGAGACCGATCGCGCGCGCCGCTCCGGTCGAGGTGGGCACGAGGTTGATCGCCGCGGCACGCGCCCGCCGCAGGTCCTTGTGCGGGGCATCCTGCAGCCGCTGGTCGGCGGTGTAGGCGTGGACGGTGGTCATCACGCCGTGCTCGATGCCGACCGTCTCGTGGAGGACCTTGGCTACCGGTGCCAGGCAGTTGGTGGTGCAGGAGGCGTTCGAGATGACGTGGTGACGGTCGGGGTCGTAGGCGTCGTCGTTGACACCGAGCGCCACGGTGATGTCGGGGTTCTTGGCGGGAGCGGAGATGATCACCTTGCGCGCCCCTGCCGCGAGGTGCTTGGCGGCGTCGTCGCGGTTCGTGAAAAGACCGGTCGACTCGATCACGACGTCGACGCCGAGCTCGCCCCAGGGCAGCGCCGCCGGGTCGCGCTCGGCCAGCACGCGCACCTCGCGCCCGTCAACGATCAGGGCGTTGTCGGTGTGCTCGACCGTGCCCGGGAAGGGCCCGTAGTTGGAGTCGTAGCGGAGCAGGTGGGCGAGCGTCGCGGTGTCGGTGATGTCGTTCACCGCCACCCACTCGATGTCCGCTTCGCGCTCGAAGGCGGCGCGGAAAACGTTGCGTCCGATCCGTCCGAAACCGTTGATCGCAGCTCTCACCGGCATCTGGGGTCCTCGCAGTCGCTTGGTCGACACCTTGCGGGGGCGGGCGATCGAGGGTCGTGCCCCCGGAGCGACAAGGGAATCTATCCCACCGCGGCCCGCGGCGCCGGTGCGGCACGGTCGATGTCGCGATGCACGACGTCGACCAGATAGCGGTCGTGCGCGGCCAGCGCCGCCGCGATCCGCTCGGCGAGCACGACCGAGCGGTGCCGCCCGCCTGTGCAGCCGATGCCGATCGTGAGGTGCGCGCGCCCCTCGCGCTCGTAGCGGGGCAACAGGAAGTCGAGCAGATCGAGGATGCGGCGCTCGAGCTCGCTGCTTTCGGCGCTCTGTTCGACGTAGCGGCGGACCGGCTCGTCGAGCCCGGTGAGCGGCCGCAGCTCCGGCTCGTAGTGCGGGTTGGGCAGGAAGCGCACGTCGAAGAGCAGGTCGATGTCGCGCGGCGTGCCGTGCTTGAAACCGAAGCTCAAAAGCGAGACGGCGAGCCGTGCGCTGCGCCCGCGCGGCAGCATCTTCTCGGCCACGAGCTGGCGCAGCCGCGCGGCGGTTAGGTCGGAGGTGTCGATGACGACGTCGGCTTGCTCCTTGAGCGGCTCGAGCAAGCGCCGCTCGAGGCGGATCGCGCGCTCGAGCTGGCCGGCGCGCAGCTCCCCGTCGGCGCTCGCAAGGGGCGTGCCGACGTGGCTGCGGACGAACGTCTCGACGTGCGGGTCGGTCGCTGCCAGCGGGTGCCGCCGCCGCGTCTCTTTGAAGCGGTTGACGAGCACCTCCTCGGACGCCTCGAGGTAGAGCACGCGGTGCGGCGTCCCGCGTTCGGCCAAGCGCCCGAGGACGCGCACCAGCGCCTCGAAGAAGCGCCCGCCGCGCACGTCGCAGACGACCGCCGCCCGCTCGACGTTGCTGCCCTCGTGCTCGAGCAGGTCGGCGAGGTTCTCGATCATCTCGGGCGGGAGGTTGTCGACACAGAAGTAGCCGGCGTCCTCGAAACAGGCCATCGCCTGACTTTTGCCGGCGCCCGAGAAGCCGGTGATGACGACGAGATCCCGCAACGGCGCGGACATGATCGAACCTTGCCACATGGCGGCGCGGCCGGTTCAGCGCACTTTGTGAAGTTGTTCGTGGATGCGCCGTGCCACCTTGGCGGGCAGGCCGGGCACCGCCTCGAGTTCCTCGCGGCTGGCCGCGAGCACGCGCTCGGGCGAACCGAAGTGGCGCAGGATCGCGCGCTTGCGAGCCGGCCCGATTCCCGGCAGGTCGTCGAGCAGGGAACGTCTTAGGTCGGCGCTACGCCGCCGGCGGTGGTAGTCGAGCGCGAAGCGGTGCGCTTCGTCGCGCACCCGCTGCAGGAGCTGGAGCTCGGGAGCGGAGCGTTCGAGCCGGAGCGGCTCGCTGCGTCCGGGCAGGTAGATCTCCTCGAGCCTTTTCGCGAGCGAGCACACGGCGACGCCGGCGGCGCGTAGCTCGTCGAGCACCGCGAGCCCGGAAGAGAGCTGGCCGCGGCCACCGTCGATCAAGATCAGATCGGGCAGCGCTGCGAAGCTCGCGTCGTAGTCGGCGTCGTGCGGCGAGAGCTCGCGCTGTCTGCGCTGCTCGGCGACGCGCCGTGCGAGCACCTCGGCGATCGCCGCGAAGTCGTCTTGCACCGCGTCGTGGATGCGGAAGCGGCGGTAGTGGTCGCGGTTCGGCAGCCCGCCCTCGAAGACGACCAGCGAGGCGACGGTGTGGGCGTGCATCAGGTTCGAGATGTCGACCGCCTCGATCCGCATCGGCAGGCGCTCGAGCCCGAGCGCTTCGCGCAGGCGCTCGAGCGTGGCTATGCGGTGACTGCGGCGGCGTTCGGCGCGCAAGCGATCCTGCGCGAGCGCGAGCTCGGCGTTGCGCTCGGCGAGCTCGAGCAGCCGCCGCTTGTCGCCGCGCTCGGCGGCGCGCACCTCGACGCGGGCGCCGCGCCGGCGCGAGAGCGCCTCGGCGATCTCCTCCCCTCGTTTCACGCCCTTCTGGACGATCACCTGCGGCGGCACCACGAGCGCCGCCTCGTAGTACTGGAGCAGGAACTCCTCGGCGACCTCGGCCGCCTCGCGCTGGGCGGGGTTCTCTAGATAGAAGCTCTGTCGGTCGGCGAGAACGCCGTCGCGAACGCGGAAGACCTGGGCGTTGGCGTCGCTGCCCGCGACGGCGACCGCGACGACGTCGACGTCGCCCACCGACCGGTTCGCCACCCGCTGCCGTTCGAGCAGCGAGCGCACCGCCTGCAGACGGTCGCGCAGGCGCGCGGCGCGCTCGAACTCCTGGCGGTCGGCGGCAGCGCGCATCTCGCGCTCGAGCTCGTCCTCGACGGCGCGGTAGCGACCGGAGAGAAAGGCGACGATCGCCTCGATCGAGCGGCGGTACTCGTCGCGCCCTACGTAGCCGACGCAGGGCGCTTGGCAGCGGCCGATGTGATAGTCGAGGCAGGGGCTGCCGGAAGCCCGCCCCGGCTCGCGCCCCTCGCAGGTGCGGAACTGGAAGATGCGGCCGAGCAGGTCGAGCGTCTCGCGCACCTTGCGCGCGTTCGAGAAGGGGCCGAAGTAGGCGCGCCCTGGCTTGTGGCGCTCGCGGGTGAAGTAGACGCGCGGAAAGTCCTCGTCGAGCGAGATGCCGATGTAGGGGTAGGACTTGTCGTCGCGCAGGCGGACGTTGTAGAGCGGCCGGTGGTGCTTGATGAAGCGCTGCTCGGCGAGCAGCGCCTCGGCCTCGGTTTCGGTGACAAGCACCTCGATGTCGGCGACGGCGTCGGCAAGCCCTTTGCCGCTACCTCGGCGCGCGAAGTGCGAGTTGACGCGCTTGCGCAGCGAGCGTGCCTTGCCGACGTAGAGCACCCGCCCCTCGGCGTCGCGGAAGATGTAAACGCCGGGCGCGTCGGGCAGGGCACGGCGCTGCTCGTCGACATGGTTGCGGCGTTGCGCGGCGCTGGGCGTTTCCAACCTCCTCGAGCGGCAAGGTTAGGCAGCGCCCGCGGCAGCGGCGTTCCGCCGTCACGCCTCGCCCCGGCGGCATGCCGCGCCCGCGGCCCGCCGCTCTACGCCAAAAGACGGACGACCGAGTCGGCGACGCAGGCGGGCTTCTCGGAGCCCTCGACCTCGACGGTGAAGCGCTGGATCAGCTGCCACCAGCCGCCGCCGACCTCGTCGAACGACACCGTTTCGCAGCTCACGCGGATGCGCGAGCCCGACGGCACCGGCGCGGGAAAGCGGATCTTGTTCCAGCCGTAGTTGATTGCCATCCGGAAGCCCTCGAGCGCGACAAGCTGCGCGCGGAAGCCGTCGATCAACGAAAGCGTGAGGTTGCCGTGCGCGATCGTGGTCCCGAAGGGGCTTTCGCGCGCGGCGCGTTCGCGGTCGACGTGGATCCACTGGTGGTCGCCGGTGAGATCCGCGAACGTGTCGATCATCTCTTGTGTAACCGGACGCCAGTCGCTCGGGCCGAGCGTCTTGCCGACGAGCGCCTTGGCTTCCTCCACTCCGTTGACCTTCACCTGTGCCATGGCGGGGAGCCTAGACCTAGAGGCCTCCGTCCGGCCGGGGAGCGGTGACCGTTTTGTTCGCGAGCGCGCCGCGACGCTCGCCCCGCACCCGGTCATAGCTCCCCGCTGCATCGGCCACGAGCACCCGCCGTCAACCGCGGCCCACTCCCACTGGCAGACAGGCGGCGTTCGGCCCTGCGTGGCGAGCGATCCGCACCTACCGCTTGCTACTCGATTAACGCGACCCGCGGCCGCGCGAGCGCAACCTCGCCGACGCCGCCGAGGACGCCGAGGATACGCATCACGTAGGCGCGCGTCTCGGGGTAGGGCGGGATGCCACCGTAGCGTTCGACCACGGCCGGGCCGGCGTTGTACGCCGCTAGCGCGAGCGGCACGCTGCCGGCGAAACGGTCGAGCAGGTCGCGGACAAGTCGCGCCTGGGCGTCGATCGCCTGCCAGGGGTCGAAGGGGTCGCGCAAGCCGTAGGCGTGCGCGGTGGCCGGCATGAACTGAGCTATGCCGAGCGCTCCCGCGGGGCTGCGAGCGAACGGGTTGAACCCCGACTCGACGTAGAGCTGCGCAGCGAGAAGCGCGGGCGAGACGTTCCACCGCTGCGCCGCACGCGCGATCGGTGCGACGAGCCGCGGCGGGACGAAATCGGGTAGGCCGCTGTGGATGCGCGAGTGGTCGCCGGCCGGAGGCTCCCAGGAGCCGCGGTCGTACTGTGCCGGGTGCTGGCGGTCGCGCGGGTTGGGGCCGTAGCCGTAGTGCCACGGTTCCCAGTGGTAACGCTTGATGAAACCAAAGCGACGGGCGTTTGCGGCCAGCCATGTCCAGGCGGCCGGTGGACCGAGGTCGAGTTCGGTGGCGTAGCGGTGGAGGCTGGTGCCCGGCGGGGCGACCCAGCGGGGGTTCGGATTGGCAGCGTAGAGACGTGCCTGCTCGGCATCGGAGCGGAAGGCGCTGTTGACGATCAGCGCGAGGCGGGCCTCGCGCCACGCCGCCGCCGCGAGCCGGTCGAAAGCAGCGGCAACATCAGGGCGCATCGGCTTGCCCTGGCGGTAGGCGAGCGGCCCGTCGTAGCCGCCGCCGCTGCCGCGGTCACCGAGCGGTGACGCGACCGCTGCGGGCGGCACGATCGCAGCGGCCGCGCGGGCGCGGGCGCGCGGTCGGCGCGACCGGCCGAGCCGTCGATCGAGCGGCGTCGCGACGGTGCCCCGAACGGTCACCGCGACGGCCGTGGGTGCGAAACCGGCTCCGAACTCGACCGCGATCGCGTGCCCTTCGGCACCGTTCGCACGCGCCGTGCGCACGGCCGCGCGCTCTGCCAGCGAGCGGTACGCGCTGTCGCTCAGGTGCAGCGGGTTCGGGCGACCGCCTGGAAGTGTCGGCGCCACGAACAAGCGGTGGTAGTTGCGGGCCATTGTCTGCCCTGCCGCCAGAGCCGCCAGGTCGGCTGCGCGCTGCAGACGCCCCTTGCCGGTGAGCCCTGCGCCGACGGCCGCGAGCGCGAGGACGAAGCCGCTCGTCAACACGACGAAGACGAGCACGAGAGGCAGCGCCTGTCCTTGCGCTGCCCGCCACGGGGTGCGCCAGGCGCGCAGGGCGGCCGCTCGTGAGCGCGCTCCGGCCCCCTCGGGGGTGGGGCGCGCTCCCGACCCCTCGGGGGTGGCGCAGGGGCGCGCGCAAAAACGGTGCCACGCCCTGATCACGCAAAGTTTCCGCGTCACACGAAGACGCTCGCGCCAGCCGCGTTACCGGGGGCTTGCGCCTGTTACAGCGCGGCAAACAAGCGAGCGCTCGGCTACCCCCATCCGCAGACGCGCGGTGCAGCGGACGGCGGCGCGGCAGGCCGGGCGATCGCGGCTCGCGACCGCTGCAGTCGGCGCGACGAGCCGTCCGTCAGCGCGGCTCGCCGAACAGCTCGCGCCAGAGGCTCGCAGCCGGCGCGGAGAACGCCCCAGCCGCGACCCCCGCCGCGGCTAGTCGCGCCGCGAGCGGCGCGTGCGGCCACGGTACGTGGGGGACCGGCGGCATCTCTTTGACCGACCGGTCGCTGCGGTCGGCGCGGACGAGCAGCGCGACACACCCAAGCGGGCGCCGCGAACTGGGTCCGTACCACCCTCCTGGGCGGGCTGCCAGCGCTGCCAAGGCAAGACGGAGAAGAGGTGCCGGAGCTGTCGCACCGACGACGAGCACGAGCGCGTCGAGCCCGGGCGGGATCTCGTCGAGCGCTCGACAGCCGAGATCGACGACTACCGCGCTGCCGCCGGCAAGGGTCACAGCCGTCCCGAGCGCAGCGAGGAACGCCGCTTCGGAATGTGGCGCGGGCGCGGACGCGGTTGCCTTCGAGTGCGAGTGCGCACCCCCCGCCGAGCGCGCCCCCACGGGCTGGCCACCGGAGAGTTGCCCGCCCGCGGGGGCGTGCAGCTCGTAGACGCACAGCGGGTCGACGATCGCCAAGCGCCCGAGCCGCCGCAGCGGGCAACCTGCCGCGGCGAGCAGCGCCTGCAAACCGCGTGCTCTTGAACCGCCGAGCGCCCCGCGAACGTCTGCGACGCGGAGGGATCCGTTGGGAGCCCGCCCACTCTCGCTGCCCGGGTTCTCCGTGGGTACTGTGGGCGCGCGTCCGGCGCCCGGCGGTGCCGCGGGCGAGCGCGACGCTAGCTCGACGACCACCACCCGGGGCTCCCGCGTTCGCCGACGGCGCCGGGTGCGGATGGCGAGCCCCAACGCTCGCGCCGCGGTCGTCGCGCCGTCCCCTTGCCGCAGCGCGATGACGCCGACCAGCGGCACCCGAGCCGCTCTGGCCGGGAAAGTTGCGGGAGACGGGGGCCGGGCTAGCGACATCGTCGGCACCGCCTCGAACGCTCGCGCCCCCGAGTGCGACCTCGCCGGGCGCTCGGCAGGGTCGGCGGAGCGGCGTCCGCTGCCGTGTACGCGCGCCGACGCCCGCAGCTGGCTTGCGTCGTCCAGCGACGAGCCCTCTGCGACGCGGGAGGTCACGCCGGTTGCAGCGAGGTTCGTGGCGGTGACGTTGGTAGCGGCCGGCGCTTCCGCACCGCTCGAGCGATCGTCCGCCGCCAGCGGCACCCGCTCGAACAGGAAATCGTCGACTGCACGGAGTAGGGACGAGAGGGCGCTCACCGGTCCTCCCCGTTCGGGCTTTCCGTCGTCGCTGCGCGCGAAGCGCGGGACTGCGCTGCTGCTCCCCTCACGGCCCCTCCAGGCTCGCGTGCGCCCTCACCGTGCGCAGTGCACGCGGCAACCCGGGTAGGCTCCGCGCCAGCCGCACGGTGACCGCCACCGAATCCCCGCGCACGAAGAGACGCGTGCGTCTCCGCTGCTCGGGCGTCAGCGCTCGCTCGAGCGCCGGTCGCGGATCGTCACCCTGCGCCAACGCGGCGGTAGCGCTGGCCGCGGCGGCGTGGGCCGCGACGTGCGCGCGCCACAGCCAGAACCCCTGCAGGGCGGCGAAGGCGAGAGCGATCAACACGAACGCGCCGACCAGCGCCTCGACCGTCGCCTGACCTGCGCGCCCGCGCGTACAGGCACGGGCGAACCGCTCGCTCCACGGCGCTCGCCGCGGGCTCCGCGACGAGTAGTCCCCGGCCTCCCCGCCACGGCAGTTGCGGCAGCGGCTGCAGCGGCTGCGGCGGCGACAGCGGTGGCTGCGCCAACAACACGAGCAGCACGAGTGACGGAGGCTCGGCGCGCAGCACCAACAGGGGCGTGTGCCGCACGCGCCGTCGCCACCGCTTGCGCGCTGTTCGTGGGTGGGTAGCCGAGACGTCTGCGCAGAGCTCACCGCAGCGCGCCGTACATCGCTGCCCGACCGCTTACAGCGACGCGGCCGATCCCGCCGAGCACGGGCACCGTCACGCGCAGCTCGACCCGCCCCTGCCGAACGCGTACGCGCAGCGTTCGCCGCAGCCGCCGCGGCAGCGCCGAGCGTGCGGCAACGACCGGATCGCTCCCGACCGTCGCGGCGCGCGCAGCGACACGGGCGGCGTTGGCGGCGGTCGCGCCGGCGTGACCGACGCGCGCTACCTGCCAGCCGGCAGCTGTCGCCACGGCTAGCAGCACCACAGCCACGAGCAGTTCGATCGCTGCTTGTCCGCGCTCCGCGGCCACGCGGCGATACTCGGCCCGCGCCGCGCACGGTTGGGTTACGAGCGTCGCACAGCTGTTACGACGCGCCGCGCCCGACCCCGCGTCCGAGCGTCCGCGCACAGGCACGCCGAGCAACCAACGAAGCCTTCAGGAGAGCGTGCGGTAGCGGGTCCACACCCACACGAGCCCGTAGCAGGCGAGCGCGAGCAGCATCAGCCACAGAAGCAGCCCACCGCCGCCCGCTGCCAGCAGCCGACCCGCCGCCGCGAGCGCCCACGCCGCCAACGCGAGCGAGCCGTACAGCACCAACCGCAACCGCGGCGACAACGACTCGATCTCGTCGCGGTACCGCGCCCAGAGGCGCACACCGCCGTAACCGACGGCAG
Source organism: Thermoleophilum album (assembly GCF_028867705.1). GTDB lineage: Bacteria > Actinomycetota > Thermoleophilia > Solirubrobacterales > Thermoleophilaceae > Thermoleophilum. The sequence goes on along the minus strand of NZ_CP066171.1, from coordinate 622,962 downwards.
CGAAGAAAGCGAACGCGACCGCGGTGCCGGCGACGTCGATCAGCCGCCCGCCCGACGGCACGACCGCCAGCGCGAGCGCGACCAGCGCCAGCACCAAGAAGCTCGCGTAACGCGGCATCGCGACGAGCCTAGCGAGCGCGCCAGGTTAGGAGATGACGCCTGCCGCGACCAGCGCGAGAACGACCGCCCCGAGCGCGACGCGGTACACGACGAACGCGCCGAGCGAGTGGGTCTGCAAGTAGCGCAAAAGAAACGCGATCGACGCGTAGCCGAAGACGAACGCCGACACCGTCGCTACCGCGATCGCCAACGCCCCGGCGCGCGTGGTGGCTGTCCCGTTCACGAGTTTGTGGAGCTCGAACAGGCCGCTCAGCACGATCGCCGGGATCGACAAGAGGAACGAAAACCGCGCCGCCGCTGCGCGCTCCAGACCGACCAGCAATCCGGCCGAGATCGTCGCGCCGGAGCGCGAAACGCCGGGCACGAGCGCGAGCGCCTGAGCGAAGCCGACGGCGAGCGCGTCGCGCAGACCGACCGACCCGAGCCCCCGCTCGCGCGCTCCCAAGCGCTCGGCCACCAACATCACCGCGCTGAACACGATCAGAGCACTGCCGATCAGGTAGAGGCTGCGCGCGCCCGTCTCGATCTGGTGCTGGAAGGCGAAGCCGAACAGCGAGATCGGCACCGTCGCCACCACTAGGTACCAGCCGAGCCGTGCCTCGAGCTGGCGCGGACGTGTCTCTCGCCGCGCGACGCTCACCAGCCAGGCGCGCGCCACAGCCCAAAGGTCGCGCCGGAAGTACCAGACGACGGCCACGGTCGTGCCAAGCTGGACGACCGCCGTGAAGGCAGCGCCGGGATCGTCCCAGCCCGCGAACGCAGGGACGATGCGTAGGTGCCCGGTGCTCGAGATCGGCAGAAACTCGGTGAGTCCCTGAACGACGCCGAGAACGATCGCTTCGAGCAGTGACATGTGAACCTCTTCGCGTGGTCGATCGAGGCGGGGGGACCGTGCGTCAAGCCGCGCGGCGGCGAACCCTAGTAGGTGGTGCCGTGGCGGACCGGCCGGCGGCGTCGCGCCGTCCCACGGGCCGGGCGGTTACAGTTCCCGGCACGATGCAGCGGGCCAGCGACAAAAAGCGGGCACTGGTCGGAGCGGCCGTGGCCGTCCTCCTCGTCGCTTGGGCGGCCCCCGCGGCCTTCGCCAGCGACAACGGCGAGGGACTCTTGGGCGAGACCACCGACAAGCTCGTCACGTTCTTCGCTCTCGGCGTCCTTGGTTTCTTCGTGCTCGTCGTCGTGCTGGCGTCGATCGCCCAGGCGCTCCTAGAGCAGCGCAAAGAGCGGCAGAAGGCGCTCCACCTGCGGCGGCGTATCGGTTGGTAGCCGAAGCGGGGCCGGCGATGTCCCGGCAGCGGCGCGCACGACCCGAAGCCGTGCTGCCGGCCCAGCGACCAGAGGATTCGCGCCGGCGGCGATGAGCTCGGTGCGCTACGAGCGTCGCGGCGCGTCCGCGGTGGTGACGATCGACCGCCGCGAGCGCCGCAACGCGATCGACGGCGCGACGGCAGCCGCCCTCGCCGACGCCCTCGAGCGCTTCGAAGCCGACGACAACGCCGCCGTTCTCGTGCTCACCGGGGCCGGCGACGAAGCTTTCTGCGCCGGCGCCGACCTCAAGGCGATCGACACGCTCGCCGGCCGCATCGACGATCCCGGCGGGCCGCTCGGTTTCACCCGCCGGCCGGCGCGAAAACCGACGATCGCAGCGATCTCGGGCTGGTGCGTGGCCGGTGGACTCGAGCTGGCGCTGTGGTGCGACCTGCGTATCGCCACGAGCACGGCTCGCTTCGGTTGCACTGAACGGCGTTTCGGCGTCCCGCTCGTCGACGGTGGCACCCAGCGTCTGCCGCGGATCGTCGGTCTCGGCCCAGCGCTCGACCTGATCCTCACAGGGCGCGTCATCGACGCCGCACGCGCCTTCGCGCTCGGGCTCGTGAGCGAGGTCGTGCCGCCCGGCGAGCACCTCGAGCGGGCGCTGGCGCTCGCCGAGCGGATCGCCTCCTACCCCCGCCGAACCCTCCTCGCCGACCGCCGCGCTGCACTCAGCGCCCTTGACTTGCCGCTGGCCGAGGGTCTCGAGCTCGAGCGCCGGCTCGGCCGCGAGACGCTCGCCGACGCAGCGGCGGGCGCCCAGCGCTTTGCGCGCGGAGAGGGACGCCACGGCCAGGGCGTGCCGGGCACGCCGTCGCTGTAGCGGGCCGCCCGCGCGCCGAGCGCGCACGGCGGTTAGCGGCCGGGATGGTCGCTAGCCACCAGCGTGTGGCTGCCCTCGCGCGGCGGGCGCCCTGTCACCACGTCGTCGTAGACCGCCGCCAAGCCGCGCGCCAGCGCCGGCCAGCCGTAGCGGCGGCGCGCCTCGGCGTAGGCGCGCTCGCCGCGGGCGCGCCGCCCTTCGCTGTCGCTAGCGGCCTCGACGAGCGCGCGAGCCAGTGCCTGCTCGTCATCGGGCGGCACGAGCCAACCGGTCTCGCCGTCGGCGACGATCTCGGCCGGACCGTAGGCGTTCACGACGATCGCCGGGAGCCCGCAGGCCATCGCCTCGACGATCACCGCGCCGAACTCCTCGCGCACCGAGGGCAGCACGAAGACGTCGGCGGCGTTGAGCGCCTGCGGCAGCTCGTCGTGGCCGTGCCAGCCGGCGAGGAACGCGTAGCGGTTGCTAGTCGCACGGATCGCCGCCAACGGATGTTCGCCCTCCCACTCGCCGGGGAAACCGCCGACGATCACGAGCGGTGCCGGCACGTCGAGCTCGCGCAGCGCGCGCGCATGCGCGCGGACGAGGAGCGGCACCCGTTTCATCGCCGTGAAGCGGCCGACGAAGACGAACGTGACAGCGTCGCCGGCAAAACACTCGAGGTCCTCGGGCCGGTAGGCGACGGTCCCGGGTCGCCCGCTCTCGTCCCAGCCGCGCGGCTCCTCCACCAGCCAGCGCTGCCACAGCGCCCGGCGCTCGGGGGGCGCCGCCGGACGCCGGTCGAAAGCCTGCGGATCGAAACCGTTCGGAGCCCAGACGACCCTGTCCGGATCGACCCCGAGCTCGGCGGGCACGCGAGCGACCGCCTCCGGCGAGAGCACGAGCAGCCGGTCGCACGACTGCGCCCAGCGGCGCATCCGCTCGGCCCAACGGTCGGCGTAGCGCCAGCCGGCTGGGGCGCCGGCGCGGATGCGATCGAGCATCGCGAGCTCGGTGCCGTGGATGTGGCCAACGCGCGGCACGTGCGGGAAGTGGCGCAACGCCGCCTCGTGGATCGGTGTGAGGTGGTGGAGGTGGAGAAGGTCCGCGCGGGCCGCACCGGCCGCGTCGAGCGCTTCCGCCCACAGCGCCACCAGGCGCTCGAACGTGGCGTCGTCGACGCTCGCGTAAACGCGGTCGGGCGCGCCCGGACGGTCCTCGAACGAGGGTTGAAAAGGCGGGTCGGCAGCGAGCGGGTCGGGCGCCTGCGCCGCAGCGGTGAAGTCGACCGCGTGCACGTCGAGGCCGGCGTAGAAGCTGGCTGCGTGCGAAGGTTCCCCGGCGCGGCCGAGCGAGCCGCAGACGATCGTCGTGTCCCAGCCGGCGGGCCCGAGACCGCGGGCGAGGTAGCGGGCGACCTGGGCCGAGCCACCGCGCGGGAAGAAGGCGAGCGCCATCACCACGCGCCGGCGAGCTGCTGTGGGCTCGCTCGTAGGCTCGGCGCCGGTCGCGCCGGTGACGTGGCCGTCGGCGTTCACGGGCGCGCCAGGCTAGCGTCCGCCCGCGCCAGCCCGACGCCGAGAGCGATCCCCTTGCCGTTCTGTTTCGCCGCCCGCACGCGCGCGTCGGCCGCGGCGATCAGCTCGTCGGCCGTGGCGCCGTCGCGGGGTGCGATCGCCGCTCCGGCGCTGGCGCCGAGCGGCTGGTCGGGCGCTTCCCTCAAACCGAGCTCGCCCGCGCTGCACGGCACCGCAGCGACCGCGCGTTGCGCCACCTGATCGACGACGCTGGCGTCGGCTTCGCCGACGACGATCGCGAACTCGTCGCCACCGAGACGCACCAACAGGTCCTGGTCGCGCACGACTCGCCGCAGACGCCGCGCGACCGCCACGATCACGCGGTCGCCGACGAGATAGCCGAACTTGGTGTTGAACTGTTTAAAGCCGTCGAGGTCGACGACCACGAGACCCGTGCCAGCCCCATCGGACCGGGCAAGTTCGGTCTCGAGACGAGCGAGCAAAGCGCGCCGGTTGGCGAGCCCGGTGAGCTGGTCGGTCAGCGCCCGGCGGCGCTCACGCTCACGCCACCGACGCGCCGCCTCGCGCGCACGCGCCGCCAATAGCGACCAGGTCCAGAACATCGGCACCAGCACGAACGCCTCGCCGAGCAGCGCGCGTCGGCCGGCGCCGGCGGCGCCCACCGCAGCGAGCGCGCGCAACGGGTCGATCGTCGGCCCGAGCGTGGCGAGCAGGTAGCCAAACGTCGCGAGGGGGAAGTAGCGCCGCGCCTGGTGCCAGGGAAAGAAGAAGGAGCAGTAGAGGAGGATGAAGAGCGGGTAGAAGCGGAAGGGCGAGCCGGCGCCGACGACGAGGCTCGCATAGGTGCTCGCCACGACTCCCGCGACCGCCGGCGTGTGCCAAACCCAATCGGCGACACGCTCGCCGCGCAAAAACACAAGGCACAGGCAGCCCCAGCCGAGCGCCCCGCCGCCGACCGCAAGCACCACGCGGTGCACCACCGGATCGGCATAGGCGAAAAGGCCGACCGCTACGATCGTCGCGCCGCCGACCGTCCAGAGCGCACCCGCGACGCGCATCGCCAACCGCTTCTCGTCGGCGAGTGCAGGGGGGCTGAGCAGGCCATGGTGGGCTGCTGCTGGAGCGTCTTCGCTTGCGCTCGACACCGGTGTCCCCGTCCTTTCGCGTCCCTACCCCTCGGTCGTCCCCTCTTCGCCGTCGAGCGCTCGCCGCGAGCGCCCCACGATCGTGGGATCGGTAGCTGCGCGTGGGGTCTTGAGAGCGGCAGGCGCGCGGGCCGGCGCGCGCGAGCACGCTCCACGCGTTGCTCGACGGCCCGCGCACCGGCGCCCATAGCAGCCAGCCCTCCCCCTTCGACGGATGTTCGACTAATGGCCCTCGCGCCTAACGCCGATCGACCTCAACAGTCAGGAACCCGCTCGCGCCGGTCGCCCGACGGAAGCGGCGACCGGGGTCGGACAACTTGCCAACAGCGCCACCCCGGACCGTCACGTCGGGAGGTGGCGCCCCCGAAACCGAATCCCGCCAGCAGGAGGAACCGCCACGATGGCTCGCTCGCGTTCAAGGAAGGTCCTCGCCACGGTCGCAACAGTCGGTGTGCTCGGGTCGCTCGCCGGCTACGCCGCCTTCTCGGCGTTCTCGAGCTCGACGACGAACCCCGGCAACAGCGTCTCCACCGGTACCGTCGTCATTTCCGATAACGACGCCGGCGCAGCGCTCTACAACCTCACCAACCAGGCGCCGAACAACACCGTGCAGCGCTGCATCCGCGTCAGCTACACGGGCTCGCTACCCGCCGGTGTCAAGATGTACCTGAGCGGCACCGTCGGTTCCCTTGCCCCCTACGTGAACCTGACGGTCGAGAAGGGCACGCAGGCAAGCCCGTCGTTCCCGAGCTGCACCGGCTTCACCCCACAAGCGACGGTGTACACGGGCAGCCTGCAGAACTTCGCGTCGAGCTACAGCGGTTGGGCTAACGGCCTTGCCGTCAACCCCGGCTCGCAGACGCAGTGGAACCCGAGCGACGAGCTCGTCTTCCGCGTGACGGTGTCGGTGCAGGACGACAACAACGCGCAGGGCCTGACCACCGGCTCGCACTCCTTCGTCTGGGAAGCGCGTAACAACTGAACCGCCGGTCCCCCGCCACAGCATCGCCCGGCCGACCGCAGCGTCGGCCGGGCGATGGCCGAGGGACGGCGCGGTGCCCGGCGCTAACCGCCGGGAACCACGGCGAGGAGCACGCAGATGGCCAGGGTCGCTCTCCCTCTCCGTAGCCGCACCACCCGCGCGCTGGCATTCGCCGCCGGTCTCGCGGCGACGCTTGCAGCCGCTAGCGCCGGACAGGTGCCCCGTGGCCAGCCGCCCGCTCCGTTCGCACAGGTCACCGCGACGGTTCCGGGAGAGCTCGAGCCGCCCGGGGCGCGAAACGTGGCGTCCGGGACCCTGCAGCCCGGTCGCACGCTTCCGGCGCACCTAGCCGTGCGCAACGCCTCCGGTCGGCCGCGCATGGTCGTGCTGCACCTGAGCGCATCTGACCGCACCCTGGCGCGCGCTGTCTCGTTCGCCGTGTACAGCGAGGGCCGCACGATCGCGCGTCGCCGGTCGCTCGGCGCGGCGCGACGCCCCCTCGTCGACAAGGCTCCCCTGGCGGCAGGTGCACGTCGCGTGTACGTGCTCGAGCTGCAAGCCAGGCCGCGGGCGCGTCGCTTCGCCGCGCGTGCGCTCGACGTGCGGCTCGACCTCGCGACCCGCCCTGTCCGCCGCAGCGGGCGGGCAGCCACGGCCCACGGTGGTCGGCGGGGCAGCCAGCAGCCGGGAGGCGCGCGATGAGAGCAGCACGGCGCCTCCTCGCCACCGCCACCGCCGCGCTCGGACTCGTCTTCTGGTCGGCGGCGGGTGCGCTCGTCGGCCTCGTGCTGGTGCTCGGCGGGCCGCTCGTCGTCGGGTGGCGCCCGATGACCGAGATGAGCGACAGCATGCGCCCGCTTTTGCGCAGAGGCGACGTCGTCGTCGTCGCGCCGATCGCGGCGCGTGCCGCCGGTCCCGGCGATGTCGTCGCCTTCGCCGACCCGCTCGGCAGCGGGCGCACGATCACCCACCGTGTGATCACGGTTCGCGAGCGCGACGGCCGCCTTCACTTCGTCACGCGCGGCGATGCCAATAGCGCCGCCGAGCGTTGGACGGTCGCGAGCGACGGCCGAATCGGGCGCGTCGTTTTCCGGCTGCCGCGCATCGGCCTGGTGCTGCAACCGCTCGCGGGCCGTGTCGGGAGGCTCCTGCTCGTTGCGCTGCCGCTAGCGCTGCTGTGCTTGCTCGAGCTGTGGCAGATCTGGCGCCCGGAGCGCGAACCCCCGCGCGAAGGAGCGGCGGCATGAGCTCGCGACGGGCCGCACGCGCCCTCGCGGTCTGCGCGGCAGCATGCGCAACGCTGGGCGCGCTCGCCGGCGCGCACGCGTTCGGGGCGTTCTCGGCACAGGCGACGAGCAGCGGCAACGTGATCGCAACGCTCCCCGACTTCAAGCCGCCCCAGGTGGTGCGCGCGGCGATCGCCAAGACGAGCGGCTTCGACCCCGACTGGGTGCGCCAGGGCGGCCAGTACTACGTCTACGCGCAGATCGCCGATTCCGGCAACCCGCCGAGCGGAATCGCCACCGTGACCGCCAACGTCTCCTCGCTCACGAGCGGCCAGACGGCGGTGACGCTCGTCGCAGGCAGCTACACGGTTGGCGGTCAGACCTACAACTACCGCTCGGCAGCGCTCACCGCCCAGAACCCGCTAGCCGCGGGCGTCTACAGCTTCTCGATCGCCACCACCGACAACGCTGGCAACGCCGGGACGTTCGGCCCCTACACCGCCAACGTCGACAACACCGCTCCCCAGGGCGTCGACGTGCAAACGCAGAACGGTGGCGCGACAGCCTGCCGGCCCGAGAGCGGCGACACCGTCACCTTCACCTACTCGGAGCCGATCGACCCGCAGTCGATCCTCGCCGGCTGGGATGGCAGTCCGACGACGGTGACCGTGCGGATCGTCGACGGCCTGTTGCTGGACGACCGCCTGACCGTTCGGAACGCCGCCAACACGACGCAGCTGCCGGTCGCCAACCCGCTGTCGCTGGGCCGCAGCGACTACGTCGGCGCCAGCCGCAACTTCACGGGCTCGACGATGCAGCGGACCGGCAACGCGATCGTCGTGACGCTCGGCACTCCGAACGGAGGCGTCAACACAGCGGGCGGGAACGGAAACATGACCTGGACAGTGCCCGCTGGCGCCTACGACCGCGCCGGTAACGCGATCGCCACCGGCAACGTGAACGAGAGCGGGGCTGCGGATTGCGAGTTCTGAGACGACAGCGATCGGGCGCGCTTAGCCGCCGGCGGCAGCGGGCGCCGAACGGAGCGCGATGGAAGCGAGGTGCTGCGCGGCACCTCGCGGTCGCGACCGCGGCGCTGGCGACCGCTGCGGCGGCGCTCGTCGCCCCGGCGCCACCGCGCTCCGCCGGCGTGCCGCTCGCCTTGACCGCCAGCGGCGGCTCGCTCGGGCTCGCGACCTCGGTGGGCAACGCCCCGGTGCTGCGCACCGCCAAGCTGGCGCCGGGCGGCAGCGCCGAAGGCACGGTGACGGTTCGCAACACCGGCACGGTGGCGGGTGCCCTTCGCGCCAGCGCGGCGAACATGCGCACCAGCGGCGGTGATCTCGCCGGAAGTGTCGCCATCGAGCTGTGGGACCGCACCGACCCGCAGCGCGCGGCGCTCGTCTACCGCGGCTCTCTGACAGGCATGCAAGCGGTGCCACTAGGCAATTTGGCGCCGCAGAGCGGTCGCGTTTTCCGACTGCGCGCCACGGTTCCCGCGACGCTCGACAACCGCTTCCAGGGGTCGCGAGTCGCGTTCGACCTGGTCTGGCGTGCCGACGCTGGTGCCGGCGCCTCCCCGCCCCCCGCATGCGCTCCGCCGCTGGCAGCGGGCGACCGCCGCCCGCCGATCGTGCGTTTGCGCCTGCAGAGCCGCAGCGCGTTGCGCCGCGGGCGGCCGCTCACGGTGTGGGTGCGCACCGACGAGCCTGCCTCGGGAACGGTCACCGCCGCGCTGACGGACGGCAAGCGGCGCTTGCGCTTGCTCGGCGCGCGCGGCAAGCGCTTGCGTTTGCGCGCCAACCGCACCGTGCGCTTGCGCATAGCGCTCGGTCGGCGTGCGCGCAGCTTCGTACGGTCACGCCTCGCGCGCCGGCGCGCTGTCGGCGCGGTGATCGCGGTGAGCGCGCGCGACGCCGCCGGCAACCGGCGCACCGTCCGCGGCGCGATCGCGCTCGGCCGCTTGCCGCGCGCGGCGCTCCGTGCCGCCCAGGCCGAGGACTTTGCAATCTGCACACCTGCGGCGAGCGACAGGCGCCCCCCTGCGCTCAGGGTCAAGCTCAGCGGGGCGACGAGCGTCGCTCGTGGGCGCGCGCCGCTGCTGTCGGTGCGCGCCGACGAGAACGCCCGCGCGACCTTGACAGCGACGTTCTCGTACGGCAAGCGCAGCGTGCGCATAACTCGCCCGAAGCCGCGCAGACTCCAATTGCAGGCGAACCGCACACGCCGCGTGCGGCTGTCGCTCGGCAAGCGCTGGGCGACGATCGCGCGCCGCGAGGCGCGACGCGGACGCACGCTGACGCTGCGCGTCTGGGTGACCGCGCGCGACCTGGCGGGCAACAGCCGTCGCGCCCGCGCCACCTTGCGCTGGCGGCCGAAGCGCCGCTGAGCGCGAAGCGATAGTCGCGCGCAGCTCGTTCGCACGTCGGCCGGTGCGAGCTAGAAGGCGGCGACGGCCCCGCCGTCGAGCGCGTAGACGGCGCCAGTGGCGTTCGTGACGCGCGGCGAGAGCAGCAGCGCGCAGAGAGCAGCGACCTCGTCGGCACTCGTCATACGCCCCGTCGGGGACCGCCGGCGGGTGGCTTCGAGCACAGCGTCGACGCTTGTGCCTTGCCGGCGGGCGATCTCCTCGGCGAGCCCACCGGGCCCCGCCCACAGCTCGCCCTCGACCGGGCCGGGCGCGACCACGTTGACGTTGACGCCGCGGGCGGCGTAGCGGTCGGCGAAGGTGCGCGCTAGCGCGTGCTGGGCCGCCTTGGTGACCGAGTAGCTCGGGTCGAGGGTCGCCGAGGGGCGCCTACCGGCCGACGAGCCGACCACGACGACGCGGCCGCCCCCCTCCTCCGCCATCGCGGGGCACACCGAGCGCAAGAGGCGGAGCGGCGCGATCACGTGCAGTCGCCACTGCTCTTCCCACACCTCGTCGGGGAGCTCGTCGAGCGGCCGCGCCCGCGTCGCACCGGCGGCGACCACCAGCCCCCAGGGAGCGCCGGCTCCCGTCTGGGCGACGGCCTGAGCGATCCGCGCCGGCGCGTCGGGGGCGGTGAGGTCGCAGGCGAGCGGCAGCACCGCGCGCTCGGCGTCAGCTGCGTGCCGCGCTACCTCGCCCGCTGCACGTTCGAGACGCGCGCGGTCGCGCCCGACGACGATCACCTGCGCGCCCTCGGCAGCCAGCGTCGCAGCGCACGCGTGACCGATCCCGCGGCTGCCGCCGGCGACGACGCAAACCTTTCCCTGCAAGCCGAGATCCACGGAGGTGAGATTCGCCGGTGAAGTCCCATACCGTCTACCGCACTTACCACACCCGCGAGCGCCGCGAGTTCGTGCGCATCACCGAGGACGTCCAGCAAGCGGTCGACGAGGCGGGGGTAAGCGAGGGGATCGCTGTCGTCTGCGCGATGCACATCACGGCCGCGGTCTGGATCAACGACGACGAGCCGGGGTTGCACGCCGATGTGATGGAGTGGCTCGACAAGATCGCGCCGCCGAGCTGGCGGGCGCCGAGCAACGAAGTCGCTCGCCAGCTGCTCCCCGACCCGGGCGACTACCGCCACCACGCCGGTGGCGAGGACAACGGCGACGCCCACCTCAAGAACCTCCTCGTCCACCACCAGGTGATCGTTCCGATCACCGACGGCCGCCTCGATCTCGGGCCCTGGCAGCAGATCTTCTACTGCGAGTTCGACGGCCAGCGCCCGAAGCGGATGGTGATCAAGGTCCTCGGCGAGTAGAGGGCGAGCGGCAGCACGCGGGGGTGGGCGACAAGCGTGCGACGGTGCGCAGCGATGCGCGCCGGTGCGCAGCGGTGCGCGCCGTTGCGCAGCGGTGCGCACCGGTGCGCGGCGTAGGCGGGTGGTGCGGGCGGGCGGCGGTAGCCGCAGCAACGGAACGGGTAAGCGCGAGCGTGTAGACGCAAGCGACCACTGCCGTCGAACGAGGAGGAAGCGATGGGACGCTGCGAGGTCTGCGGCAACGATTACGAGCGCACGATGGAGATCGTCGTCGCCAGCGAGCGCCACACCTTCGACTGCTTCGAGTGCGCGATCCACGCGCTGGCGCCACGCTGCGAACACTGCGGCTGCCGGGTGATCGGGCACGGCGTCGAGGCCGGCGAGATGATCTTCTGTTGCGCCGCCTGTGCGCAGCAGGAAGGGATACGCGGTTTGCGCGACCACGTCGAAGCGGGCGCGGTCTGACGCCCGCCCCGGCCGCTAACCCCTAAAGGGTCCCGACCAACTCAACCGGCGAGCTCGGCCGCGAGCGTGCGCGCGGTCTCCTCGCCGGAGCGCACGGCGCCGTCCATGTAGCCGTTCCAGCGCGTCGCGTACTCGGCGCCCGCCCAGTGGATCGGCCCCACCGGCCGGCGCCAGGCGCTGCCGTACGCGGTCCACGTGCCGGGCGTGAAGTGACAGCCGTAACACCCGCGCGACCAGGGATCGTCGGCCCAGCTGTGTTCCACGAAGTCGCGAGGGCGAGCGGCGCGCGGCCCGAAGAGGCGGGCGAAACAGGCAAGTACCGCCTCCCGCCGCTGTGCGACCGTCGCCCCGGCGAGCGTCCGTGCCGCCCGCCCCTCGAGGAACCCGAGCAGAACGCCCGGCCGACCCTGCGGGGGCGAGTTGTCGAAGGTCACGCCCACCGGGCCGACAGTGCTCGTCGCCTCGCCGCTCAGCCCCTCGTCGCGCCAGAACGGCTCGTCGTAGACGGCCATGCACTTGATCACCGTCCCGAGCGGGGTGCGCTGGGCGAGCTGGTCGCGCAGCGCCGGCAGCGGCGGGTCGTACTCGATCCGGCAGGCCAGCGGTGGCGGCAGCGCCACCACACAGCGGCGGGCACGGAAACGGGCGCGATCGGCGATCACGGTGACGCGATCGTCGCCCCACTCGATCCGGCGTACCGGCGAGCGGAGTACCGGTGGCGACGCCAGCTCGGCCGCAAGACGGTGCGGCAAGAGCTGCGAACCGCCGACGAAGCGGCGCTCCTGGGCGCCGCCCTCAGTTTCCAGAAGACGCTCGAAGCCTCCGGCGGAACGGACGTAGAAGAGCATGTGCAGAAAGGAGAGGTCCTCGGGCTCGCACGCCCAGACCGCCTCGACCGCCAGCGCCAGCAGCTTGCGGGCGGTGGCGGACCGCACGGAGCGCCGGATCCAGCTGGCAGCCGTTTCCGCATCGAGCCGGTGCGCGCGCGGAGCCTCCCAGGGTGCCTCGCAGGGCACGCGCCGAGCGAGGCGATCGATCCGCCAGAGCGCGACCTGGACCTCGGCCAGCACGAGCGGGTTGAGGCGTGGGATCGTGCCGCGGTAGCGCGTGACCTTGTCGCCGTGCTCGAAAAGTCGCATGCCCTCGCGGTAAGTGGGGTATGTGTCGACTCCGAGTTCGGTCGCCAGCGCGAGCACGCGGTCCTGACCGGGCCCGACCCACTGCGCCCCGAGCTCGACGACGGTGTCGGGGGCGATCTCGCGACCGAGGATGCGCCCGCCCACGCGGTCGCGAGCCTCGAGCACGGCCGCTGCCAGACCGGCACGCTCGAGCTCACGCGCGCAGGCGAGCCCCGCAAGTCCCGCTCCGACGACGACTACGTCGGTCTCGAGCGCTGCGCTTGCCACTCCCGCTCCCCCTTTCCGCGCGCACATGCGCGCCGACGCTTCGCTCCGGCGAGCGCTTCGCGCCGAGCTGCGCCAGGACGTCCCGTCACTGCGGGCCGAACGCTAGCCTGCGGCCGCGATGTCCGCAGGCGCCGATGGCAGGAGGGCGCACGGCGGACGGTTGTCGCTGCGCACGCTCGCGGTCGCCAGCGTGTCGTCGGCGACGGCGGCTGTCGTCACCTCGCACGTGTGGCGGCCGGGCACGCCCGTAGCGGCAGCCGTGACGCCGATAATCGTCGCGCTTGTCAGCGAGCTGCTCGAGCGTCCGCTCGCGCGGCTAGAGCCGCGCGTGCGCCGCCGCGGAGCCGCCGCTCGTACCGCAAGCGGACCGGGGATTCGCGTCTACCGGGCGGCTGCCGAACGGCTCCGCCGGCGCATTCTCCTCGCCGCGCTCGCGACGGGAATCGCGGGCTTTGTTGTCGGCGGCGCCCTACTCACTGCGTCCGAACTCGTGGCGGGGCGGTCGTTGGCCGACCGCGGCCGTCGCACGACGATCTTCGGCGGGGCGGGCAGCGAAGAGCGTGAGCCAGCGCGCACCACGACAGCGCCGACCAAGACAGTCGGTGGCGCGAACTCGGCACCGGCACCCCAAGGGACGACGCCGGACGACAACGAGGCGCAGACGCCGCGCACCACGCCGACCACGCCGCCCGCCGAGCAGCCGCCGGCCGGCGGGCCCACCGCACCGACGCACACCGCTCCCCAAGCGACGCCGCAGTCGCCGCCTTCCGACGGCTCCGCTGGCCAGTGACCCGACCGCCTGCCGCGCCCTGCGTGGCCCCGCTCGCGAGCATTCGGCGAGCCGCCGCACAGCTCTCGCGCGGCGTGCGCGAACCCTCCCGCTCTGCGAGCATTGACGCGTGAGCTCGGACAGGGCCCGAAAAACGGCCGCTGGCGCTCGGGTACACCCTGGCGACGAGCTTGGAAGCGGCGGAGAGCCGGGGCGAGGCCACGGTCACGGTCACGGTCACGGCCATCCCCACGCACACGGCCACCACCACTGGCACGAAACGGCACGAAGCGGGTCGCGGCGCCGCCTCGCCGCCGCCCTGGCGCTACTGGTCGCCTTCCTTGTCGCCGAGGTGGTCGCCGCCATCGTCTCGGGTTCGCTGGCGCTGCTGTCCGACGCCGCGCACATGCTCACCGACGCCGGCGCGCTCGCGCTCGCGCTCGTCGCAGCACGGCTCGCCGCGCGCCCGCCGGCGGGCGGCTACACCTACGGCTTGCGGCGAGCGGAGGTAATCTCCGCCCAGGCGAACGGCCTCACCCTGATCGTTTTCGGCCTCGTGATCCTGTACGAGGCGGCGCGCCGTTTCGTCACGCCGCCGACGGTCGACGGGCCGATCGTTGTCGCCACAGCCCTCGCCGGGATCGCCGTGAACCTGGCGTGCGTGCGGATCCTCGCCGGTGCCGAGCGCCGCAGCTTGAACGTCGAGGGCGCTTTCCAGCACGTCCTCACCGACCTCTTCGCGTTCATCGCGACCGCCGTCGCCGGAGCGATCGTGTGGGCGGGCGGCTCGCCGCGCGCCGACGGCGTCGCCGCGGCGCTGGTCGCGCTCTTGATGCTGCGCTCGGGCTGGGCGCTAGTGCGCGAAGCGACCCACGTGCTGCTCGAGGGCGCGCCACGGGGAGTCGACCCCAGCCGGTTGGTGGCCGAGCTCGCCGCCGACCCCGAGGTCGTCGATGTTCACGATCTCCACGTTTGGGAGGTGACGTCGGGGTTCCCGGCCCTTTCGGCGCACGTGATCGTCCGCCCCGGTTCCGACTGCCACGCCGCACGGCGCCGACTCGCCGAGGTGGCGCGCTCCCGTTTCGGGATCGAGCACACCACGTTCCAGGTCGAGCACGCGATCGCCCCGGGACGCAACCTGTCGCTCGCTTCCGGCGGCGAGCCGCGAAACGGCGACCACGCCAAGCGCCCGAACGCGCGGTGAGCGACCCTGCCAGGCTGACGGTCGACGGTCGCGAGCTGCGCATCGCGCGACCCGAGAAGGTGCTGTTCCCCGCAGCGGGCATCACGAAGCTGGATCTAGCCCGCTACTACCTGCGCGTCGCGCCGCTGATGCTCCCGCACCTGCGCGGGCGCCCCGTCAGCATGGAGCGCTACCCCGACGGAATCGAGCAAGAGGGTTTCGTACAGAAGGAGGTGCCGGCGCACTTTCCCGGTTGGATCGACCGCGTCACCGTGCCCCGCAAGGCAGGCGGCGAGACGACCTACGCCGTCATCGAGCGCGCCGCGACGCTCGTGTACCTAGCCGACCAGGCGTGCATCACACCGCACGTGTGGACGTCACGCACCCCCCGCCTCGCCAATCCTGACCGGCTGATCTTCGATCTCGATCCCCCACCCGCTGCCCCGGTCGCCCGGGTACGCGCCGCCACTCGCACCGTCGTCCGCGCGCTTGCGCGCGTCGGGTTGGCGCCGCATGTGCTCGCGACCGGCAAGCGTGGCTTTCACGTCGTCGCGGCGATCGAACCCGACAGCGATTTCGACGCCGTGCGCGCACTCGCCCACGACCTGGCCGAACGGTTGGCTCGCCGCCACCCCGACGATTTCACCGTCGCGCAGCGGCGGGCGTCGCGCGGTGAACGCGTCTACATCGACGTCGCGCGCAACGGGTACGCCCAGACGGCGGTGCCGCCGTACGCGGTTCGAGCGACGCCGCGCGCCACCGTCGCCGTTCCGCTGCGTCCGAGCGAGCTCGGACAGCGGCGCACACGTCCCGACCGGTTCGACATCGGCAACGTCTGGCGCCGGCTTGCGCGGTTGGGCGACGTCTGGGTGCAGATCGAAGCGCGCCCGGCGACTCTCGACGACGTGCGACGGCGGCTAGCTCGGGCCGGCTAGCGCTGCGCTGTCAGGCGTCGTGGACGCCGTGCGTGCGCAGCTCGACGCGCGGGCCGGTGGCGTACAGCTCGAGGGCGCGCTCGAGCAGTTCCGCAGCAAGCTCGCCGGTCACCGGAGAATCGTCGCCGTAGCTCGGGTCGCCTGGTTCGGCGACGTGGATCTCTTCGACCGTGCGCGCCGCCTCCTCTTCGAGCTCGCGGGTCGTGGCAGGGAAGGCAGCGGTCAGCCGCCGCGCGCCGAGCGCCCGGACGGCCGCCGCGGCCTCGGCGAAGCGGGCCGGCTTGCAGGTGCCGTCGTCGACAAGCAGCACTTCGCGCCCGGCGAGCTCGATCCGTGGCGGCTCACCGCGCCAGGCGCGGGCGTCGCCGGGCACGCCGTCCAAGCGCGCGTCGAGGGCGCGCGCCACCTCGAACGCCACGGGCAACGCCTGACGGGTGACCGCGAGCACCACCACGTCGCCGTCGAGGCCGTCCAGGAGAACGGCGAGCCGACGCCCGGCTTCGAAACGGTCGGCGAACTTCGCCTTTGCCATCGAGGCTCCCCCTCCCTGCTCGCGTTGGGGTAGTTCACCCTTTCACGACGCCGATCGGCACGAGCCGCGCGACACGGCGCGCGATCCCGGCGCGTTCGACTACCTCTACGACCCTATCGACCTCCTTGTAGGCGAAGGGCGCCTCCTCGGCGAGACCGCGCGCCGAGGCGGCGCGCACGGCGATGCCGCGTTCGCCGAGCTGGCGCGCGAGCTCGCGACCGTGGATCTGACGGCGGGCGCGGGTGCGGCTGAGCCGGCGGCCGGCGCCGTGGCAGGTGGTTCCGAAGGTGCGCTGGACTGCGCCCGGCGCCCCGACCAGCACCCAGCTCGCGGTGCCCATGCTGCCGGGGATGAAGACCGGCTGGCCGCAGCTGCGGTAGCGGCTCGGGATCTCGCTCGAGCCGGCAGGAAAGGCGCGGGTCGCGCCCTTGCGGTGAACGAGCAGCCGCCGGCCGCGGTAGCGCTCGAACTTGGCGACGTTGTGCGCCACGTCGTAGATCGTGGTCGTGCCTTCGGCCACCCCGGCACCGAGCACGCGTCGCAGCGCCGATCGCACGCGGTGCGCGATCGCGTGCCGGTTCGCCCAGGCGAAGTTCGCGGCGGCGGCCATCGCGGCCAGGTAGGCGCGGCCTTCGGGCGAGGAGATCGGCGCGCACGCCAGCTGGCGGTCGGGCAGTCGGATGCCGTAGCGGGCGATGACGCTGTCCATCGTGCGCACGTAGTCGCTGCACACCTGGTGTCCCAAGCCGCGCGATCCCGAGTGAATCAAGACCGTCAGTTGGCCTTCGGCGAGCCCGAGCGCGCGCGCCGCTTCGGGCGCCACGATGCGCTCCACGCTCTGCAGCTCGACGAAGTGGTTGCCCGAGCCGACCGTCCCCAGCTGCCCGGCCCCACGCTGGCGGGCACGGGGCGAAACCGCGGCGGGGTCGGCGCCGTCGAGCCGACCGTTCGACTCGCAGCACTCGACGTCGGCCTCGACGCCGACGCCGCGCGCGAGGAGAGCGCGCGGCCCTTCGCGCAGCACGCGATCGAGCTGCGCAGCGCCCAGGTCGATCCCGCCGCCCGAGCCCGTCCCGACCGGCACCGTCCGAAAGAGCTCGTCCATCAGCCGTTCCTTGGTCGGCGCGTCGAGCTCGTCGGCGGCGAGCGGCAACGCGAGCAGCCGCACGCCGCAGTTGATGTCGTAGCCGACACCACCGGGCGACACCACTCCATCGTCGACGTCCATCGCCGCGACGCCACCGACGGGAAAGCCGTAGCCCTGGTGGATGTCGGGCATGGCGATCGCCGCCTCGACGATGCCGGGCAGCGTCGCGACGTTGCGAAGCTGTTCGAGCGACTCGTCGCCGCGGATCTCGGCAAGCAGCTCGCCGTCGGCGATCACGCGTGCGGGAACGCGCATGCCGCGGCGCGGGTCGCGCGGTATCTCCCAGGTCGTCGGATCGATCCGGCGCAGGCTCGGCTCGGAGGCGCCCATCGCAGACAAGACGTCTAGCAGCGGCTCACGCTGGCAGGGCAGAGCCGACCGTCCGACCGCGCGCTTCAGACGTCGAGTTTCAGACGTCGAGCACCACGCGCGCTCGCCAGCCCGTGTCGTTGCGCGCCAGCTCGAGCTGGTGATAGGTGACCGCTTTCACCAGCGCCGACGGAGTGTCGAAGCGACCGCGCACCCGCGCCCACACTCGCGTGCCCTCGATCTCCAACCGCTCTACCGCGCAGGGGACGAACCCTGTGCTGTCGGCTAGGTAGAGGAGCTCCGCCATCCACTCGGCGAGCAGCGCCGGCAGGTCACTGGCGCGCACCTCGACCTCGCGGGTGATCGACGGGGGCTTGGCGCCGCTCGCCGCGCTCGCGTCGCCGGCGAGGAGCTCGGCGAGCGCGGCGAGCGCGAGCTCGAAGACTCGCTCGAGCGTAGGAGCGGTGATCTCGAGGGCGACCTCGCCTGTGTGCTCGACGAAGCGGTAGCCAGAAGCGGCTGTAACGTCACCCTCACCGCCGCTCGCGGCGCCATCGGTGCCATCTCCGCAGCCTCCTTCTTCGTCGGCACCCCTAACCGCGTCGCCCGCGTCGACACCCACGGTGCGCGCGCGTGCTGACGCTTCCGCGAGCAGCGCGCGAACCGTGTCATCGTCGACTTGACGGAAGTCCTGGTACCAGACGCCGACGGCGTAGAAGGGCTCCGGCGTGAGCAGCGCGACCACACGGTCGGCCTCATGCTCGAGCGCCCGTACGGTGTCGGGTGGCGCCACCGGCACGGCCACAACGACGGCGCGCGGCGCGGCGGCGCGCACGGCGTGTATTGCCGCGCGCATCGTCGACCCGGTCGCGAGCCCGTCGTCGACCAGCACCGCCGTGCGCCCCGCGGGCGAAACCCAGCCGGTGCCGCCGTAGAGCCGCTCACGCCGCTCGACCTCGGCGAGCTCGCGCCGCGCGACGGCTGCGACCGTCTCGTCGTCGAGCCCGATGCTCGCGACGATCCGCTCGTCGATCACTTGCACGCCGCCGCTCGCGACGGCACCGAAGGCGAGCTCTTCGTGCCCGGGCACGCCGAGCTTGCGCACGACCAGAACCGCGAGCGGCGCGGCGAGCGTGTCGGCCACCTCGCGCGCTACGACCACACCGCCGCGTGGCAGGCCGTAGACGACGGTGTCGCGGCCGTCGAGATCTAGAGCGCGCAGCGCCTGCGCAAGGCGCCGACCGGCGTCCCGGCGATCGACGAACGGAACGTTCCCCGGGTCGCGATCGCTACGGCTGTACACGTAGCGAGCGTAGTGCGAGCAGCGTCGTGCGCGCGGCTGGGTAGGCGCTGCGACGCGGCGACCACTTGGTGGCGGCCGTCGCCGCCGACGAGCGACGCCCGTCCCGTCGCTGGATGGCCTTCCTATGCCGCTTTGGCGCGCTTGTCGGCAAACGAGAAGCGCACCGTGCCGCAGTGGATGCAGGCGTCCAGAACCTTGTCGCGCAGCTGCGGTTCGACCGCTCGCTCGATGTAGACCTCGACGCCGCGCTCCCGAACGACCGCGTCGTCGGGGGCGGGTGGCGCGAGTGCCAGATCCCACCCGTCGCCGCGCGAACAGACGCGCATGACCGCGCGGTTCTGGGCGTTGACTGTGGCCAGTACGCCCCTGATCGCTTCCGCCGCGCTGCCGGTAATGGTGA